>NZ_LMIS01000001.1:1205897-1507371 GCF_001428805.1 Aeromicrobium sp. Root236 | reverse complement strand
CGTCCACCGCTGCATCACGGGGTCGTTGGCCATCTCGACCAGCGCATCGGTGTCGGCCGGTACGTGTGCCCGCAGGGTCACGACCCCGTCGCTCAGAACCGGGACGTTGAGCGGCCACTTCATGCGGCGCGCGTCATGGGTTGAGCGAGCGGAACGGGTCGGCCGGGTACACCCCGAGAATCTTGACGTCGGTCGTGAAGAACTCGAGCTCCTCGAGCGCGCGTCGAAGGGGGGTGTCCTCGGGATGGCCGTCGACCTCGGCGAGGAACTGGGTCGCGGTGAACTCCCCGCCGACCATGTAGCTCTCGAGCTTGGTCATGTTGACGCCGTTGGTCGCGAAGCCGCCGAGCGCCTTGTAGAGCGCGGCGGGGAGGTTGCGGACGTTGAAGATGAAGCTCGTGACGGTCGGGCCGTTGCCGGCCGGCGCCCGCCTGGCCTCCCGCGACAGCACGACGAACCGGGTCGTGTTGTGGTCCTCGTCCTCGACGTCGGAGGCCAGCACCTCGAGGCCGTAGATCTCAGCGGCCAGCGGCGGCGAGATCGCGGCCTGGCTCGGATCGGCGGCGTCGGCGATCTCGCGAGCGGCGCCGGCGGTGTCGCCGGAGATGATCGGCGTGAGGCCGTACTTCTTGATGATCTTGCGGCACTGGCCCAGGGCGTGCACGTGGCTGTGGACGGTCTTGATCGTGTCGAGGCTCGACCCGGGCACGCCGAGCAGGCTGAACTGGATGCGCAGGAAGTGCTCGGCGACGATGTGCAGCCCCGACGTCGGCAGGAAGTGGTGGATGTCGGACACCCGGCCGGCGATCGAGTTGTCGATCGGGATCATCGCGAGGTCCGCGTCGCCGTTGGTGACGGCCGCGAACGCGTCCTCGAACGACGCGCACGCCACGGCCTCCCACTCGGGGTAGTGCTCCCGGGCGACGATGTGGGAGTTCGCGCCGGGTTCCCCCTGGTACGCGATCCGCTGCTTGGTGCTCACGCGCCCAGTCTCCCAGACCTGGTCACTCGACGAGGTGAGCGCCGTCGGCGGGACGTACGACGAAGACCTCGGGCTCGCGCCACTGCTGCGCGGCGAACCGGGCCTCGACCCGTTCGCGTACGGCTGCCACGCGGTCGACCGGCACCAGAGCGATCGCGCTGCCGCCGAAGCCGCCGCCGGTCATCCGCGCGCCGAGTGCGTCGGCCTCGAGCGCGGCCTCGACGGCGACGTCGAGCTCGGGGCAGCTGACCTGGAAGTCGTCACGCAGGGACGCGTGGGAGGCGGTGAAGATCGTGCCGAGCTGCGTCCACGCGCGGCGGCTGATCGCGTTGACGGCACCGCGTACGCGCGCGGTCTCGGTCAGCACGTGCCGGGTCCGCGCCTTGAGCGTCTCGTCGGTCAGGGCGATCGTGGCGTCGAGGGTCGCCTCGGCGAGCCAGGTGACGCCGAGCTCGGCGGCGGCCTGCTCGCACTCGGTGCGCCGGGCGGCGTACTCACCGTCGGCGAGCGAGTGGTGGGCCCGCGTGTTGATCGCGAGCAGCGCGAGGCCGTCGTCCTCCCACGTGACCGGGACGGTCTCGGTGGTCGGCGGCGACTGGGCGGTGTCCATCAGCACCGCGTGCCCGGCCTCGCCGTAGAGCACCGCGAGCTGGTCCATGAGCCCGACGGGTGCGCCGACGAAGTCGTGCTCGGCGCGCTGCGCCAGGAGCGCCAGGTCGGTGCGGCCGAGGCCGTAGCCGTGCAGCTCGTTGAGCGCCGACGCGATGCCGCAGGTCAGCGCCGCCGACGACGACATGCCGGCGCCCGACGGGATGCGGGACTCGACGACGATGTCGGCGCCCTCGAAGCGATGCCCCGACGACATGAAGCTCCAGACGATTCCGGCGGCGTACACGGCCCAGCCGTCGAGGTCGCCGGGCTGCACGCCGGTGCCGAACGTGACCTTGGACGAGCCCGGCAGGTCGGACCACAGGTTGACCGTCTCGTCGTCGCGAGGCCGCACCTTGATCGTCAGTGAGCGGTCGATCGCCATCGGCAGGACGGGTCCGCCGTTGTAGTCGAGGTGCTCGCCAATCAGGTTCACTCGTCCGGGCACATCCCACCGGCGCACGTCTGTCACGCCCCGACCCTACGACGTACGTGGTGGCTGGCAGAATGCCGTCCATGTCCGCTGACCGTCGCCCCCGAGTCCTGTCCGGCGCCCAGCCGACCGCCGACTCGTACCATCTCGGCAACTACTTCGGCGCGTTCAAGCAGTGGGTCGCCCTCCAGGACGAGTTCGAGGCGTTCTACTTCATCCCCGACCTGCACGCGATCACGATCGAGTACGACCCGGCCGCGCTGCGCGAACGCACCTACATCGCCGCCGCGCAGCTGCTCGCCGCCGGCGTCGACCCGCAGCGCAGCGCGCTGTTCGCGCAGAGCCACGTGCCCGAGCACGCGCAGCTCGCCTGGGTGCTCAGCGGCATCACGGGCTTCGGCGAGGCGAGCCGCATGACGCAGTTCAAGGACAAGACCGTCAAGGGCGGCTCCGACTCCGCGAGCGTCGGCCTGTTCACCTATCCGATCCTCATGGCGGCCGACATCCTCGTCTACCAGGCCGACAGCGTCCCGGTCGGCGAGGACCAGCGGCAGCACGTCGAGCTGACCCGCGACCTCGCGCAGCGGTTCAACCACCGCTTCGGCGAGACGTTCACGGTGCCCAAGCCGCACATCGTCAAGGGCGTCTCGAAGATCTACGACCTGCAGGAACCGACCAACAAGATGAGCAAGTCGCAGTCGTCGCCCAACGGAGTGATCGACCTGCTCGACGACCCCAAGAAGGCCGCCAAGAAGATCCGCTCGGCGATCACCGACTCCGGCAGTGACATCCGCTTCGACGTCGCTGAGAAGCCCGGCATCTCCAACCTGCTGACGATCTACTCGGCGCTGACGGGCCAGTCGATCGACGAGATCGTCGCGCAGTACGAGGGCCAGCAGTACGGCGCCTTCAAGGTCGCGCTGGCGCAGATCGTGTCCGACTTCGTCGAGCCCTTCGGTGCGCGGACCCGGGAGCTCCTGAGCGATCGCGGCGAGCTCGACCGCATCCTCGCCAAGGGTGCCGAGCGTGCGCGCGAGGTCGCGTCGGTCACGCTCGACCTCGTCTACGACCGTTCCGGATTCGTGCGTCCGGTATGACCACGGACCGCCTCACGATCGGGATCGCGATCCCGGTGCCGGAGCCGTACGGCAGCCAGCTGCGCTCGATGCGAGCCGCCTTCGGTGACCCGATGGCCGAGACCGTGCCGAGCCACGTGACCCTGATCCCACCGGTCGACTACGCCCCGGACGAGCTCGATGACGTCTACGCAGCGCTTCGGCGTGCGTCGGCGACGATGCCGCCGTTCCCCATGCGGCTGCGGGGCACCGGCACGTTCCGTCCGGTGTCACCGGTCGTGTTCGTCGCGGTGAGCCAGGGCATCTCCTACACCGAGATGCTGGCCAAGTGCGTCCGTCGGGCACTCGACGCCCCCGAGCCGGAGTTCCCGTTCCACCCGCACGTCACGATCGCGCACAATCTCGACGACGCGAGCCTCGACCGGGCGTACGACGAGCTCAGCTCGTTCGAGTGCCAGTTCTCGGTCGACGAGTTCGCCCTCTACCATCACGACGACGTCGCGGGCTGGGTCCCGCAGCACACCTTCGCGCTCGGCCCCTCGTAGTCGCTGTCAGCTCGCGTCGTCCAGTGCGTCGAGCCGATCGAGCATCGTCTGCACCTTCTGCTCGAGCTTGTCCCGCGGCGGCCGGTCGTTGAACGCCAAGGTCGTGATCGCGACGACGTTCCGGCCGGTCCTGACGGTCACCAGGTCGAGGTTCATCGTGACGCCCTGGACGGTCCCGGTCGCCTGGAACGCGGCGGCCTCGTCGCCGAGGTCGGTGACCTCGGCCGGCGTGACCTCGACCTCGACGCTCGGGGTGCCGGATCCTCCGAGGGTGAACGCGTGGCAGGCGGAGATGTCCTTGAGGTGGGCACGCCACTCCTTGGTCGCCTTGGCGCTGCTGCCGTACGACTCGACGGTGTCGTCCATCGACGCCTGGTCGGCCCGGGAGAATGACGACTCGACGCTGGTCGGCGCCTTGTCGCCCGGGCCGTTCGCCAGTGCAGAGCACGACGGGTCGCCCTTGGTGATCGTGATGGCGGCGTCCGAGTCGTCGACGGGCACGGCCTTCCAGTCCGACTCGAAGTCGCCGATCGTGAGCAGCGCCTTCTGCGCCTGCACCTTCGACAGGGGAGCTGATGCGGCCGGCCCGTCAGATCCGCTGTCGCTGCCACCGCCACATGCGGACAGGGCGACGAGGGTGCCGATGCAGACGAGGCGGCGCATGCGCATCCCGGGAGCCTAGACCCGCCGGGCGCCCGTGTCAGACGATTCCGAGGTCCTCGGAGACGACGGTCTTGAGGTGCTTGAGCAGCTCGGACTTGAACGCGCGGGCGGCGAGCGGCAGCGCCTCGGTGCTGCGGTGCGCGAGGGCGATGACGCGCTCGAGCGAGGGACTGTCGAGCTGCGTGGCCTTGAGGTGCGGACGGGTCGTCAGCACCATGCTCGGCACCACGGCGTGACCGAGACCGGCCTGCACGAACCTGAGCACGGCGCTCATCTCGCCGCCCTCGACCGAGAGCTTCGGCTCGAAGCCCGCATCGGCGCAGGCGCCGAGCGTCACCTCGCGCAAGTCGTAGCCCTCGCGGAACATCACGAGGGGCAGGTCCTCGAGGTCGCGGATCTCGAGGCGGTCGGGGAGGTCCGCGTCGGCCGGGCTCGCCAGCACCAGGCGTTCGCGCAGGATCGGTGTCGTCTGGATGTCGGGATCGGCGTTGTGCAGCGGGACGATCAGCAGCGCGACATCGAGCCGGCCGTCGGCGAGCTCGCGGGTCAGCACGCGCGACCCGGCCTCCTGCACCTCGAGCTCGATGTCGGGGTAGGAGGCGTGGAACTCCTTGAGCGCCTCGGGCAGCAGCCCCTCGCACAGCGACGGCGTGGCCCCCATGCGTACGCGCCCGCGGCGCAGCGTCGCGACCTCGCGCACGGTGCGCTCGGCGCTCTCGCTGTCGATCAGGATGCGCTGGGCGTGCGGCAGCAGGGCCTCGCCGGCGCTGGTGAGCTCGATCGCGCCGCGGTTGCGGACGAACAGCGGCGTGCCCAGCGAGTTCTCGAGCACGCGGATCTGCTTGGAGAGGCTGGGCTGGGAGACCCCGGTCAGCTCGGCGGCGCGGGTGAAATGGCGCGTGCGGGCCACGGCGACGAAGTACGCGAGCTGCTGGATCTGCACGTCCGCCACGATAGTCGACGGCTATGAAAGGCGACCTCACAATGACTTGGCGGATGGGTACGCCGCCCTTACTGTGTGACGGTGGCCACACTGCGAACCACTTCGTCTCCGGAAGCCGGCGCGGGCCGGGCTGCGATCGCCGCCCGCACCCTGCGCACCGATCGCTGGTGGATCCCACCGCTGACGACCGCGGTCGGGCTGATCGCCTGGATCACGTACGCGACCGTGCGGGTGTTCCAGCAGAAGGACTACTTCGTCGGCGACTACAACTACCTGACGCCGTTCTACTCGCCGTGCATCTCCAACGGCTGCGTCCCGGAGTCCTCGCACTTCGGCACGTTCCTGCCTGATGTCTGGTGGCTGCCGTACGCCGCACTGACGCTGCCGTTCCTGCTGCTGTTCCGGATGACCTGCTACTACTACCGCAAGGCCTACTACCGGGCGTTCTGGTTCTCGCCGCCGGCCTGCGCGGTCGCCGAGCCCCACGCGAAGTACACCGGCGAGACCCGGTTCCCGCTGATCGGGCAGAACCTGCACCGCTACTTCTTCTACGCCGCGGTGCTGATCTCGCTGATCAACACCTACGACGCGATCAAGGCGTTCGAGACCGGTGACGGCGAGCTCGGCATCGGCCTGGGCAACCTCGTGCTGCTGGGCAACGTCGTCGCGCTGTGGGCCTACACCGCCTCGTGCCACTCGTGCCGCAGCATCATCGGCGGCCGGCTCAACCACTTCTCCCAGCACCCCGTGCGCTACAAGCTCTGGGGCTGGGTCACGCGGCTCAACGGCAAGCACATGCAGCTCGCGTGGCTGACGCTCGGCACCCTGGCCGTGACCGACTTCTACATCATGGCCGTCTCGGCGGGCTGGTTCTCCGACCCCCGCATCATCAACTGACACCCAACAGACCGAGAAGGGTCGTGCATGACCGAGATCGAACGACTGTCGTACGACGTCATCGTCATCGGAGCCGGTGGCGCCGGCCTGAGGGCGGCGATCGAGGCGCGCGAGCAGGGCAAGAAGACCGCGATCATCAGCAAGTCGCTGTTCGGCAAGGCCCACACCGTGATGGCCGAGGGCGGCTGTGCCGCGTCGATGGGCAACGTCAACGACAAGGACAACTGGATGGTGCACTTCGGTGACACCATGCGGGGCGGCAAGTTCCTCAACAACTGGCGCATGGCCGAGCTGCACGCCAAGGAGGCACCCGACCGCGTCTGGGAGCTCGAGACCTACGGCGCGGTGTTCGACCGTACGCCCGACGGCAAGATCAGCCAGCGCAACTTCGGCGGCCACACCTATCCGCGACTCGCGCACGTCGGCGACCGCACGGGCCTCGAGCTGATCCGCACGCTCCAGCAGAAGATCGTGTCGCTGCAGCAGGAGGACTTCGCCGCGACGGGTGACTACGAGGCCAGGATCAAGGTCTTCGCCGAGTGCACCGTCACCGACCTCACGAAGGACGGCGACCGGATCTCCGGCGCGCTGGCCTACTGGCGCGAGTCCGGCCGCCACCTCGTCTTCGAGGCGCCGGCGATCATCCTCGCGACCGGCGGCATCGGCAAGTCGTTCAAGGTCACCAGCAACTCCTGGGAGTACACCGGCGACGGTCACGCGCTCGCCCTGCGGGCCGGCGCGTCGCTCATCAACATGGAGTTCATCCAGTTCCACCCCACGGGCATGGTCTGGCCGCCGTCGGTCAAGGGCATCCTCGTCACCGAGTCCGTACGCGGTGACGGTGGCGTGCTGACCAACTCCGAGGGCAAGCGGTTCATGTTCGACTACATCCCGGACGTGTTCAAGGCGCAGTACGCGACGACCGAGGAGGAGGCGGATCGCTGGTACACCGATGCCGACAACAACCGTCGTCCTCCCGAGCTGCTGCCCCGTGACGAGGTCGCCCGCGCGATCAACTCCGAGGTCAAGGCCGGCCGCGGCACCCCGCACGGCGGTGTCTACCTCGACGTGTCGAGCCGGCTCAAGGCCGAGGTCATCGTCAAGAAGCTGCCGTCGATGCACCACCAGTTCAAGGAGCTCGCGGACGTCGACATCACCAAGGAGCCGATGGAGGTCGGTCCCACGTGCCACTACGTCATGGGTGGCGTCGAGGTCGATCCCGACACCGGCGCGGCCTCGGTCGCCGGACTGTTCGCGGCGGGCGAGTGCTCGGGTGGCATGCACGGCTCAAACCGGCTCGGCGGCAACTCGCTGTCGGACCTGCTGGTGTTCGGCCGCAGGGCCGGGGCCGGCGCAGCGCAGTACGTCGACTCGCTCGGCGCGCAGCGGCCGGCGATCAGCGACGACGACGTCCAGGTCGCGGCCCGCCGGTCCGTCGCCGCATTCGGTGACGGCGGGCAGGACGGGTCGGAGAATCCCTACACGCTGCACCAGGAGCTCCAGCAGACCATGAACGACCTGGTCGGCATCATCCGCAAGGAGGAGGAGATCCAGGAGGCGCTCGACAAGCTCGAGGGCCTCAAGGCGCGCGGCGAGCACGTCGTGGTCGAGGGTCACCGCCAGTTCAACCCCGGCTGGCACCTCGCGCTCGACCTGCGCAACATGCTGCTGGTCAGCGAGTGCGTCGCCAAGGCGGCGATCCTGCGCACCGAGAGCCGCGGGGGTCACACGCGCGACGACTACCCGACGATGGACCCCGAGTGGCGCCACGTCCTGCTGGTCTGCACGCTCAACGACGACGGCACGATCGACGTCGAGCGCAAGGAGCAGATCCCGGTGCGCGAGGACCTGCTCGACCTGTTCGAGAGCGATGAGCTCGGCAAGTACTTCACCACGGCAGAGCTGGGCGGAAGGATCTAGATGGGCAACCAGGAGCGCTTCCGCGTGTGGCGCGGCGACGACGAGGGCGGCGACTTCGCCGACTACGACGTCGAGGTCAATGAAGGTGAGGTCGTCCTCGACATCATCCATCGCATCCAGGCGACGCAGGCCCCGGATCTCGCGGTCCGCTGGAACTGCAAGGCCGGCAAGTGCGGCTCGTGCAGTGCCGAGATCAACGGCCGTCCGCGTCTGCTGTGCATGACGCGCATGTCGACGCTGCCTCCGGGTGAGCCGATCGTGGTCACTCCGATGCGTACGTTCCCGGTCATCCGCGACCTCGTCACCGACGTGTCGTTCAACTACGAGAAGGCCCGCGAGGTGCGGGCGTTCGTGCCGCCCGAGGGCGTCGCACCCGGCGACTACCGCATGCAGCAGGTCGACGTCGAGCGGTCGCAGGAGTTCCGCAAGTGCATCGAGTGCTTCCTGTGCCAGGACACGTGCCACGTGCTGCGCGACCACGAGGAGAACAAGCCCGCGTTCGCCGGGCCACGCTTCCTCATGCGGGTCGCCGAGCTCGACATGCACCCGCTCGACGCGGCGGCCGAGCAGGGCCTCAACCGCAAGGAGGCCGCGCAGGACGAGCACGGCCTGGGCTACTGCAACATCACCAAGTGCTGCACCGAGGTCTGCCCCGAGCACATCAAGATCACCGACAACGCGCTGATCCCGCTCAAGGAGCGCGTCGTCGACCTCAAGTTCGACCCGTTGATCCGGCGCAAGAAGCGCGCAGCGAAGGGCTGACCCCGTAGGGCATGGCGAATCGCGGGTCCATAGCCGATGGCTATGAACCCTTCCCTCACTATGCCTTTGCGGAAGTGCGCAACCGGTCCTAGGCTGGCGAGTTGTGGCGACTACCCAACTGAGCAAGCGACCGTCGGCCCGTAGGTCCACCGTCGCGCAGAAATACGCGATGGCGGTGTCCGGCCTCATCATGGTGGCCTACCTGCTGGCGCACATGTACGGCAACCTCAAGGCGTTCGCGGGGCCGGACTCGTTCAACGAGTACGCGCACCACCTGCGCACGATGCTGACGCCGATCCTGCCGCGCGAAGGCCTGCTGTGGATCATCCGCGTCGTGCTGCTGGCCGCGGTCATCATCCACGCCTACACGGCGATCAACCTGTGGCGGCGCAACAAGAAGGCGGCCGGCTACGTCGGCGCCAAGCGCTACCAGACCAAGCAGAACAAGACCGGCATCCAGCGGAGCTATGCCTCGTTCACGATGCGCTGGGGCGGCGTGACGATCGCGCTCTTCATCGTCTTCCACATCCTCAACCTGACGACCAACGACATCCATCCCGGCGGTGCCGCGGACACGCCCTACGGCAAGCTGCACAACAGCTTCCAGCACTTCTGGGTCCTGCTGGCCTACACCGTCGCGATGATCGCCGTCGGCTTCCACCTGTGGCACGGCTTCTGGAGCGCGCTGACGACGCTCGGCCAGAACTACAGCGCCAAGCGGCGCGACTCGTTCTGGAACTCGGCGGCGATCGTCATCGCCGCGCTCATCACGATCGGCTTCCTCGCGCCGCCGTTCGCCATCTACTTCTTCGGCTTGGGAGGCTGACATGACCACGAACGTCTCCGAACAGTTCCACGCCGTCGGCGAGGACATCCACGACACCAAGGCGCCTGCGGGCCCGATCGAGCGTCGGTGGGACGAGCGCAAGTTCAGCACCAAGCTCGTCAACCCGGCCAACCGCCGCAAGCTCAGCGTCATCGTCGTCGGCACCGGCCTCGCGGGTGCCTCCGCAGCCGCTACGCTCGGCGAGGCCGGCTACCAGGTCAAGAGCTTCTGCTACCAGGACAGCCCGCGTCGGGCGCACTCGATCGCCGCACAGGGCGGCATCAACGCGGCCAAGAACTACCGCAACGACGGCGACAGCATCTACCGGCTGTTCTACGACACGGTCAAGGGCGGCGACTTCCGCGCCCGCGAGTCCAACGTCTACCGCCTCGCCCAGGTGTCGGTGAACATCATCGACCAGTGCGTCGCACAGGGCGTCCCGTTCGCGCGTGAGTACGGCGGACTGCTCGACAACCGCTCGTTCGGTGGCGTGCAGGTGTCCCGTACGTTCTACGCCCGCGGCCAGACCGGCCAGCAGCTGCTGATCGGCGCCTACCAGGCGCTCGAGCGCCAGATCGCCGCCGGCACCGTCGAGATGAACACCCGGCACGAGATGCTCGAGCTCATCATGATCGACGGCAAGGCCCGCGGCATCATCGTCCGCGACATGGTCAGCGGCGAGATCGAGACGCACACCGCCGACGCCGTCGTGCTGGCCACGGGTGGCTACGGCAACGTGTTCTTCCTGTCGACCAACGCGATGGGTTGCAACGTCACCGCCACGTGGCGCGCGCACCGCAAGGGCGCCTACTTCGCGAACCCCTGCTACACGCAGATCCACCCGACCTGCATCCCGGTCAGCGGCGACTACCAGTCCAAGCTCACCTTGATGTCGGAGTCGCTGCGCAACGACGGCCGGATCTGGGTGCCCAAGAAGGCCGGCGACGACCGCGCCCCCAGCGACATCCCCGAGGACGAGCGCGACTACTACCTCGAGCGCATCTACCCGGCGTTCGGCAACCTGGTGCCGCGCGACATCGCCTCGCGCGCCGCCAAGTACCAGTGCGACGCCGGCAAGGGCGTCGGCCCCGGAGGACTGGGCGTCTACCTCGACTTCGCCGACGCGATCGCGCGCCTCGGCCGCCACGAGGTCGAGGCCAAGTACGGCAACCTCTTCGACATGTACGCGCAGATCACCGGCGAGAACCCGTACGAGCAGCCGATGCGCATCTACCCCGCGGTGCACTACACGATGGGCGGCCTGTGGGTCGACTACGACCTGCAGAGCAACCTCGAGGGCCTGTTCGTCGCCGGTGAGGCCAACTTCTCCGAGCACGGCGCCAACCGCCTCGGTGCCTCCGCCCTGATGCAGGGACTGGCCGACGGCTACTTCGTCCTGCCCTACACGATCGCCAACTACCTGGCCGACGGCCCGTACGAGAAGATCGACGACTCGCACCCCGAGGTCGTCGCCGCTCGCACGGCGGTCGAGGAGCGGATCGAGAAGTTCCTGTCGATCAACGGCACCCGCACGGTGGACTCGTTCCACAAGGAGCTGGGCCAGATCATGTGGGACTACTGCGGCATGGAGCGGACCGAGGAGGGCCTGATCAAGGCCATCAGCATGATCCGCGACCTCAAGGCCGACTTCTGGTCCAACGTCAAGGTCACCGGCGTCAACGAGGAGCTCAACCAGACCCTCGAGCGCGCCGGCCGCGTCGCCGACTTCTTCGAGCTCGGCGAGCTCATGTGCATCGACGCGCTCAACCGCCGCGAGTCGTGCGGTGGGCACTTCCGCGCCGAGAGCCAGACCGAGGACGGCGAGGCGCTGCGTCACGACGACGAGTTCGCGTACGTCTCGGCGTGGGAGTTCGGCGACGAGCAGCCCATGCTGCACAAGGAACCGCTGGAGTACGAGTACGTCGAGATGAAGTCCAGGAGCTACAAGTGAACATCACCGTCAGGGTGTGGCGTCAGAAGAACGCCGACGACAAGGGCCGGATGGTCACCTACGGCGTCGAGAACGTCAGCGAGCACATGTCGTTCCTCGAGATGCTCGACGTCCTCAACGAGCAGCTCACGCTGTCCGGCGACGACCCCATCGCGTTCGACCACGACTGCCGTGAGGGCATCTGTGGCATGTGCGGCGTCGTGATCAACGGCATCGCGCACGGCCCCGAGGTCACCACGACGTGCCAGCTGCACATGCGCAGCTTCGAGGACGGCGCCGTCATCGACGTCGAGCCGTGGCGTGCGGGCGCGTTCCCGGTCGTCAAGGACCTCGTCGTCGACCGTTCGGCGTTCGACCGGATCATCCAGGCCGGTGGCTACATCAGCGCGCCGACCGGTTCGGCCCCCGACGCGCACGCCGTGCCCGTCCCCAAGGACGACGCCGACCACGCGTTCGACGCGGCGACCTGCATCGGCTGTGGCGCGTGCGTCGCGGCGTGCCCCAACGGCTCGGCGATGCTGTTCACGGCCGCCAAGATCACGCACCTCGGCCTGCTGCCCCAGGGTCAGCCCGAGCGCGAGTCGCGGGTCATCGGCATGGTGGAGCAGCACGACCACGAGGGCTTCGGCAGCTGCACCAACATCGGCGAGTGCACGTCGGCGTGCCCCAAGGGCATCCCGCTCGACACGATCGCGCAGCTCAACCGCGATCTGCTCGGCGCCCTGGCGCACGGCAAGGCCTGATCCCACCTTTCGAAGCGTTGCGCAGGTTCTCCACGCCGGGAACCTGCGCAACGCTTCAAAACTCGGCTACCGGCGCCGTGCCTGCGGCGCGCGCCGGCGGCGCAGGTAGGCGACGGCCACCACCGCCAGCAGGGGGCCCCAGAGGAGCAGGGGCAGGTAGCAGAGGGTCACGATGACCGCCTGCGGGCCGTTGAAGTAGTCGTAGAACTCGCTGCCCGCCATGCCCCAGAAGACCCACGTCCAGAGCGCGGTCAGGACCGTGGCGCCGGTGATGGCCGGGACGAACGCGGCCAGAGGTCGTACGGGCCGGCCGCCGATCAACGGGATCCAGCGAGGCGCGACCTCGCCCCATGGCTGGACGAGACCGAGGGTCATCAGGGCCGCGCCCTCCGACACCAGCGTCAGCGAGACGATGTAGACCCGCATCCAGAAGCCGCCGACGTCGGCATTGGTCATCGGCAACCCGACGACGAGCGCGATGCGCCAGAGGCCGGACGGCAGGGTGAGGAGCGGTACGAGGTGCGCGATGCGGCGGGTCCGGGCCTCGCGTGGCCTGGTGTCAACGACTGTCATGCGTCCAGCCTGCTCATTCGCGGCGCTTCGCCCATCCCTCGCGGGAGCGATCCTGATCCCCCGCGGGAGCGGGTCCGCCGGTGGTACGCGATCGCGGCGACGCCCAGCGCCGCACCCCACACCAGGTACGCCGGGACGGCGACCCAGAAGAACGTCTCCGGCAGGTCCATCCGGCCATCCGGAGGGAACGGGTTGCGGCCGTGGAGCCGCTCGACGACCATCTGGCCGAGCATCACGCCGAAGTAGGTGACGATCATGACGGAGACTCCGGCACCGGGCCAGAGCACCAGTCGCCGAGGCACCCGCCGTCCGGCGAGCCCCACGACCCAGCGCGGCCACACCATCCCCCACGAGTGCACGAGCGCGAGCGGCAGGAGCGTCCCGGCGAGGACGAAGCAGCCCTCGAAGGCCATGCCCGACAGCGGCGACTCGTCGAACCCCACGACCGCTTGGGCACCGATCCGGGTGAGGCAGCCGGCCATCGAGACGTACGCCGCGACGTAGGCCCACCGTGGCGTGCGGTCCAGAGGTGTCATCGCCGCCTGCACGCGGTCGAGGCCGCGCTGGCGGATGCCGGACTGCTGCCGGAACGACCTGGCGGCGAGCGCGAGCAGCACCCCGCCAGACGCGCAGGCGACACGGCTGACCGCGCCAAGCGGGTAGCGGTCGATGCCCATGCCCGGGAACACGTTGCCGACCAGGTCGAGGACGAGCATCACCGAGGCGGCGACCAGGGCGACGGCCACGATCCCTGCACCGACCAGCACGGGAACCGCCTCCCGGCGACCCGGCCGCAGCATCGCGCCTGCCAGCGCAGCGGCGGCGCCACAGAGCGCGACGCTCCACCACCCGGTGAACACCACCAGGTCCGTGCCGATCGCCGAGACGTGCGACGGCAGGCCGTCGAGCTGCCAGTACGTACGCACGGCGCCGTAGCTCAGAGCCCACACCAGCGTGGTGCGAGCCAGGATGTTGTGCTGTTCGGTGGGTGACATGTCTCCACCGTCCTCGGGCAGGCGGCGTCCGCCATCGCTCGCACGAGGGAGCTCGCTGGCGCGCTCGGGGGAGATTCAGCGGGTCGCGATGAACCCCGTCTCGTACGCCTCGATGACCGCCTGGAGCCGGTCCCGGACCCCCAGCTTGGCCAGCACGTTGCTGACGTGGGTCTTGACGGTCTCGACCGTGACGAACAGGGCTGCGGCGATCTCGGCGTTGCTCGCGCCTTGGGCGACGAGGCGCAGGACCTCCTCCTCGCGCTCGGTCAGCGACCACGTCCGGGACCGCGGCGTGCTGAGGTGGCTCCCGGCCATCGACCGGATCGCCGCCGGGAAGAGCAGCGACTCGCCGCGGGCCACGACGCGGATCGCCTCGACGACCTGCTCGGGCCCGGCACGCTTGAGCAGGAACCCGCTCGCGCCGGCGCGCAGGGCGTCGTAGACGTACTCGTCGTTCTCGAACGTCGTGACGACCAGCACGTGCGGCGGCTCGTCGAACGCCGCGAGCAGCAGCTCGGTGGCCCGGATGCCGTCGATGCGCGGCATGCGCACGTCCATCAGCACGACGTCCGGCCGGTGCCGGCGTGCCAGTGGCACGACCTCGGTGCCGTCGACGGCCTCACCGACGACCTCGAGATCGGGCTCGGCGTCGATCACGGCAGCGAGTCCGCGCCGGATCAGCGGCTCGTCGTCGACGACCAGGACCGTCGTCATGCGTCCACCCGCATCGTCACGTCGAGCTCCCACCGGCCGTCGACCTCGCGTGCCTCGATCCCGCCGCCGTACGACCTGGCCCGCTCGGCCATCCATCGCAGGCCTCGGCCGCCGGAGGGCCGGGGAGCCGCAGGCGCCGCAGGCACGGGGTTCGAGACGTGCAGACGTACGACGCCGTCCTCGACCGTGACGCGCAGCGACACCGGGACCGGGCCGGCATGCCGCAGGGCATTGCCGAGGGCCTCCTGCACGACCATGAACGCGTCGCTCGACAACGGTTCGGGCAACGAGGCGACCGGGCCGGCGAGCTCGGTGTCGATCACCAGGCCGGCCGCGGCGCTCTGGCTGACCAACGAGTCGATGTCGGCCAGCGTCCTGCGGCGGCCCGGTGGTCCTTCGTCGCGCAGCGTCGCGAGGGCGCCGTCGAGGTCGGCCAGTGCCTGGCTCGCCGCCGCCTCCACCGCGGCGAGGGAGTCGCGGGCGAACTCCGGATCCGCGTCGAGCAGCTTGCGGGCGGCGCCGGCCTGCACGGCGACGACGCTGAGGGCGTGCCCGACCGAGTCGTGCAGGTCGCGCGCCAGGCGGTTGCGCTCCGACAGCTCACCGGTGACCCGTTCCATCTCAGCCAGGCGTGCCATCGACGACCGCCCGAGAAGTCGCGGCGCCACCCATGACATCAGGGCGCCGAGGGCGGCGGTGCCGTACGCGAACCCGACCAGGCAGCCGATCCCCAGGAGCGCCATGACCGGCCGTGACTGCCCCTGCCACGCCGCGTCGCCGCCCAGGTCGACGATCCCGATCGCGCCGAGCAGGAACGTCACGCCACTGGGCAGCACGATGAGCGTCGCGACGCCCACGAGACCTCCGGACACCAGGTGCAGGGCGAAGAACGCACCCGCCCGCACCCGGTCGGCTCCGCTGACGGACGACGGGATCAGCTCGGCGACCAGGGGACCGCGCAGCAGCTGCTTCGCCGCAACGACCTCGAGCTGCCGGACCGCCTCGAGCATCGCCGTCAACGCGATGGCGCCCGCCATCAGCGCGAGTCCGCCGGCGACAGCGGCCGTGACGGCTGCGGCTCCGTCGCCCCAGACGAGCATCGTGGGGTAGACACCGACGACGAGGTAAGGGGTGAAGACGGCAGCGCCGAGGACCAGGTAGACCCAGCGGCGCCACGTGCTCGACCCGAGGGGCCGCAGGACGATACGAGCCGGATTCACCCTTCGATGTTGCCACGCGGCAGGCCGCGTGAGATCCCCTGAGCGGGGGATATCCATTTTGGTTAGCATAGGTAATGAGGTATGCTAAGGATATGCCCACCGACTCACACCAGCTCGCTCGGTCGGTGGCCCGTCTCAACCGTCGCCTCCGCCAGGAGCGCCAGACGGACCTGACGCCGACGCAGCTCTCGGTCCTCGGCTCGATCCTCAAGCTCGGGCCGTCCACCCCGAGCGCGATCGCCGCCTACGAGAGGGTTCAACCGCCCTCCATCACCCGCACCATCACGTGCCTCGTCGACGAGGGCCTCGCGATCCGCGAGCCGCACCCCGATGACGGCCGCCAGGTGCTCATCTCGGTGTCCGACAAGGGCGATGCCGTGCTGGCCGAGGAGCGGCTGCGCCGCGACGAGTGGCTCGCGCAGCGCCTCGCCGAGCTCACGACCGCCGAGCGCAAGACCTTGAGGGAGGCGACCGCACTGCTGGAACGGTTGGCCGCGAGTTGACCACCCCACGAAGCCGCGGTCTGCGCCCGTTGAGCCTGTCGAAACGTGCTTTCGACAGGCTCAAGGACCGGAGTGTCCGATGAGCCCCACGTTCCGGGCCCTGTCGATCCGCAACTACCGCATCTATGCGATGGGCGCCCTCGTCTCCAACATCGGCACCTGGATGCAGCGCGTCGCGCAGGACTGGCTGATCCTGCAGCTGACCCACAGCGGCACGGCGCTCGGCATCACGACCGGGCTCCAGCTGTTGCCCGTCCTGCTCTTCTCGCCGATCGCCGGTGTCGTCGCAGACCGGGTGCCCAAGCGCACGGTCCTGCGGTTCACCCAGACCGCCATGGCCGTTCCTGCGGCGGTCCTCGGCGGCCTGGCGATCGCCGGGGTGGTCCAGGCGTGGCACGTCTACGTCCTGGCGTTCGTGTTCGGCATCGGCACGGCGTTCGACGCGCCGGCCCGCCAGTCGTTCGTCGTCGAGATCGTCGGCAAGGACGACCTTGCCAACGCCGTCGGCCTCAACTCCGCGTCGTTCAACTCCGCACGCATGATCGGTCCGGCCCTCGCCGGCGTCCTGATCGCCGCGCTCGGCTCGGGTGTCCGAGCCACCGGTTGGGTCATCCTGGCCAACGCGATCAGCTACGTCGCGGTCCTCGTCTCGCTGCAGCTCCTCGACGGGAGCCGCCTGCGGCCGTCGCCGGTCACCGGCACGCGCAAGGGCGCCGTCCGTGACGGGGTGCGATACGTACGATCGCGCCCGGATCTCATCCTGATCCTGACCTGCGTGTTCTTCGTCGGTACGTTCGGCATGAACTTCCAGATGACGAGTGCGCTGATGGCGACCGAGGTCTTCCACAAGGGTGCGGGGGAGTACGGCATCCTCGCGTCGATCATGGCGGTCGGCTCGCTGATCGGATCGCTCCTCGCGGCGCGGCGGTCGCGCCCCCGTCTGGCGTTCGTCGTGCTGGCCGGGGCTGCGTTCTCGATCGTCGAGATCGTCTCAGGACTGATGCCCGGCTACGGCTCGTTCGCCGCGGTCCTGCCTCTCCTGGGGCTGTGCGCCCTGACCATGATCACCTCGGCCAACGCGATGATGCAGATGACGACGAGCGCCGTGATGCGCGGCCGGGTCGCGGCGCTCTACCTCATGATCTTCATGGGCGGCACGCCGCTCGGCGCTCCCCTGATCGGCTGGGTCGGCGAGGAGTTCGGCGCCCGCTGGATGCTGATCGGCGGCGGCGCGGTCTCGCTGCTCGGCATCGCCGCCGGAACGCTGTGGTACCTGCACAAGCAGGACATCCACCGCCCGGAGCTCGAGACGTTCGCACGGGACATGCGCTGGACCGTGCGACGTCCCGTCCGGACCGCCTCCACGCCCTAGGGCTCAGAGGTGCTTGAGCACCTCGGCGCGAGCGGTCGCCAGCTCGGCGGCCGTGATCGTGCCCTTCGCGTGGAGCGCGTCGAGGTCGGCGAGCCGCTGCTCGACCGGCTTCTCGGACGCGAGTGCCTTGCTGTTGATCAGGGTCGTCATCGCCTCGGTCTCCATCGTCAGCGGGTTGACGCCCGCGTCGGAGGCCTTCTTCCAGTTCATGACCGTCAGCACGATGCCGCCGACGAGCACGAGGACCATGAGGACCGGAACGATCGTGAACATGGCGTCGAACGCTGAGTCGCCTGGGAAGCCGTCATCCATGCCGGCACCCTATCGGGCCTCCCCGGCGTCCATCCGCAGGCGGAGTGCCGGGGAGCCGGCGAATCAGCGATATCCTGAGCAGATGTCCTTGTCCGACGCACTCGCGCGATCCATCGATGTGGTCACGCCCGACCTCATCGAGGTGCGGCGTGAGCTGCACGCCTATCCCGAGCTCTCGTGGCACGAGGAGCGTACGACCGACCTGGTCGCGACGTGGATGGACAAGAGCGGCATCTCCTACGAACGCTTCGAGGGCACCGGGCTGATGGCCGAGATCGGCCCCGACGGCGGGCCGATCGTCGCGCTGCGCGCCGACCTCGACGGGCTGCCGGTGGTCGACACGTCCCAGGACCCGTGGAAGTCGAGCGTCCCGGGTGTCTCGCACTCGTGCGGCCACGACGTCCACGTCGCCGCGATGCTGGGGGCCGCCGTCGCGCTGGCCCAGGCCGACGCCGACCAGAAGCTTCCCGTGCGCGTACGCCTGATCTTCCAGCCCGCCGAGGAGGTCATGCCCGGCGGCGCGCTCAAGCTGCTGGCTGCCGGCGCCCTGCGCGGGGTCTCGCGGATCTTCGCGCTGCACTGCGACCCGTCGCTCGACGTCGGCCACGTCGGACTGCGCGAAGGCCCGATCACGGGCGCCTCCGACCACATCCACGTGCAGCTCAGCGGCCGCGGCGGACACACGTCCCGCCCGCACCTGACGGAGGACCTCACCTACGCCCTCGGCAGCCTGCTGACGCAGCTGCCCGCCGTGCTGTCCCGCCGATTCGATCCCCGCGCCGGCGCGAGCATGGTGTGGGGCCAGATCCACTCCGGCAACGCCGCCAACGTCATCCCGTCGACGGGCGAGCTCAGCGGCACCCTCCGCATGCTCGACGCCGCCGCCTGGCACCAGGCCGAGCACCTCGTACGCGGCCTGATCAGCGACATCATCGAGCCCTTCGGGGTCAGCGCCGACGTGACCTACACGCGCGGCGTCCCTCCGGTGGTCAACGACTTCGGCGCCACCGAGATCATGCGCCGTGCCGTCACCGAGGCGATCGGTCCCAGTGGCGTCGCCTCGACCGCGCAGAGCCTCGGCGGCGAGGACTTCGCCTGGTACGTCGAGGCCGTGCCCGGTGCGATGGGCCGGCTTGGCACCCGCACGCCCGACGGTCCGACGTACGACCTGCACCAGGGCAACCTGCGCATCGACGAGCGCGCGATCGCGATCGGCGCCAAGGTCCTCGCCTGCGCCGCGGTGTCCTGACCTCGCAGCCCTCGTCGGTGGCAGGTTACGAATCGGTATCAACTGCGCTGAATGTCGTCTTGTCGCTCCCCTGAGGACCCGTCGGGAACTAGGGTCTGAGGACGTGCCGGGCTCCCGGCTCCGTATCGAGGAGGAATTTTGCGTCGATTGACGAAGCTTTCCGCCGTCGCTGCCGTTGCCGCGCTCGCTCTTGCGGGCTGTGGGAGCAGCGACAGTGGCGGCAGTGACGGCGGCGGCAAGCCCGCCGCCAGCAAGGATGTCTGCAAGACGGCCAAGGGCGATGGACCGAAGATCGGTCTCGCCTACGACGTCGGCGGACGCGGCGACCAGTCGTTCAACGACTCGGCGTACGTCGGCCTCAAGAAGGCTGTCGACGAGTTCGACGCGACCTGCATCGAGGGTGAGGCGTCCGACGGTGAGGCCGAGTCCGCTCGTGAGGACCGCCTGCGCAACTTCGCCGAGAACGGCGCCACCGCGATCATCGGTGTCGGCTTCGCCTACAGCGAGTCGGTCAACAAGGTCGCACCTGACTTCCCCGACGTCCACTTCGGCGTGATCGACGGTTTCGATCCGGACAAGGACGCCAACGACAACGTCGCCTACCTCGGTTTCGCCGAGGAGCAGGGCTCCTACCTCGTCGGCGTGGCCGCTGCCGAGAAGAGCAAGAGCGGCACGATCGGCTTCGTCGGTGGCGTTCACAACGACCTCATCAAGAAGTTCGAGGCCGGCTACACCGCTGGTGCCAAGGCCGCCAAGCCCGGTATCAAGGTCGAGGTCTCCTACATCCAGGAGTCCGATCTCAAGGGCTTCGGCGATCCGGCCGGTGGCAAGGCCGCCGCGACGGGCGAGTTCGACAAGGGCGCTGACGTGGTCTACCACGCTGCTGGTGGCTCGGGCTCCGGTGTCTTCGACGCCGCGGTCGAGGCCGGCGACGGCAAGTGGGCGATCGGTGTCGACTCCGACCAGTACCTCACGGCGACCAAGACGCAGCAGCCGCACATCCTGACGTCGATGCTCAAGCGCGTCGACACCGCGACGTACGACTTCATCAAGTCAGTCGACGGTGGCAAGCCGCTGACGAGCTACCAGACGTACGACCTGAAGGCGGACGGCGTCGGCTACTCGACGTCAGGTGGCTTCGTGGACGACATCTCCTCTGACATCGACGGCTACAAGGCCAAGATCATCAGCGGTGAGATCAAGGTCCCGACGGTTCCCGGGAAGTAGCAGGACAAACCAGTAACCACGAGCCTGGGCTGGCGCGGTAGCGTTCAGCCCAGGCTCGTGCCCTTTTGTGTCGAGCCAGTGCATGTTGAATGTTGCGGGAGGAGTGTCCGTGCCATCTGAAGTGGATGCGGTGAAGCTGCGAGGGATCGGCAAACGGTTCCCCGGTGTGATCGCCAACCATGACGTCGACGTGACGATCCGCTCGGGCACGGTTCACGCCCTGATCGGCGAGAACGGCGCCGGCAAGTCGACGCTGATGAAGATCCTCTACGGGGTCCAGAGGCCCGACGAGGGCACGATCGAGATCGACGGCGCCGAGGTCACCCTGCGGACGCCGACCGACGCGATCGCGCATGGCGTCGGCATGGTGTTCCAGCACTTCATGCTCGCCGACAACCTGACCGTGCTCGAGAACATGGTGCTCGGCGCCGAGAAGCTGCACGGCATCGGTGACGACGCCCGGTCCGAGATCCGCCGCATCTCCGACCGCTTCGGCTTCGACCTGGAGCCCGACGTGCTGGTCGAACGGCTCGGCGTGGCCGCCCGGCAACGGCTCGAGATCGCCAAGGTCCTCTACCGGGGCGCCAAGATCATCATCCTCGACGAGCCGACCGCGGTCCTCGTGCCGCAGGAGGTCGACGCGTTGTTCGCCAACCTGCGCGAGCTGCGCAGTGCCGGCAACTCCGTGTTGTTCATCTCGCACAAGCTCGACGAGGTCCTCGCGATCGCCGATGACATCACCGTCATGCGTCGTGGCACGACTGTCGGCACGGCCGACCCCAAGACCGCGACCAAGCGCCAGCTCGCCGAGCTGATGGTCGGGTCCGAGCTGCCGTCGCCGGAGACCGAGGAGTCGACCGTCACCGACACCGTCGAGCTCGAGCTCCATGACGTGACGCTGACCGACGACTTCGGCCGCGACGTGCTGAGCGACATCTCGCTGACGATCCACCGCGGTGAGATCCTGGGCATCGCCGGCGTCGAGGGCAATGGCCAGTCCGAGCTCGTCGAGGCCATCATGGGCATGCACATCCCCACGGCCGGGCGCATCACGTTGAGTGGCGAAGACGTCACGCACTGGCACACGCGCAAGCTCCGTGAGGCCGGCATCGCCTACATCCCCGAGGACCGGCACCGGCACGGCCTGCTCCTGGACTCTCCCCTCTGGGAGAACCGCATCCTCGGCCACCAGACCGAGGCGCCCAACGTCAAGGGACCGTGGATCAACCGTTCCGGTGCCCGCAAGGACACGACGCGGATCATGGCGGACTACGACGTGCGCGCGCCGGGCATCGACACGCTGGCCCGGGCCCTGTCCGGCGGCAACCAGCAGAAGCTCATCGTGGGCCGCGAGATGAGCGGCAACCCCAAGCTCCTGATCGCCTCTCACCCGACCCGCGGCGTCGACGTCGGCGCGCAGGCTGCGATCTGGGGCCACATCAAGCAGGCCCGTCGTGCGGGTCTCGCCGTGCTGCTGATCTCGGCCGACCTCGACGAGCTGATCGGCCTGTCCGACACGATCCAGGTGATCCTGCGCGGCCGGTTCGTCGGCACGTTCGAGCCGTCCACCGTGACGCCGCAGGATCTCGGCGCCGCCATGACCGGAGGGGAGGCGGCATGAACGCCGTTCAGCTGCGCAGGATCGGGATGGCGCTGCTGGCTCCGGCCATCGCGATCGCCGTCTCGGTGCTGGTCACCACGATCGTCATCGCCGCTGTCGGCAGCTCGCCGGGCGACTTCTGGTCGGCGATGTTCAGCGACCCGACGCCGCGCCTGCGGGTCAACATCGTCAACCAGACCGCGATGATCTACACCTCCGCGGTGGCTGCCGCGATCGGCTTCCGCATGGGGTTGTTCAACATCGGCATCGAGGGGCAGTACCTCATGGCCTCGTTCGCGGCCGCGTCGTTCGCCGGGGCTGCCTACCTGGGTGGCTTCGCCAACGTGGCGGTCTCGATCATCATCGCCATGGCTGTCGGCGCCGCGTGGGCCGGGATCGCCGGCATCCTCCGGACGACCCGCGGGGTGAGCGAGGTCATCTCGACGATCATGCTCAACGCGATCGCGGTGACCTTGGTCGGCTATCTCGTCGACCGGCACGGCGTGCACGAGGGCAACACCGTGCACACCAAGACGATCGAGAGCGGCAGCATGGTCAAGGGCTTCACGCCCTACGAGGCCAGGGACGGGCAGATCTGGGCCCTGTCGATCCTGGCCGTGCTCGTCGGCGTCGGCTTCTGGGTGCTGCTCAACAAGACCCGCTTCGGCTTCGACCTGCGCGCCAGCGGGCAGTCGCAGACCGCAGCCCTCGCCTCGGGCGTCAACCCCAAGCGCATGATCGTGGTCTCGATGATGCTGTCGGGCGGCGTCGCCGGCCTGATCTGGCTGCCGGCGCTGTTCGGCGCGGCCGGGTCGTACGGCACGTCCTACCAGTCCCAGCTCGGTTTCACTGGGATCGCCGTGGCGCTGCTGGGCCGCAACCGACCACTCGGCATGCTGTTCGGCGCGGTCCTGTTCGCGTTCTTGTCGGCGCAGTCCAACACGCTGACGTTCGGCACCGACGTCTCGCCGAGCATCGTGCAGATCACCCAGGGCGTCGCGGTCCTCGCGGTCGTGGTGAGCTACGAGGTGGTCCGCCGATGGCGCGCCCGGCTCGAGCAGCGCGTCGTGGCCCAGGAGCTCGGCACCGTGGAGGCGACGGCATGACCACGACCCAGACGACGACACAGCCCGGCCTGCTCGCCCGATTGACCAAGAACTGGTTCTACCTCTCGCTGGTCGGCATCGCGGTGGTGTCCCTCGTGCGCATCGTGACCGACACCAACGACCTCGACTCGACCGGCACGATCCGCGCCGCGATCATCGCGACGTGCCCGATCCTCATGGCGGCGCTCGGCGGCCTGTGGGCGGAGCGTTCCGGCGTCGTCAACATCGGCCTCGAGGGCCAGATGATCCTCGGCACCTGGGGCGCGGCGTTCTTCACCTACCACTACGGCCCCTGGGTCGGCATCCTCGGTGCTGCGTTGCTAGGGCTCATCGGCGGACTGCTGCACGCGGTGGCGACCGTGACGTTCGGCGTCGACCACATCGTGTCCGGTGTGGCGATCAACCTGATCGGCGCCGGTGCGGCGACCTACCTGGCCGAGGCGATCTTCCCCGACTACGAGGGCGGCGGCCCCCGCCAGCTTGTCGGGCTGGACGCGCCCACGAACATCACGATCCCCGGCATCTCCGACGCCGCGGGCAGCGTGGCCGACCACCACTGGTTCTTCGTCTCGGACGTCGCGTCGATGGTCGAGGCGCTCACGACCAACATCTCGTCGCTCAGCCTGGTCATCTTCGGCCTGGTCGTCGCGTCCGCCCTGATTCTCTGGCGTACGTCGTTCGGCCTGCGGCTCCGCTCGTGTGGTGAGAACCCGCAGGCCGCCGAGACGCTCGGCGTCAACGTCTACCTCTACAAGTACATCGCCGTGCTGGTGTCCGGCGCGCTCGCCGGGATCGGCGGCGGCTTCCTCGCCCTGGTCTCCTCCAGCGGCTACAGCGCGAGCCAGACCGGAGGTCGCGGCTACATCGGCCTCGCCGCGATGATCTTCGGCAACTGGCGTCCGGGCGGGCTGCTCATGGGTGCCTTGACGTTCGGCTACACCGACTCGCTCCGCCTGCGTGACACCGATGCGGTGCACGCGCTGCTGCTGCTCGTCGCCCTGGCGCTGCTCCTGATCGCGGCGCTGCGAGTGGTGCGCGGGCAGGTCAACGGCGCGATCATCATGGGCGTCGCCGGCGCCGCGGTGCTGGCCTGGTTCCTGCTGACCGACTCGGTCCCGCGCGAGTTCACGGTCATGACGCCGTACGTCACGACCTTGTTCGTCCTGGCGCTCGGCGCTCAACGGCTGCGAATGCCCGCGGCCGACGGCCAGCCCTATCGCAAGGGAAGTGCGGGATAGTGGCGTTGGGAATTTCGGGTCCGGACGACCCGATCGACTGGGACTCGCTGGCGAAGTACGCGACCGAGGTCATGGGACGCGCCTACGCGCCCTACTCCGAGTTCAAGGTCGGGGTGGCCGGGCTCGTCGACGACGGGCGGGTCGTGCTGGGCTGCAACGTCGAGAACGCGGCCTACGGGGTCGGGCTCTGCGCCGAGTGCGGCATGGTGTCGGCACTGCACGCGACCGGTGGTGGGCGGTTGATCGCGGTGGCATGCGTGGATGCCAAGGGGGCCGCTCTGATGCCGTGTGGACGCTGCCGCCAGCTCCTGTGGGAGAACGGCGGGCCGGACATGCAGCTCATGACGCCGAGCGGGGTCAAGACCATGACCGAAGTGCTCCCGGACGCCTTCGGGGCCGACGACCTGGACCAGCGTTGACGCGTTACGCGGTCCAGCTCGACCCCGGCAACCCCGACTTCCTGCACGATCCCTACCCGGTGCTCGCCGCGCTGCGGGCGACCGGCCCGGTGCTGTGGCACGAGCCGATGGGCGTCTGGCTCGCGACGACCCACGAGGCCGTGAGCCAGGTCCTGCGCAACCGTGCGTTCGGCCGGCTCTGGACCGACTGGGAGCCGGCGGCGGAGATGGAGCCGTTCAACGCGCTCCACCGCAACCAGATGATGGAGAACGAACCCCCCGAGCACACGCGTCTGCGACGGCTCGTCGCCTCCGCATTCGGCCGTGGCCACGTCGAACGCATGAGGTCTCGAATCCAAGACCTGGCCACGGAGATGGTGGATGGGTTGTTCGGGCCCGGCGACGGCGAACGATCTCCCCAGCAGGTGGACATCCTCAGTCGCTACGCCGAGCCGATGCCGGTCTACGTCATCGCCGACCTGTTGGGCGTACCTCGGGAGGACCACGTACGCCTGCGTGCCTGGTCGCAGGCCATCGTCCACATGTACGAGCCCAACGTCGACGAGACGACGAGGGGCGAGGCGATCGCAGCGAGCACGGCGTTCTCCGACTACGTACGCGCCGTGGTCGCCGAGCGGCGAACGAACCTCGGCGACGACCTGATCAGCGACCTGATCACCGCGCGCGACGAGGGGTCCAAGCTGACCGACGACGAGCTCGTCGCCTCGGTCGTCCTGCTGCTCAACGCCGGCCACGAGGCCTCGGTCAACGTGTTCGGCAACGGCATCCACGCGCTGCTGAGCCATCGCGACCAGCTGGCCCGGGTGACCTCAGGCGACGTGTCGGTCGAGATCGCGCTCGAGGAGCTCATCCGGTTCGACGCGCCCCTGCAGCTGTTCGAGCGTACGGCCACCGCCGACGTCGAGGTATGCGGCGAGACGATCAAGGCCGGGCAGAAGGTCGCCTGCCTGATGGGCTCGGCCAACCGTGACGCCGAAGCGTTCACCGACGCGGACACGTTCGACGTGGGCCGCGATCCCAACCCCCATGTCGGCTTCGGCATGGGCCTGCACTTCTGCCTCGGAGCACCGCTCGCCCGGCTCGAGCTGCAGATCAGCCTGAAGACACTGCTCGACCGCTTCCCCGCTCTCACGCTGGCGGGCGAGGCGCCGCGCCGCCCGACGTGGGTGCTGCGCGGCTTCGAGCGCATCGACGTCCTAGGAGGACACGCATGACCGAACCCTTCGACGCCGTTGAGGTGATTGCGGCGAAGCGCGACAAGCACGAGCTCGACGATGCCCAGATCGACTGGGTCGTCGACGCCTACACCCGCGGCGTCGTCGCCGACGAGCAGATGTCGGCGCTCGCGATGGCGATCCTGCTCAACGGCATGAACCGCCGCGAGATCAGCCGCTGGACCCGCGCGATGATCGACAGCGGCGAGCGCATGGACTTCTCGTCGCTGTCGTGGAAGACCGCCGACAAGCACTCGACCGGCGGGGTCGGCGACAAGATCACCCTGCCGCTCGCGCCGCTCGTCGCCGCGTGCGGCATCGCCGTGCCGCAGCTGTCCGGCCGCGGGCTGGGCCACACCGGCGGCACGCTCGACAAGCTCGAGGCGATCCCCGGCTGGCGGGCCGCGCTGACCAACGACGAGATGATGGCGCAGCTCGAGGACGTCGGCGCCGTCATCTGCGCCGCCGGTCCTGGCCTCGCGCCGGCCGACAAGAAGCTGTACGCGCTGCGGGACGTCACCGGCACGGTCGAGGCCATCCCGCTGATCGCCAGCTCGATCATGAGCAAGAAGATCGCCGAGGGCACGGGCGCCCTGGTGCTCGACGTCAAGGTCGGCTCGGGCGCCTTCATGAAGACCGAGCCCATGGCGCGCGAGCTGGCCGAGACCATGGTCGCGCTGGGCAACGACGCGGGCGTCACGACGGTCGCGCTGCTCACCGACATGTCGACCCCGCTCGGGCTGACCGCCGGCAACGCGTGCGAGGTCGCCGAGTCCGTCGAGGTGCTCGCAGGCGGCGGCCCGACCGACGTCGTCGAGCTGACCGTCGAGCTGGCGCGCGAGATGCTCGCCGCCGCAGGCAAGGACGACGTCGATCCTGCGGACGTGCTCGCCAAGGGTCGGGCGATGGACGTGTGGAAGCGGATGATCTCGGCCCAGGGCGGCGATCCCGACGCCGCGCTGCCCACGCCCAAGGAGACGCACGTCATCAGCGCGCCGGCCTCGGGCACGCTGACCCGCCTCGACGCCCTCAGCGTCGGTGTGGCCGCCTGGCGGCTCGGTGCGGGCCGGTCCCGCCCGGGCGAGCAGGTGCAGGCCGCAGCGGGCGTCGTGATGCACGCCAAGCCCGGCGACCAGGTCACCGCCGGCCAGCCCCTGCTGACCTTGCAGACGGACACGCCTGAGCGGTTCGACCGCGCGGTTGCCGCCCTCGAGGGCGGGTACGACATCGGAGCAGGCCAGGTCGACGCGTCGTCGGTCGTCATCGACCGCATTCGTTAGGTTGTGAAGCATGCGCATCTTGAACAACAGCAAGGAGATCGCGGCCGCCGCCGGGCAGGAACTCGGCGTCAGCGAGTGGGTCGCGATCACGCAGGAGCGGATCGATCTGTTCGCGGACGCGACGGGTGATCGTCAGTGGATCCACGTCGATCCCGAGCGGGCCGCAGACGGGCCCTTCGGTGCCACCGTGGCCCACGGCTACCTCACGCTGTCGATGCTGCCGTTCCTCGGAGCGCAGGTCTACGCCTTCGCCGGCAACGTCGCCCGCGTCAACTACGGCCTCAACAAGGTGCGTTTCGTCTCGCCCGTGCTCGTCGGCTCCAAGGTGCGCAACCGGGTCGAGCTGCTCGAGGTCGAGGAGATCGAGAAGGGTCAGCGCGCGACGCTGCAGCACACCGTCGAGATCAAGGGCAAGGACAAGCCGGCCTGCGTGGCGGAGACCGTCGTCCTGCTCATGGCGTCATGACACGATGACCCTGTGAGCGCCACTTCCGAACAGATCGCCAAGGCCCCCAAGGTCGCCCTCCACGAGCACCTCGACGGGGGTGTCCGACCGGCGACGATCGTCGAGATCGCCGACGAGATCGGCCATGACCTGCCCGCCGATGACGCCGCGTCCCTCGGCGCGTGGTTCGAGGAGGCGTCGAGCTCCGGCTCGCTGGAGCGTTACCTCGAGACGTTCATCCACACGGTCGCGGTGATGCAGCGACCTGAGGACCTCGCCCGGGTCGCCCGTGAGGCAGTCGTCGACCTGGCCGCCGACGGCGTCGTCTATGCCGAGCTCCGTTGGGCCCCCGAGCAGCACCTGTCGGCGGGCCTCTCGCTGCCCGAGACCGTCGAGGCCGTGCAGGAGGGCATCGTCAAGGGCCAGGAGGAGGCCGCGGGCCTCGGCCATCCGATCGTCGTGGGGCAGCTCCTGACCGCGATGCGACATGCCAAGCGCGGCATGGAGATCGCAGAGATCGCCGTGGAGTACCGCGATCGCGGCGTCGCCGGCTTCGACATCGCCGGCGCCGAGGACGGGTTCCCGCCGATCCTGCACCTCGAGGCGTTCGAGTACCTCCGCCGCGAGAACGCGCACTTCACGATCCACGCCGGCGAGGCGTTCGGGCTGCCGTCGATCTGGCAGGCCATCCAGCGGTGTGGTGCGGAGCGCCTCGGCCACGGCGTACGCATCGTCGACGACATCGACTTCGACGCGCCCGGCGGGCCGACGCTCGGGCGACTCGCGGCCTACATCCGCGATCGCCGCATCCCGCTCGAGATGTGCCCGTCGTCCAACCTGCAGACGCACGCGGTGCCCAACATGCGCTCGATCGCCGATCACCCGATCGGCAAGCTCAAGGACCTCGGCTTCCGCGTCACGGTCAACTGCGACAACCGGCTCATGAGCGGTACGTCGATGAGCCGCGAGTTCCAGCTGCTCGTCGATGCGTTCGGCTACGACATCGCCGACCTGCGGTGGTTCACGATCAACGCGATGAAGAGCGCGTTCCTGCCGTTCGACCAGCGACTCGCGATCATCAACGACGTCATCAAGCCGCAGTACGCCGCACTCTGACCTCCGCGATTTGTGAGGTTGGAGGCGCTACGGCGCGTCTGAAGGGCCTGAAACTCCACACTTCGCGGAGGTTCAGGCCACGGTCCAGGCGTCGGGGCCGTCGAGCAGGTCCTGCAGCGAGGGCGGATCGCCGGCGAGCACGGCCTGCTCGCGGCTGAGGTCGTCGTACGTCGGCCGCTCGACCTGGCGGAACACGCCGATCGGCGCCCGGTGGACGACGCCGCTGTCGGTGATGCGCGACAGGGCGAACGCCGTGGTGGCGTCCTCCGCGTGCGCGTCATGCACCAGCACGTCGCCGGTGTTGGAGTCGTCGATCTCGACCACGTCGACGCCGCCGCCGGGCGTACGGACGACGCCGAGCCGGCCGTCGGCGCCGAACCGGATCGGCTCGCCGTGCACGAGGGGGATGATGGCGTCGTCGCGCGTCTCGGGGTCCTTGATCGCGTCGAACGCGCCGTCGTTGAAGATCGGGCAGTTCTGGTAGATCTCGACGAGCGACGTCCCGCGGTGCCGGGCAGCTGCCGACAGCACCGCCGTGAGGTGCTTGCGGTCGGAGTCGATCGTGCGGGCGACGAACGTCGCCTCGGCGCCGAGCGCGAGTGACAGCGGGTTGAGCGGGGCGTCGATCGAGCCGAACGGCGTCGACTTGGTGACCTTGCCGGGCTCGGACGTGGGGGAGTACTGGCCCTTGGTCAGCCCGTAGATGCGGTTGTTGAACAGCAGGATCGTCATGTTGACGTTGCGCCGCAGTGCGTGGATCAGGTGGTTGCCACCGATCGACAACGCGTCGCCGTCGCCCGTGACGACCCACACGCTGAGGTCGGCCCGGGTCGTCGCGATGCCGGTCGCGATCGCGGGCGCGCGACCGTGGATCGAGTGCAGGCCGTAGGTGTCGAGGTAGTAGGGGAACCGCGCGGCGCAGCCGATGCCGGAGATGAAGACGATGTTCTCGCGGCGCAGTCCCAGCTCGGGCATGAAGCCCTGCACGGCGGCGAGGATCGCGTAGTCGCCGCAGCCCGGGCACCAGCGGACCTCCTGGTCCGACGCGAAGTCCTTGCGGGTCTGCGGCTCGTCGGCAGTGGGTACGCCCTCAAGCCCCAGCCCGGGCATGCCGAGATCGGTGGTCATTCGCCCTCCTTGATGCACAGCTCGATGAAGTGCTGGCCGAGCTCGGCGGCACCGAACGGCATGCCGCGCACGGCGTTGTAGCCCTCCGCGTCGACGAGGTACTTGGCGCGCAACAGGCTGCGGAGCTGGCCGAGGTTCATCTCGGGCACGATGACCCGGTCGTACGCCGCCAGCACCTCTCCGAGGTTGGCCGGGAACGGGTTGAGGTGGCGCAGGTGGGCCTGCGCGATGCGGTGCCCCGCGACGCGGGCACGGCGGCAGCCGGCGCCGATCGGGCCGTAGGTCGATCCCCAGCCGATCACGAGGATCTTGGCGTGGCCGTCGGGGTCGTCGACCTCGACCTCGGGGATCGTCGCGGCGATGCCGTCGACCTTGGCCTGCCGGAGGCGCACCATGTGGTCGTGGTTGGCCGGGTCGTAGGAGATGTCACCGGTGCCGTCGGCCTTCTCGAGCCCGCCGATGCGGTGCTCGAGGCCGGCGACGCCGGGTGGCGCCCAGGGGCGGGCGAGCGTCTGCGGGTCGCGGGCGTACGGCAGGAACGCCGTGTCCGGGTCGGACGTGGCGAAGCCGGGCTCGATCCGCGGCAGTGACTCGACGTCGGGCAGGCTCCACGGCTCCGACCCGTTGGCGAGATAGCCGTCGGACAGCAGGATCACCGGGGTCCGGTAGGTGACCGCGATCCGGGCCGCCTCGATCGCGGCGTCGAAGCAGTCGGCGGGGGACTGCGGGGCGATGACCGGCACGGGGGCCTCGCCGTTGCGGCCGTTCATCGCCTGCAGGAGGTCTGACTGCTCGGTCTTGGTCGGCAGTCCCGTGGACGGCCCGCCGCGCTGCACGTCGATGATCACGAGTGGGACCTCGAGCATGACGCCGAGGCCGATCGTCTCGCCCTTGAGCGCGAGTCCCGGGCCCGAGGTCGTGGTGACGCCCAACGACCCGGCGAAGCTCGCGCCGAGGGCTGCGCCGACGCCGGCGATCTCGTCCTCGGCCTGGAACGTCGTGACGCCGAACGCCTTGTGCTTGGACAGCTCGTGGAGGATGTCCGACGCTGGGGTGATGGGGTAGGCGCCGAGGAACACCTGCAGGCCCGACAGCTGGCCCGCGGCGACGATGCCGTACGACAGCGCGGTGTTGCCGGTGATGTTGCGGTAGCGGCCGGACGGGATCACGGCGGGCTTGATGACGTAGGAGACCGCGAACGACTCGGTCGTCTCGCCGTAGTTGTAGCCCGTGCGCAGGGCCGCGACGTTGGCGTCGCGGACAGCCGGCGAGCCGGCGAACTTCTTGTCGAGGAACGCGATGCTGCCGTCGATCGACCGGCCGAACATCCAACTGACCAGCCCGAGGGCGAACATGTTCTTGGCCCGCGACGCGTCCTTGCGCGACAGGCCGAACTCCTCGACGGCGCCGACCGTCAGGCCGGTCAGGTCGATCGCGTGAAGCTGGTAGTCGCTCAGCGAACCGTCCTCGAGCGGGTTGGACTCGTAGCCGACGCGCTTGAGGTTGCGGTCGGTGAACTCGTGCGCGTCGACGATCGCCGTGCCGCCGGCCTGCAGGTCGCCGATGTTGGCCTTGAGCGCGGCGGGATTCATGGCGACCAGGACGTCGGGGTGGTCGCCGGGCGTCAGGATGTCGTAGTCGGCGAAGTGGATCTGGAACGACGAGACGCCGGGAAGGGTGCCAGCGGGTGCGCGGATCTCGGCGGGGAAGTTGGGCAGGGTCGACAGGTCGTTGCCGAAGTCGGCGGTCTCCTGCGTGAACCGGTCACCGGTCAGCTGCATGCCGTCGCCGGAGTCACCGGCAAAACGTATGACGACACGCGTGAGCTCTTCGGTCGACTTCGACGCCGTCATCGCCACCTGCCTTTGTGTGCTCTACAACACACCGTACCCACAACGTGGGCACCATATGGCCGTTGGGTCGATCAAAACGAGAACGTGTTCTAGATGCGAACGGTCCTTGAGCTTGCCGGAAGAACGTTCTCGACAAGCTCAAGGACCGAGGGGCCGCTAGGCGGCGACGGTCGCGCTGACCTCGGCCACCGGCTCGAGCGCCAGCGCCAGGATCTCCGCGACGTCGGCCACCGGGCGCACGTCGAGCTCGGCCAGGACGTCCTCGGGGACGTCGACGAGGTCGACCTCGTTGCGCGCCGGGATGAACACCGTCTTGAGCCCGGCTCGCTGGGCGGCCATGAGCTTCTGCTTGACGCCGCCGATCGGCAGCACGCGGCCGTTGAGGGTGACCTCGCCGGTCATGCCGACATCGGCCCGTACGTTGCGGCCGAGCGCCAGGGACGTCAGCGCCGTGACCATCGTGACGCCCGCGGACGGGCCGTCCTTGGGCACCGCGCCGGCCGGCACGTGCAGGTGGATCGCCCGCTCGAGCGTCGCCGAGTCGATGCCGATCGCGTCGGCGTGCGAACGTACGTAGGACAGCGCGATCTGCGCCGACTCCTTCATGACCTCACCCAGCTGACCCGTGATCGCGAGGCTGCGGTCACCGTCGTACGCGCTGGCCTCGATGAACAGCACGTCGCCGCCCAGGCCGGTCACTGCAAGTCCGGTGGAGACGCCCGGCACCGCCGTGCGCTCCTCCGACTCCGGCGTGAACCTGGGCCGGCCGACGTAGTCGACGAGGGTCTTCTCGTCGACGACGACCGGCTTGGCGACGTCGGGGTCGGTCAGCTTGGTCGTGACCTTGCGGAACACCTTGGCGAGCAGCCGCTCCATCTGGCGCACGCCGGCCTCACGCGTGTAGGACGCGGCGATCTCGCGCAGTGCACCGTCCGTGATCTCGACCTCGTCGGTCGTGAGGGCGGCCCGCTCGAGCTGCCGCGGGGCCAGGTACGTCCGAGCGATCGCGACCTTGTCGTCCTCGGTATAGCCGTCGAGCTGCACGAGCTCCATGCGGTCCAGCAGCGGCTGTGGGATCTGCTCGATGACGTTGGCGGTCGCCAGGAACAGCACGTCCGACAGGTCCAGGTCGAGGTCGAGGTAGTGGTCGCGGAACGTGTGGTTCTGCGCCGGGTCGAGCACCTCGAGCAACGCCGCCGCGGGATCGCCGCGGTAGTCGGCGCCGACCTTGTCGATCTCGTCGAGCAGCACGACGGGGTTCATCGAGCCCGCCTCGCCGATCGCGCGGACCAGGCGGCCCGGCAGCGCGCCGACGTACGTACGACGGTGGCCACGGATCTCGGCCTCGTCGCGGACGCCTCCGAGGGCGACGCGGACGAAGTTGCGGCCGAGGGCACGCGCGACGCTCTCACCGAGCGAGGTCTTGCCGACGCCGGGAGGCCCGACGAGCGCCATGACGGCACCCGATCCGCGGCCGCCCACGACCTCGAGGCCACGCTCGCTGCGGCGGGCGCGTACGGCGAGGTACTCCACGATGCGGTCCTTGACGTCGTCGAGGCCGTGGTGGTCAGCGTCGAGCACCTCACGGGCGCCCTTGATGTCGGCGTTGTCCTCGGTCTTGACGCCCCAGGGGAGCTCCAGGACCGTGTCGAGCCACGTGCGGATGTAGCCGGACTCGGGGTTCTGGTCGCTGCCGCGCTCGAGCTTGCCCACTTCTCGGAGGGCGGCCTTGCGGACGTCCTCGGGGAGATCGGCCTCCTCGACCCGGGCGCGGTAGTCCTGCGTGCCCTCCGGCTCGTCGTCGCCGAGCTCCTTGCGGATCGCGGCGAGCTGCTGACGCAGCACGAACTCACGCTGGTTCTTGTCGATGCTCTCCTGGACCGACTCGGAGATCTTCTCGTTGACCTCGCTCTCGGCGAGGTAGGAGCGGGCCCACTCGATCAGCAGGGTGAGGCGCAGCTCGACCTCGGGGGTCTCGAGGAGCTCGCGCTTCTGCTCGAGGTCGAGGTACGACGCGTAGCCCGCGGTGTCCGCGAGCGCGCCGGGGTCGGTGAGGCGCTGGACCGAGTCGATGACCTGCCACGCGTTGCGCTTCTGCAGGATCGTCACGAGCAGGCCCTTGTAGTCGCCGGCCAGCTCGCGTACGTGCTCGGTGATCGGCTCGTCGTCGATCAGCTCGGCCTCGACCCAGAGCGCGGCGCCCGGGCCGGTCACGCCGCCCTGGATGTGCGCGCGCTGCTCGGCCTGGATCACGGCGCCGGGCCCGCCGCCGGGGAGGCGGCCCACCTGCTGGATCGTCGCGATCACGCCGTGCGTGGCGTAGCGGTCCTCGAGGCGGGGGGCGACCAGGAGCCGGTCGTCGTTGCTGGTGCGGGCTGCGTCGACGGCCGCGCGGGCCGCGTCGTCGAGCTCGATGGGAACGACCATGCCGGGCAGGACGACGACGTCCTCGAGGGCCAGCACGGGGAACTTCTGCAGGTTGCTCACGGGTCTCTCCTCAGAGTTGAGTCTGATGGGCTCAACTGTGCGGAGGGCGTCCTCATTCCGCCGACAGGCCCGTGTTCGCTGTCGGCGGACCGGGGGTCAGTCGGCGACGGCGTACGCCGCGACGCCGGTGTCCACCAGGACGCACGGCTCGTCGCCGACGGTCCACGCGTCGTGACCAGGCTCGATCACCACGACGTCCCCCGGGCCCACCGTGAGCTCGGTCCCGTCGTCGGATCGCACCGTCATCTGCCCGGACAGGCAGAACCCCGTGTGCCGGGTCTGGCACGAGTCGGTGCCGGCGATCGGCTTGACGTCCTCGGACCATCGCCAACCGGGCTCGAAGACGCCACGGCCCATCGTGAAGCCTTCCAGCGTGATGACGTCCAGATGTCCGTGGGCCTTGAACGGGCGGGTCTCGTGCGGGTTGTCGATGTTGCGCGTCGAGGTGGTCATGAGGCTGCTCCTGATGGTCGATCCTTCGTGGCAGAAGGCCCCTGTCCCGATCATGCGCCTCGTTCGCGTCCGTGGGAAGGGGTGCATGGCACGGACCCGGACAGCGCAAGAGCCCGGCCCCCGAGGGCCGGGCTCCTGTGCTGGTGACTCAGTAGGTCAGTGAACCAGCCACGCCGACGTAGATCTCAGCGCCGGCCTTCAGGCCGCTCCTGGGGGACAGGAGGGTGATGTGCAGGCCGACCACCTGGGCGCCGATCGAGCTGTACGTCTGCTCGTTCACGACGACCTTGACGACGTTCGGCACGTTGATCACGGTGTTCGGCTGGGCCGACAACGTGATCGGCTTGCCGCCGATGACCAGGTTGACGATGTCGGACGACGCGGTGTTGATGCGTTGTCCCGGTCCGGTCTTCTGCGACCTGGCCTTGACCGAGACCGCCTTGGCCTTGATCAAGCCGTTCAACACGTTCACACCGGCGATCTCGTTGGTGTGGGTGACGTCGGCCGTCGTCGGGGTGCTGACGGAGTTGGCCGACGACTGGATCGCGCCGATGATCAGGACGAGGGGTACGTTGACCGCCGCCGTCTTGTTGTAGATCGTGTAGCCGTAGGTGCTGCCCGGAGGCGTCGCGACCAGGGCGCTCGGTCCTGCGATGACCTTGACGCTCGTGCCGAGGTTGACGCTGGCGTAGGTGCCGTAGCCGTAGCCGCCCACCTGGGTCGAGGTCGTCTCGCTCGGCGCAAGAGTGGAGGTCGTCGGGTTGATGATGATCGTCGTGCCGATCGGCGAGCCCTCGTACGCCTTGAGCAGGGTCACCTTGAGCGCCGAGCCCGTCACGGTGATCTTGCCGCCGACGATGTCGACCTTCTTCTCGTTGAGGATCACCGAGGCGATGCCCGGGAGGTCGACGCCGAAGTTGTTGTCGACGTTCAAGGGGATGTTCTTGCCCTTGATCGCGACGCCGACGAGCTCGGTGTCGCTGTCGCCGCTGAGCACGGTGCCGGTGCGCTTGGCCTGGGTGACGGTGGTCAGGGCGTTGACCTTGATGAGTCCGTTGAGCAGGTCGAGCCCGGCGGTCTTGGCGCTCGAGGTCTGCGTGATGTCGGTGCCGACCTTCTCGACCTTGGTCTCGGTCGACACGGCACCGGCGTTGAGCAGGGTGCCGACGTGGGCCGTGGCCACGCTGTTGGCGTTCTGCTTGGGGTACGTCGTGCCGCTGATGCTCGACGCGGCCGTGGCGTCGGACTCGACGGTGCTGCCGAGCACACGTACGTACGTGCCACCGGCGGCGCCGTAGTAGGCGTACGGGGTGTTGGGATCTGGGTCGGCGGCCTGCGCCGGCAGTGCGGCGAAGGCGACGGCCACCATGGTGGCCGTCGATGCCAGTAGGGCGATGGGACGGCGGGACATGGGGACCTCCGGAGGATCTCTCAGAATTCAGTCCCCCGACTGCCCGCGAAGGTCGCGGCCATATCGAACAACGAGTCACCTAGCCGTTGGTGACGGAGAAATGGGCCCCGTTTGGCGGGAAATTGGGCAAAAGCGTCATTTCGGCAGGTCAGGGCGCGGTCCGGGCGATCTGGGGCCGCGATACGTTGAGCTATGCCCGAGTCGATCGACGATCACGTCGTCCGGCGGTTGCGGGGTTGGTCGGCACCTCACGACGTACGCACGTCCGTCCCGGACCCCGAGAACCTGCTGGCCTACTTCGATGCGCAGCTGCAGAGCCGCCACCTCGACCTGGCGATTCGCTGGCTCCAGACGCAGGGTGAGGCGTTCTACACGATCGGCTCGGCCGGACACGAGAGCAACGCCGCGGTCGCCATGGCGTTGCGCCCGACGGACCCGGCACTGCTGCACTACCGGTCCGGTGGCTTCTATGCCGCCCGTGCCGCCCAGGTGCCCGGGTCGACCGCGATCGACGACGTGCTCAACGGAGCACTCGCCTCGACGAGCGACCCGATCTCCGGAGGTCGGCACAAGGTCTTCGGGCATCCACGGCTGAACGTCATCCCGCAGACCTCGACGATCGGCTCGCACCTGCCCAGGGCGTTCGGCCTCGCGTTTGCCCTCGGCCGGGCTCCTCGCTCCGAGGTCGTCCCGCCGTGGCCGCTCGACTCGGTCGTGGTGTGCAGCTTCGGCGATGCCTCGGCCAACCACTCGACCGCCGTCGGCGCGCTCAACGCCTCGGCATACTGCGCCCACCAGGGCGCGCCACTGCCGATCCTGTACGTCTGCGAGGACAACGGCATCGGCATCAGCACCAAGTCGCCGGCCGGCTGGGTCGAGCGGTCGCTGAGGTCGTGGCCGGCCATCGACTACGTCTCAGCGGACGGCGCCGACCCGGTCGAGCTGCTCGCCTCCGCGACGCGGGTGGCCGACCAGGTGCGATCCGAGCGGCGTCCGGCGATCCTGCACGTGCGCACGGTCCGGTTCATGGGTCATGCGGGCTCCGACGCCGAGATCGCCTACCGGTCGCAGCGTGAGATCGAGGACGACTACGCGCGCGATCCCGTGCTCGCCACGGCCGGAGCGCTGATCGATGCCGGTGTGCTGACCCCGGAGGCCGCGCTCGCGCGCTACGAGGACGCCCGCGCCACCGTGATGCAGCGGGCCAAGGCCTTGGCCGGTGCCCGCCGGCTCGCCGACCCCGAGCTCATCGCCGAGCCGATCACGGCGCGGCGGCCCCGGCAGGACGTCATCGCGACGCCAGAACGACGGCTCGCCGTGTTCGGCAACAGGCTGCCGGAGGACGAGGGCCCGTTGACGCTCGCGCAGAGCGTCAACGCCGCGCTCAAGGACGCGCTCGCGGCGCGTCCGGAGGCACTGGTGTTCGGCGAGGACATCGGCCGCAAGGGCGGCGTCTACGGCGTGACGCGGGGACTCCGCAAGGCGTTCGGGGCCAACCGGGTGTTCGACACCTTGCTCGACGAGCAGACGATCCTCGGCACGGCGCTCGGGTCCGCGCTCGCCGGGTTCCTGCCGATCCCCGAGATCCAGTACCTCGCCTACCTGCACAACGCGGAGGACCAGCTGCGGGGCGAGGCGGCGACCCTGCGCTTCTTCTCCAACGGGAGCTATCAGAACGGCATGGTCGTCCGCGTCGCCGGACTGGCCTACCAGAAGGGCTTCGGCGGGCACTTCCACAACGACAACTCCGTCGCGGTGCTCCGCGACATCCCCGGGCTCGTGCTGGCGGTGCCGAGCCATCCCGCGAGCGCTCCTCAGCTGCTGCGCGAGTGCCTGGCGCTCGCGGGTGAGGGGCGGGTCTGCGTCTACCTCGAGCCGATCGCGCTCTATCACCAGCGCGACCTCGAGGACGGAGACGGCGCCTGGACCGGCACGTACGCGCCACCGGCCGCCTGGCCGGGTGAGGCCACGGCCGAGCTCGGCCGGGTGCGGACCTACGGCGAGGGCCGCGACGTCCTGATGGTGACGTTTGGCAACGGGGTACGCCTGAGCCTGCGCGCCGCCGCGGAGCTGGCCCCGCACGGGATCGGCTGCACCGTGCTCGACCTGCAGTGGCTGTCTCCCTTGCCGCACGAGGAGCTGCTGCGCACGGCGGCCGGCTTCGACCGGGTCGTAGTCGTCGACGAGACCCGGCGCAGCGGTGGGGTCTCGGAGTCGATCATCACGGCACTGGTCGACGGCGGGCACACCGGCCGGATCGTGCGCGTGACCAGCGCCGACAGCTTCATCCCGCTGGGGCCCGCGGCCAACCACGTGCTGCTGTCGGAGGGCCTCATCACCGAGGTCGTCCGGCGGATCGTCGACTAGTCGGGCCGTCGGCCGCTGACCGCGACTGCCCGTGCGGTGAGGGTGAACGCCCCTGCCGGGTTGCCGAGCCGCCGGAAGCAGGCGTCGTGCACGCGGTCGACCTGGTCGGGCGGAAGCCGCGAGACGTACGCGCCGCCGGGACCCACACCGAGCAGGAACGGTGACCAGTAGTCGGCGAAGTCGGCGTACTCCGCGGAGACGACCAACTGCTCCGTGCGGATGTCCGTGAGTCCGGAACGCTGCCACAGGTCTCTGAGCTCGGGCGCGGTGATGTAGTGCATCGCGCTCGACTCGTTGCGTGCACCTGGATCGACGTCCTGCGCGGCCTGCCAGAACGTCATCAGCATCTGCATGCCGGCGGCGTAGTCCCACGTGCAGGCCGCAAGCGTCCCGCCGGGTCGTGCTACCCGGGCCATCTCGGCCACGCCGGCGTCGGCGTCGGGCAGGAAGTTGATCACGAGCTGCGCGACCACTGCGTCGAAGGTCTCGTCGTCCCACGGGAGATCGTCGGCCGGAGCCTGGCGGACGTCAGCAGCAGGTACGCGCCGCCGGCACGCCTCGGCGAACGGTTCGGAGGGGTCCGCCGCTGCGACCCGGGTGACGGCCCCGGCGAGCACCTCGGTCAGGGCGCCGGGACCGCAGCCGACGTCGAGCACCGAGTCGTCCGGCGTCAGACCGGCGAATGCTGTGAAGTCGTGCGCCAGGCGGTTGGAGTAACGGCCCATGTACTGGTCGTAGGAGGTCCTCGAGACGTCGAAGCTCATGGCTGCATTGAGCCACCAGCCGCCGGCCGGGTCAAGGACTGCCGTCCCACACCACGAGGTGGTCGCCGGTCACCCGTGCGCCGTCGGACGGCGGGTGCTCCGTGCGACGGCCGTCGTGCATGAGGTGCCGGACCGGCACGTCGGTGGTCAGCGCCACGACGTCCGCGACGATCCGGCGATGGCACCGCCACCACACGCTCTCGCTGCACATCACCGCGGTGCGATGCTCGGTGATGGACTCCAGCAGCTCGCGGAGCCCGTCCTCGAACTCCGGCGTGCGGGTGTGCTCGGCGTACGCCCGGAAGGCCGCGACCTGCCACCACGGATCGGCGGACGCTCCCGCCGACGAGGTGCGCCGACCGCCGAGGCGCGCGTCCCAGCGATAGCCGATGCCGTCGTCGGCGAGCCGCGCCTCGAGCGGCTCGCGCGCGACTCCGGGGTTGTGCCGGCTGCCGGGGAACCGGCGGATGTCGACCACGAGACCGACCCCGGCCGACAACAACAGCGCGCTGAGCTCGGTGCCGTCGAGTCGTCCGTGCCCGACGGTGAGGAGCTCGGGTCCCTCTGTCATGCGGCCTCCTGCCACCACCATGGCAGAGACGTGCCGGTCGCCCCGAGGGCCGACCGGCACGCCACGCGACTGTCGTCGCTCAGAAGCCCTGCTCGGCCCTGATCTGGCCTGCGAGGCGGGTCCACGAGACCGTCGCGGAGGGCTCGCTCTGCGCGTCGGACGCCACGGCGCCGCGGTCGACGACCCAGCGCAGCCCGGCCTTGGTCGGGTACCAGGTGAGCGGTGACGTCAGGCCCGTCGCCGTGTCGTCCATGCTGAGCGACGCGAGGTCCTCGGGCGTGGCCGGCGCGGGCTCGGTGGCGCGCTGGATAGCCCGCCGCATGATCCGGTCAGCCGCCGGGACGTCGGCGAACAGGTCGCTGGCGTGGACGGTGTGACCCGTGCGCTTGTCGATCACGGCAGCCGTCGACGTGGTCGTCGGCACCGCGCCGCCGAAGTCGTTGACCACGTCGAAGACGATCGACACCGCGTGACCGGCCTGGGCATCGGACCGCACCGTGATGGTCTGGCTGAGCTTGCGCGACGTCAGGCCGAGGTTGCGCAGCTGCTTGCGGTAGGCGTCGACCTCCGCGACGATCTTGGCGTTGGCGGCGTCCATCACCTGCTTCTCGAGCTTCGGTGTGCCGCCCGTGACCACGACGAGCGGATAGGTGCTCGTCGCCTTGGTGCCGCCGTCGATCAGCACGTTGTGCGGGGTGAACGATGCCTTCAGATGCGCATCGCCGCCGGGCCCGCCGTCGAACCTCACGACGTACGCGACGGGGGTGGTGTCGGGGCTCGACCCGCCGGGGATCGATGGCACGCCACCGATCGCGACGGCGAACGCGGCGGCGGTCGCGACCAGCGCGGCGACCGGCAGCGGTCGCACCCAGCGTGAGGAGCCGATGCGGCGTACGGGAGCGAGTCGGTCGCGGCGGGGCTGCGGTTCCGCCAGCGGCGCGTACGCGCGGAGGTCGTCGTGGTCGATCTGCTCGGACCGGGCGGTCAGGGCAGAGGCGAGGAGGTCCTCGAGCTCGCGGTCGGTGAAGCCGGTGTCGGTGGGGGTCATGTCAGTTCTCGTTCCTGGAGTCGTGGGGGAGGGGGAGGGTGTGGCGGTCAGTCATGTGGTCTCGCCGCCAGGGCAGTGCGCAGGGCCGCGAGGCCGCGGCTGTTGCTGGACTTGACCGTGCCGCGGGAGATGCCGAGCGTCTCGGCCACATCGGCCTCGGACAACGACGACCAGTGGCGCAGGACGAGGACCTCGCGCTGGCGCTGCGGCAACGTGCCGAGTGCCTCGATCACCTCGCGGTGCTCCTCGCTCAGCACCGCGGCCTCGTCGGCGCCGGGCGCGGTCGGGCTCAACGGCGGGACGTACGACCGCGCGGTGCGGCGCCGGCGCAGCACCGATCGTGCGGTGTTGACGACGCACGTACGGAGGTAGGCCCGCATGGCGGCCTCCGTCTCGAGCCGGTCCCACGCCTTGGCCACGCCTGCGAACGCGTCCTGGACGACGTCCTCGGCCGTCGCGACGTCGTCGACGAGCAGCATCGCGAGCCGCACCATGTGCAGCCGGTTGGCGCGATAGAGCTCGTCGAGCGTGGGCAGCTCGGCCGGGGGCGGCGCGACTTCCATGCGCAATGGTGGCACTTGGGGCGGGGTTCGTTGCGCGCCGAGCGGTGTCGGCGTGCGGGAACGGAATGTCGGGATGGACACGTGATCCTCATCGGTCGTAGGGATGAACCTTCATCCCTAAAGACGTCTGGAGGCCCCGGAGGTTGCCAGGCTTCTACGGCAGGGCGCGCAGCAGTGCCCGGGCCTCGCCAGGCGTCATCGGCTCGCAGCCGTGCGCGACGGCCTCGGCGACGATGCGGGGCTCGTCCTTGAGCAGCCGCCACCCCCGGCGTACGAGCACCCACGGCGACTTGCGGCCCTCACGCAGGTCGCGGGTGAGGCGCAGGGCGAACGTGATGACCCGGTGACGGCGCAGACAGATCGCGGCGTCGAGGATGCCGGCCTCGCGGCAGGCGTCGACGATGACCGGTGCGAACAGCCCCTCCGCGATGAACCGGCCGCCCGGCGCCGACAGCGTCTGCGTGCCGGTGCGCCGGCTCGCCGCGATGTCGTAGACCGGCACCTCGACCGCGCCCGCGGCACACAGCTCGGCGATCGTGCCGACGGCGTCGACCGAGCTCCACGACGCCGGATCGTCCCAGTCGACGATGCCCAGGCTGGAGCGCGGCATGTAGGGCTCGTCGATGTCGCGGTAGAAGTCGTCGAGGCGCAGCACCGGCCACCCGAGACGTTCAGCCAGGTGAGACTTGCCGGACCCCGAAGGCCCGGCGAGGATGACGACGCCCATGGGGCACCAGCCTAGGCCGTCCCTGAGGGTGACGAACTAGGGTCTAGGCCATGCTCTCGGGGTGGCAGGTACAGGTCAGGTTGGCGACGGTGGGATTCGTCGCCGTCGGAGTGTTCAGTGTGCTTCTGGCGACGCATGCGTGGGACCACTCGGAGGCCGGCGCCTTCGTGGCCTGGTCGACCGTGGCGACGGTCAGCGTCGCGATCGCGGTGCTCGCGCTGCTGCCGGGTCCCTGGCTGCCACGTGTCCTCGGCGTCGGCCTCGTGGTCGTCATCGTCGCGACCCTCATTGCCTGGGCCGGGGTGATCTCGCCGAGGCGTGACGTCTCGAAGGCGTACGACGGCGACAATGTCGGGTGGTCGCGGCTCGTCCCCAAGGACCAGCGCACCGGGGAGGATCGCGACCAGGTCAGCGTCATGACGGCGCTCTCGGACAAGCGAGTCGTCGTCACGCGCGACAAGCACGTGCTGGTGGTCGACCCGCGCAACGGCAGGACGATCAAGGCGTTCACCTCGAGCGCGTCGAGCACCTATGGGCTGGCCGTCGCACGGACGGTGGACGGATTCGTGATCCAGGACAGTCAGCGTCTCGCGTTCTACGACGCCGACGGCGATCCCTTGGGCGTCGTGCACGGCGACGCCCTCGTGGCCCGTGCGCCCGGCACGAGCGTCGTGGTGGATGACTGCGAGACGGGCGAGTGTTCGGCCGTTGCGTTCAACGACGCGGGTGACGAGCTGTGGCGGAGCAAGGGGTACGGACGTCCGGAGACGGTCCGTATCGCCGACGACATGCCGGCATGGCCAGTTGACCAGTTGGCGGTGGTTCCCACTGCCGTGGTGCTGACGCAGGAGGACGACGGGGTGCCGATGGGCGACCCGCGACCGTTCGACGTGCTCGCCGCCGACACCGGCAAGCGCGTGAGGTCGTTCACGGCGACGTACGCCGGGAGTGCCCTCACGCGAACCGGTCAGTCGCGTGTCTTCGCGGTCCAGCCGGATGCCGAGAATCCGGGAGACTGCACGGTGCTCGTCTGGGACGCAACCGAAGCAGTGCGGAGCGACTCCAAGGAGTGCGAGACGCCCGTGGGGGTCACCGGCGGCCACCTCGTCTTCAGCGGAGTGAGCTCATCGCGCATCATCGACCTGTTCGAGCCGCGGGAGTCGAGTGCGATCTCGCCGGCGGCCAAGGACGCCACGGAACGCCCACCGACCCTCACCGACACCGGGGTCGGCGGGACAGCCGTCCTGCGCATGAGGTTCTCCGGACCCACCACGACATGGTCCAGCAAGGTCGTGACCGGCGGAGCGTGGGAGGTCGGCTTCTCGAAGTGGTGGACCTACGCGACCCGCGGCGACGTCACCGGTGCCTGGGTCGGCGAGGCGTCCGTGCTGGTGTCGAGCAAGGTCGTTCGGTTGAACCCGTGGGACGAACCGAGCGAGGACGACCGGGAGATGACCGTGGTCGACATCGCGACCGGCAAGCGCATCGGTCGCCTTCGCGTCGACGCACGAGTCGACAGCTCGGTCGGGCTGCCCGACGGATCGTGGCTCGTGGCTCTCGAGGGCGGCCGGCTGCTGCGAGTCGGCGGGTCCGGCTCCGGCGGCTAGACGCCGATCGGGTGCCAGACCGTCTTGGTCTCGACGAGTCCTTCGAGACGGGCGAGGCTCGGCTCGGCGAGCCAGTCGACCGGCGCTGCCGGTGCCCGCAGCACGCGCTTGAGGTTGTCGGCGGCCGCGACCTCGAGCGACGCGGCGAGCTCAGGGTCGTCGACGCCGGCGAGGTCGAGCGCGTTGACGTCCATGTGCGACGCCAGCCATGGTGCGATCTCGGCGGGCTTGCCGGTCAGGATGTTGACGACGCCGCCCGGCAGGTCGGAGGTGGCCATGCACTCCGAGAGCGTCACGGCCGGCACGGGGTACTTCTCGCTGGCGATCACGACGACGGTGTTGCCCGTGACGATGGCCGGGGCGATGACCGACACGAGCCCGAGCAGCGGGCCGCTCGGCGCCACGGTGGCGACGACGCCGGTGGGCTCGGGCGTCGACAGGTTGAAGAACGGGCCGGACACGGGGTTGCCGTTGCCGAGCACCTGGACGTACTTGTCGGCCCAGCCGGCGTACCAGACGACGCGGTCGATCGCGGCGTCCACGTACGTCGTGGCCTTCTTGTCGTTGAGCCCCTCTGCGGCACGCAGCTGCTCGATGAACTGGTCGCGCCGACCCTCCATGACCTCGGCGAGCCGGTAGACGACCTGGCCGCGGTTGTAGGGCGTACGCGTGGACCAGCCGCCGAACGCCTTGCGGGCGGCGAGCACCGCGTCGCGGGCGTCCTTGCGCGAGGCCAGCGCCATGTTGCCGAGGAAGCCGCCCTTGGCGTCGACGGCCTCGAACGTACGGCCGGACTCCGAGCGGGGGAACGCCCCGCCGATGTAGAGCTTGTGCGTCTTGCGCACGTCGAGCCGAGTCATGCCGACGCTCCCTGCAGGTAGGCGGCGAGGCCGTGGCGCCCGCCCTCGCGGCCGTAGCCCGACTCCTTGTAGCCGCCGAACGGCGACGCGGGGTCGAACTTGTTGAACGTGTTGGCCCAGACGACGCCGGCGCGCAGCTGGTTGGCCATCGACAGGATCCGCGAGCCCTTCTCGGTCCAGACTCCGGCCGACAGCCCGTACGGCGTGTTGTTGGCCTTCTCGACCGCCTCGGCGGGCGTGCGGAACGTCAGGATCGACAGCACCGGACCGAAGATCTCCTCGCGGGCGATGCGATGCGCCTGGGTGACGCCGGTGAAGATCGTCGGCGCGAACCAGAAGCCGCTGTCGGGGATGTCGCACGGTGCGGACCAGCGCTCGGCACCCTCGGCGTCGCCGACGTCGGAGAGCTCCTTGATGCGAGCGAGCTGCTCGGCGGAGTTGATCGCGCCGATGTCGGTGTTCTTGTCGAGCGGGTCGCCGAGTCGCAGCGTCGACATGCGCTGCTTGAGCTTGTCGATGACCTCGTCGTAGACGCTCTCCTGCACCAGCAGGCGCGAGCCCGCGCAGCACACGTGGCCCTGGTTGAAGAAGATGCCGCCGACGATGCCCTCGACCGCCTGGTCGAGCGGGGCGTCGTCGAACACGATGTTGGCGGCCTTGCCGCCGAGCTCGAGCGTGACCTTCTTGGACGTGCCGGCGACCGAGCGCGCGATCGCCTTGCCGACCGCGGTCGAGCCCGTGAACGCGACCTTGTCGACGTCGGGGTGCTCGACGAGGGCCTGACCCGTCGCGCCGGCGCCGGTGATGATGTTGACGACGCCCTGCGGCAGCTCGGCCTGCTGGCACACCTCGGCGAACAGCAGCGCCGTCAGAGGAGTGGTCTCGGCCGGCTTGAGCACCACGGTGTTGCCGGCGGCGAGCGCAGGGGCGATCTTCCAGGCCAGCATCATGATGGGGAAGTTCCAGGGGATGACCTGGCCCGCGACACCGAGCGCCTTGGGGTCGGGGCCCAGGCCGGCGTGGCCCAGCTTGTCGGCCCAGCCGGCGTAGTAGAAGAACCACTGCGACACCAGCGGCAGGTCGACGTCGCGCGACTCCTTGATCGGCTTGCCGTTGTCGAGCGACTCCAGCACGGCGAACTCGCGGCTGCGCTCGGCCATGATGCGGGCGATGCGGTAGAGGTACTTGGCGCGCTCGCTGCCGGGCAGCTTGGACCAGACCTTGTCGTACGCCTGCCGCGCGGCCTTGACCGCCAGGTCGACGTCGTCGGCGGTCGCCTCGGTGACCTCGGCGAGCACCTCCTCGGTCGACGGGCTGATCGACTTGAACGACCCACCCTTGCCGTCGACGAACTCGCCGCCGATGTAGAGGCCGTAGGAGCTCTTGATGTCGACGATCGCGCGCGACTCCGGCGCCGGTGCGTACTCGAATTTCGTCATGGCAATCAGTCCAACGTCACGTAGTCGGGGCCGGAGTAGTGGCCGGTGGCAATCTTCTGGCGCTGCAGCAGCAGGTCGTTGAGGAGCGAGGAGGCGCCGAACCGGAACCAGTCGGGGTCGAGCCAGTCCTCGCCGGCGATCTCGTTGACCATCACGAGGTACTTGATCGCATCCTTGGACGTACGGATGCCGCCGGCGGGCTTGACGCCGACCTGGCGCCCGGTCTCGGCGCGGAAGTCGCGTACGGCCTCGAGCATCACCAGCGTGACCGGCAGGGTCGCGGCGGGCTGCACCTTGCCGGTGCTGGTCTTGATGAAGTCGGCGCCGGCCATCATCGCGAGCCATGACGCCTTGCGGACGTTGTCGTACGTCTGCAGCTCGCCGGTCTCGAAGATGACCTTGAGGTGCGCGTGCGAGCCGTCGGGACGGGCGCACGCCTCCTTGGTCGCGACGATCTCGTCGAAGACCAGCTCGTAGTTGCCGGTCAGGAACGCGCCACGGTCGATGACCATGTCGATCTCGTCGGCGCCGGCCTCGACCGCGTCACGGGTGTCGGCGAGCTTGATGTCGAGCGCGGCACGGCCGGACGGGAACGCCGTGGCGACGCTGGCCACGTTGAGGCCGGAGTCGCCGAGGGTGTCCTTGGCGATCTTGACCATGTCGGGATAGACGCAGACCGCGGCCGCCGACGGGCAGCTCGGGTCGGTGGGGTCGGGGCGCATGGCCTTGTTGGCCAGGGCGCGGACCTTGCCGGGGGTGTCGGCACCCTCGAGCGTCGTCAGGTCGACCATCGAGATCGCGAGGTCGATCGCCCAGGCCTTGGCCGTGGTCTTGATCGACCGGGCGCCGAGTCCGGCGGCGCGGGCCTCGAGCCCGACCTGGTCGACGCCGGGCAACCCGCCGAGGGTCTTGCGCAGGGACGCGGTGGCGCCAGTCACGAATCCTCCTGAAAGCGGTCACGTCGTCGGGACCACTCGTCAAGGTTAGTTCCTGCATGGGCCGTCCGGCGAATGGCGGGAAGCCGCTCGTGAGCCCTTCGACGCGTGAAACGTCTGTTGCAACCCAAACTTCACCGATTCGACACGTTTCGTCTTCGTAAATGCGTTGACAAGGTTTCTCAGCCGGGGTGAGGTGTCCCTACTCCACCTGCTGAGAATCTTCAGATTCCTCTCAGAGGTGATCGTCACGGGGGCGATCACGGTTTCGGGGCTCGAAAGGAACACCTGTGAAGTTCGCTTCTCGCCGTCTTCTTGCGACGGCTACTGCTGCCACGTTGCTGGCCGCTCCACTGCTGGTCAGCACTCCGGCTGACGCAGCAGACGACGTCACCCTCAACCTGATCGGCATCAACGACTTCCACGGTCGCATCGACGCCAACACGGTCAAGTTCGCGGGCACGGTCGAGAAGATCCGCCAGGAGGGCGGCTCCGACAACTCGCTGCTGATCTCCGCGGGCGACAACGTCAGCGCCTCACTGTTCGCCTCCGCGACGCAGGGCGACATCCCCACGATCGACGTGCTCAACGCGCTGCACCTCGACGCCTCGGCCGCCGGCAACCACGAGTTCGACAAGGGCGCCGACGACCTCGTCGGCCGGCTCTCCGACGCCGCCGACTTCCCGTTCCTCGCCGCCAACGTGTTCCGCAACGGCGCCCCGCTCCTGGACAAGTCGGCCACGTTCGACGTCAACGGCGTCTCGGTCGCCGTCGTCGGCGCGGTGACCAAGGAGACGCTGTCGCTGGTGAGCCCCGGCGGCATGACGGGCGTGTCGATCACCGACCCGACCGACGCGATCAACGACACGGTCGCCGAGCTCGAGGCCTCCGCCACCCCGCCCGACGTCATCGTCGCCTCGATCCACGAGGGCGCGCCCGACGGCACCCAGACGTACGCCTACGAAGCGGCGCACAGCGACGTGTTCAAGAAGATCGCCGAGGAGACGTCACCCGACGTCGACGCGATCTTCATGGGCCACACGCACCAGGCCTACACCTACGACGGTCCGATCCCTGGCGAGCCGGGCAAGACGCGACCGATCATCCAGACCGGCAACTACGGCTCCAACGTCGGCAACATCAAGCTGACCGTCGACGGCGACACCGGCGACGTGAAGTCGTACACGCAGGCCAACGTCGCCCGCGTCACGACCGACGACGCGACGCTCGTGCAGACCTACCCCGACGTGGCCACGGTCAAGACCATCACCGACGCCGCGCTGGCGGTCGCCGCCGAGCGCGGCAACCAGGTGGTCGCCACCCAGACCGCTGACATCACGACGGCGTTCGCAGGCGGCAAGCGCGACGACCGGACGAGCGAGTCCACGCTGGGCAACCTGGTGGCGGACGCCCTGCTGTCCGCGGTCGGCAAGACCCCGGCCGGTGCCGACATCGCCGTCACCAACTCCGGCGGCCTGCGTGCGGAGCTGCTCTACGCCGGGTCCACCCCGGCGACCGGCGCCAACGGTGAGATCACGTTCGCCGAGGCCAACGGCGTCCTGCCCTTCGTCAACAACCTCAGCACCACGACCCTGTCGGGTGCGAACTTCAAGAAGGTCCTCGAGCAGCAGTGGCAGCGCGACGTCGACGGCAACGTGCCGACCCGGGCCTACCTGCAGCTCGGCCTGTCCAAGAACGTCCGCTACACGTACGACCCGACGCGGACCGAGGGCGATCGCATCACCTCGATCTGGATCGACGGCGCGCCGATCGACCCGGCCAAGAACTACCGGATCGCGCTTCCCGCGTTCCTGACGACGGGTGGCGACAACTTCCGGGCCTTCACGCTCGGGACGTCGGTCGACAGCGGCCTCGTCGACTACCAGGCGTTCATCGACTATCTGGACGCCAGCTCGCCGGTCTCGCCGGACTTCGCGCGCCGCACGATGGCCGTGACCGGCGTCAAGAGCTCCTACGAGGCGGGTGACTCGGTCGCGGTGACGCTGCCGAAGCTCGACCTCACGTCGCTCGGCAGCCCGGCCAACACCTCGGTCACGGCGAAGCTGAAGTCCGGTGACACCACGACCGAGCTCGGCAGCTTCCCGGTCACCGCAGGCGCGGCGACCGTGGCGTTCGACCTGCCCGCCGGCCTGATCGGCCCGGCGACCCTCGAGGTCGAGGCGGCGCCGACCGGCTCCAAGGCCACCATCCCGCTGACGATCGACAAGGCGTCGTCGACGACCACCGCCACGGCGCCGGCCAAGGCCAAGACCGGGACGACGTTCACGGTCGAGGCGACGGTGGCCTCGGAGTCCGGCGTCACGCCGACCGGGACCGTGACGGTCAAGGACGGCTCGACCGAGCTGGCGTCGGGTCCGCTCGTCAACGGGTCCGCCTCGCTGGAGGTCAACGCGAGCAAGCTCAGCGCCGACGCCCACACGCTCACGGTGTCCTACTCCGGCGACGCGCTGCACGAGGCGTCGACGGGATCGACCGAGCCGATCGAGATCGTCAAGGGCGGATCGGGCTTCGGCGCGGTCGTCGCGACGACCAAGTACGGCACCTCGCCGGTCGTCCAGCTGACGGCCGACCCGGAGGCCTCCGGACTCGTCTACGTGACGTCCGCGGGCCAGCTGGTCGGCATGGGCTTCCTGACCGACGGCGCGGGCACGGTGACGCTGCCCAAGACCGGGTTCAAGCCGGGCACGTACGACCTCAAGGTCTTCTACGCCGGCGACGAGAAGTTCGACCCGACGAGCACGACGGCCACCCTCACGGTCACGAAGGCCGGCAGCAAGGCCACCAAGTCGTACTCGACGGCGAAGGTCGTCAAGAACAAGACCAAGGCCACGGTCAAGGTCAAGGTCAGCGCCACCGGGTTCACGGTGACGTCGGGAACCGTGAAGATCTACCGCGGCACTGCGCTCTACGGCTCCGCGACGGTCAAGAACGGGACGGCGACGGTCACGCTCAAGAAGTTCACGACCTCGGGCACGCAGCGCATGACCGCCAGCTACGGCGGCAACTCGTACGCGCTGCCGTCGACGACGTCCTTCACGATCAAGGTCGTCAAGTAACCAGCGCCTGGTGATCGCCCGGGGACGGCTGCGCGCCGTCCCCGGGCGACTCCGGATCCTTCTCGGAAAGAAGTCCTCATGAAGAAGTCCCTCGTCGCCCGTCTGGGTGTCGGCCTCGCGCTGGCTGCCTCGACCCTCGCGATGCCCAGCACTGCCGACGCCACGCCTGCGGGCGACAACGTCGTGATCAACGAGGTGTACGTCAACGGTGGCAGCACCGGCGCCACCTATGTCACCAAGTTCGTCGAGCTCTACAACCCCACGAGCAAGGCCATCGACGTCAACGGCTGGACGCTCCAGTACCGCACGGCAGCGGGCACGGGCAGCTTCAGCGGCGTGGTGCCGCTGGGCGACCATCACCTCGAGCCCGGTGGGACGCTCCTGATCAGCGGCGGCAGCAACAACCCGCCCGCGGCCGGGGCGGCGCTTCCGACACCGGACGTCGTGGGCACCGCCGCCAACGCCGCAGGAGGTGGAGGCACCTTCGCACTCTCGAAGTCGACTGCGGTGCTGAGCGGTGACCGCGCCACGGTTCTCGCGAACACCAACGTCGTGGACCTCGTCGGTTACGGCACCTCGACGACCAACGAGGGTGCCGCCAAGGCGACGGGCAACACCGTGGCCCTCTCCCTGAACCGCAGCGCCACCGGCGCCGACACCGACGAGAACGGGGCCGACTTCACGGCGGCCGCTCCCACGCCGGTCGCGTGCGGCACGGACTGTGACGGCGGGGGTGTCGATCCCGGTGAGCCCACCGAGGCGACGATCGCCGAGATCCAGGGCACCGGCACCGACAGCCCGCTGGCCGGCAAGAACGTGACGACCGAGGGTGTCGTCACGGCGGTCTACAAGAGCGGCGGCTTCTCCGGCGCCTACATCCAGACGGACGGCACCGGCGGGACCGTCGACCTGTCGACCCACAAGGCCTCGGACGGCATCTTCGTGTTCTCCTCGGCGTTCGCAGCTGCGGTCGACAAGGGCGACCTGGTCCGGGTGACCGGTGGGGTCAGCGAGTTCAGCGGCCTGACCGAGCTGTCGACCACAGCCGGCAGCTTCGAGAAGCTGACCGGGCCGGCCGAGGGCGTCGATCCCGCAGCCGTGTCGTTCCCGCTGACCACGGCGCAGAAGGAGTCGCTCGAGGGCATGCTCCTCGCACCGCAGGGCGACTTCACGATCACCGACAACTACGCGACCAACCAGTACGCCGAGATCGGGCTTGCTCCGGGCACCAAACCGTTCGACACCCCGACCAACGTCGTCGCCCCCGGCACGCCGGCGCTCGCGCTCCAGGCGCAGAACGCCGAGAAGCTCGTCACGCTCGACGACGGGGCCTCGCTCAACTTCTTCTCCGCCGGCAACCAGGGCACCGCGTTGCCGTGGCTGACCCCGGACAACGAGGTGCGGGCCGGTGCGCCGGTCGCGTTCGACGATCCCGTCGTCCTCGACTACCGCAACAACCTGTGGAAGCTTCAGCCGACCCAGCAGCTGGTCGCCGGCGGCGACGAGCCGGTCACGATCGGCAACACGCGCAAGGCGGCGCCCGAGCCGGTCGGCGGTGACCTCAAGCTCGGCACCTTCAACGTCCTCAACTACTTCACGACGACGGCGGCGGACTTCGTGGCGGGCGGTGGCTCCTGCACGTACTACAACGACCGCGAGGGCAACCACATCACGGCCAACACGTGCTCGCCTGACGGCCCGCGCGGTGCGGCTGACGACACCAACCTCGAGCGGCAGCAGGCCAAGATCGTCTCGGCGATCAACACGCTCGACGCCGATGTCGTCTCGTTGGAGGAGATCGAGAACTCCGCCGCGTTCGGCCTCGACCGCGACGACGCCCTGCACCACCTGGTGGCGGCGCTCAACACGGCTGCCGGCTCCGACCGGTGGGCCGCGGTCCCGTCGCCCGCCACGATCCCGGCCAACGGTGAGGACGTCATCCGCACGGCGTTCATCTACCAGCCGGCCAAGGTCGAGACGGTCGGCACGTCCACGGCGCTCGACGACCCGGCGTTCTCCAACGCGCGGGCGCCGCTCGCCCAGGAGTTCCGGCCGGCCGGCGGTGCGGCGTACGAGGACTTCCTCGTGATCGTCAACCACTTCAAGTCCAAGGGCTCCGGATCGGGCGTCGATGCCGACCAGCACGACGGCCAGGGTGCGTCCAACCACGCCCGCACGCTGCAGGCGCACGCGTTGATCGCCTTCGCCGCGGAGCGGGAGGCCGCCGCGAAGACCGATCGGGTGTTCCTCACCGGCGACTTCAACGCGTACAACGAGGAGGACCCGGTCGGCATCATCGAGGCCGGCGGCTTCGTCAACGTGCCACGCGAGCTGACCGACAAGGAGACCTACCAGTTCGACGGCGCGGTCGGCTCGCTCGACCACGTGTTCGCCTCGAGCGAGGCCTACGCCGACGTGACGGGCGCGGACATCTGGAACATCAACTCGTACGAGTCGGTGGCCCGGGAGTACAGCCGCTACAACTACAACGTCACCAACTTCTACAAGCCCAACCCCTACCGGGCGAGCGACCACGACCCGGAGATCGTCGGGTTCAAGACCGCCGAGGCGCCGGGACCGGTCGCCTCGACGACGACGGCGACCGCACCCGCGAAGGCGGCGTACGGCTCGACGTTCCAGGTCGCGGTCAAGGTCGGGGGCGGCGACGTCACGCCGACCGGCACCGTGACGGTCAAGGACGGGTCGAACGTCCTCGCCACCGGCGAGCTCGCCGATGGTGAGGCCTCGTTGGCGATCGACACGACGGAGCTGTCGGTCGATGACCACACGCTGACTGTCTCGTACGGCGGCGACGCCGGGCACGACCCGTCGTCCACCACGGTGGGCGTCGAGGTCGTCAAGGGTGAGCCGGACCTGGCGGCGACCGTTGCGACGACCAAGTACGGCAAGTCGGCGGTCGTCGACGTCACGGCGGAGGCGGGCGTCTCGGGACTCGTCACCGTCACCCAGGGCGGTGCGTTCGCCGGCATGGGATTCCTGATCGACGGGGCAGGCTCGGTCACGTTGGGCAAGACCGCGTTCAAGCCCGGCACGTACGAGCTGACGGTCGCCTACGGCGGCAGCCAGACATACAAGCCGGACACGACCACGGTGCAGCTGACCGTCGTCAAGGGCTCGACGACGATCAAGAAGGGCGCCGTCAGCGGCACGATCGTCAAGGACAAGACCCACGCCCGGGTCCCGTTCACGGTCTCGGGCTCCGGCTTCACGATCGGCTCGGGCACGGTGCGGGTCTATCTCGGCAGCCGGTTCATGGGCACGGCGCCGGTCTTCCGGGGCAAGGCGATCGTGGGGCTCTCGAGGTTCACGACCTCGGGCACCCAGAAGCTGGTCGCGAAGTACAGCGGGACGACCTACGCCGATGCGTCACAGGTGACGTTCACGCTGAAGGTCGCCAAGAGGTAGCCGGTCGCTCAGCCCACCATCGCCCGATGGTGGGCTGGGCTGATCCCGCGGACCCGTTTGAACGCGGTGCTGAGGGCGAACGGGCTGCCGTAGCCGACCTGCCTGGCGACCGCCGCGATCGTCAGGTCGGGCTCTCGGAGCAGGTCGGCGGCGAGGTCGAGCCGCAGGCTCGTGAGGTAGGCCATCGCCGGCTCGCCGAGCACGTTCGAGAAGCGCCGGGCCAGTGCCGCGCGGGACACGCCGACCTCGGCGGCGAGCGACGCCAGCGTCCACGGCCGGGCGACATCGTCCTCGAGGAGACGGAGGGCCGGGCCGAGCACCGGGTCCGAGGCGGCCCGGTGCCAGGCCGGCGCTCGTGAGGCGTCGCGGGTGAACCAGTCCCGCACGGCGGCGATCACGACGAGGTCCAGCAACCGGTCGAGGAAGACCTCCTGCCCGAGCTCGTCGCGCTGCATCTCGGCGCACAGCACGGCGACGAGCTCGCCGTTCCATTCACCCTCACGGAGCACGAACAGCTGGGGGAGGCTGCGCAGGAGCCGCGCGCTGATCGCCCGGGCGCTCTCGTAGGTGCCGGTGACGATCATCGTCGCGCCGTCCGGGTCGTTGCCCCAGGACCTCGTGCCCAGGGTCATGACGTCCTCGAGGCTGTTGCCCTCGGCATCGGTGCAGTGCTGGCCGGGGTTGATGAAGACCTGCGGCTCGGAGTCGGGCAGGTCCGCGACGGTGTAGGGCTCGGGACCACGGGCGACCATGACGTCGCCGGGCCCGAGGCGTACCGGCTCGCCACCCTCCGGCACGACCCAGGCCTCGCCGCGCACGACGATCGCGATCGACAGCGGCGCCTCGTCCTGGATCCGCAGGGACCACGGCGAGGTCATCACGGAGCGCATGAGGAAGGCGCCGTTGGCTCGAGGCCCGTCGAGGAGCCCGCTCAAGGTGTCCATGGGCCCAGCGTAGACGCTCACGTATGCACACGCGCGTCTTGGCCATGGATCGTCTCACCGATCACTGGTGTGATGAAGCCGTGACCAAGACCGCACTCACCACCGCGACCGCCCTCATGGGCCTGTCGGCCGGACTGTTCGCCACCTTCTCGTACGTCGTCATGCCGGGGCTCCGGCGGGCCTCGGACGCCGCTTTCGTCGACACCATGCGCGGCATCAATGTCGCGATCCTCAACCCCGTCTTCGCCCTCACGTTCGGCGGCGCGTTCTTCGTCGGCGTCCTCGCGCTGGTCCTGGGCTGGGGCGATGAGTCCCGGCCCTGGGTCGTCGCCGGCCTCGTCCTCTACGTCATCGGCGCGTACGTCATCACGTTCGCCGTCAACGTGCCGATGAACGACACGCTCGAGGCCGGCAAGGGCAGCGCGGCGTCACTGCGCGAGGCGTTCGAGGACAAGTGGACGATGTGGAACCACGCCCGCTCCGTGCTGACGACGGGTGGCTTCGTCTGCCTCGTCGTCGGCGTGCTCAAGGTCTGACCGTCAGGCCGGCCTGGGCTTGCGGTTGCGCTTGATCGCCACGACGAGCACGATCACGAACGCCGCGATGCCGGTCACCAGGGCCAGGACGCCCCCGACGACGCCGAACAGGACGTACCGGCCGATGCGGGGGTTGTCGGCGTATCCGAGCACCTCGCCCCCGGTGGCCTCGCACTGGACGAGGTGCTTCGACCCCGGCTCGCCCTTGACGATCCCGACCCTGCTCCACGAGAGGCCGCCGTCGGTGATGGTGACCTTCGACGCCGAGCCGGCATCGAGCGTCGACTCACCGGTGTCGACGTCCCTGGCGAGGCAGCTGATGGGGGTGTCCTGCGGCGAGACCCAGATCGCGACGCCTCGGTCGCCGATCGTGACCGTCGTGGAGCTGCCGTCGTCGAACGGAGTCACGGAGTAGCCCGCGACCGCCCGCCCGATCCACACCCCGAGGAGCACGAGGATCGCGGTGGCGACGACCGCCATGACGGTGGCCACGGCGTACCACCCGCGACCGGGACGCTTCGGCGTTGCTGGGACGGACATGCCGAGAGCCTAGGGGCGCCGCCGGCGTCGTGCCGGCGGATTCGGGCAGACGAGCGGTGCGCCCCGACGGTGGGCGGTGAGCTGGTCGCCCTTTGACGGGGCTGATGCACGACTGGCTCACCGCCGCTCGGCGGGATGGGCGACCGGGTCACCGCCGCTCGGTCTGACCACCCGAGACCTAGAGCCCCAGTGCCTCCGAGAGATCCTGCTTGATCCCGGCGATCGCTGCGTCGGCGATCTCGCGCGACGACTCGATCGACTCCTCGACCGGCACGACGACCTCGATGTAGCACTTGAGCTTGGGCTCGGTGCCCGACGGCCGAGCGATGATCCGGGTGTTGCCCTCGAGGCCGAGCCGGATGCCGTCCGTCGGCGGGAGGCCGTGATAGCCGTCGGCCAGGTCGTCGACCGACGTCACGGCGAGACCGCCGAGCGACGACGGGGGAGACGTCCGCAGCGTCTGCATCGCGCGGGCGATGATCGACAGGTCCTCGACGCGTACCGACAGCTGCGACGTCGCGTGCAGCCCGTGCTCGCGATAGATGGCGTCGAGCTGGTCGATCAGCGTACGACCGTCAGCCTTGAGCGCGGCCGCCATCTCGAGCACCGTGATGATCGCCGAGACGCCGTCCTTGTCGCGGGCGATGTCGGGGGCGACGCTGTAGCCGAGCGCCTCCTCGTAGCCGAACACCAGAGTGGGGATCTTGCCGAGCCATTTGAACCCCGTGAGCGTCTGCTCCCACGGCTGCCCATGCGCCGCCGCCTGCCGGCCGAGCAGGTCGGACGAGACGATGGAGGCTGCATAGGTGCCCTGCACGCCCTTGCGCAGCAGGAAGTCGCCGAGCAGCACGCCGACCTGGTCGCCGGTGAGCATCCGGTACGACTCGCCGTCGCGCACGCCCACGGCGCACCGGTCGGCGTCGGGGTCGTTGGCGACGATGATGTCCGCGCCGACCTCGGACGACAGCTTGAGCGCGAGGTCCATCGCACCGGGCTCCTCGGGATTGGGGAACGCGACGGTGGGGAAGTCGGGATCGGGCTCGGCCTGGTCACGTACGACGTGGAGCGCCGGGAAGCCCGCTCGCGACACCGCCTCGACGAGCGTGTCGCGGCCGACGCCGTGCATCGGCGTGTAGACCGCGACGATGTCGCGGGGCCCGTCAGACGGCAGCGCCACCACGGCCTCGACGTACGCCTCGGCGACTTCAGGACCCAGCAGCTCGTACGCCTCGCTGAGGGGCATCTCGTCGACCCGGCCGACGGCGTCGATCGCCGCCGAGATCTCGGCGTCGGCGGGCGGCACGATCTGGCTCGAGTCCTCGAGGTAGACCTTGTAGCCGTTGTCCTGAGGCGGGTTGTGCGACGCGGTGACCATGACGCCGGCGCTGCAGCCGAGGTGCCGGATCGCGAACGCCAGGACGGGGGTCGGCAGGTGCGTGGGCAGCAGGTGGGCGTGGACGCCGGCGCCCTCCATGATCTCGGCGGTGTCGCGGGCGAACACGTCGGAGTTGTGCCGCGCGTCGTAGCCGACGACGACGGACGGCTTGGAGCCGTGCTCCAGGAGGTAGGCCGCGAGGCCGGCCGCGGCCTGCGCGACGATGACCCGGTTCATCCGGTTGGGCCCGGCGCCGAGGGCGCCCCGCAACCCGGCGGTGCCGAACTGCAGCCGCTCCTTGAACCGGTCCTCGAGACCCGCCGTGTCGCCTGCGTCGATGAGGCCCTGCAGCTCCTCGACGGTGCGCGGATCGGGGTCCTGGCTCAGCCACTCGCGGGCACGGGCGAGGAGTTCGTCGGTCATGGGCTTCCCTTCAGAAGGCGGGTGGTAGCTGGAGCTGGCTGACGTGAGGTCCGCCCACGTACGCGTTCTCGGCGTCGTCCCCGGCGCTCGGCACGACGGTGCCGGCGTACGTCTCGGCGTCGTCCTGCGGGTCGTACCCCAAAGCACGGCCCGGACCCAGGTCCCACCAGCCACGCGTGTTGGCGGAGATGCCGTAGAGGACGTGGAAACCCGGCTCGGTGGCTCGGATCGCCGCGTCGGCCATGCGGACGGCGTCGTCGTGCGACAGCCAGGTCGAGAGCTCGCGGACGCTGGTCGGCCGCTCGCGGAACGAGCCGATCCGCATCGCGACCGAGCTGATCTCGCGGCGATCGGCGTAGAGACTGAGCAGCGCCTCGGCGGCAGCCTTCGCGACGCCGTAGTAGGTGTCCGGGCGCGGTCGCGCTTCGACCGTGAGCAGCTCGCCGGACGGGGTGTGCCCGACGGCGTGATTGCTGCTGGCGTACGCCATGCGGCCGACGCCGGCCGCGACCATCGCCTCGAGCAGGCGTCCAGTGCTGTGCACGTGCGACTCCAGGCTCGCGGGCAGCGACGCCTCGCCGGGATTGCCGGCCAGGTGGATCACCGCCTCGACGCCCGACACCGCCTCGGCGGCGACGGTCGGGTCGAGGCAGTCACCCGTGATCCAGCCGAGTGGCAGCGCAGGGCCGTCGACCAGGTCGAGGCCTCGGAGCTCGTGCCCGAGCCCGGGCAGCCCTCGTACGAGCGTGCGGCCGATCGAGCCGGCAGCGCCCGTGACGAGGACCTTCATCAGATCCTCGGCAGCACGTCGCCGAGCAGGGCGCCCATCCGCGTCGCCGCGGCCTTGCCGGCCTCGAGGACCTCTTCGTGGTTGAGCGGCTCCCCGGTCATGCCGGCCGCGGCATTGGTGACCAGCGAGATGCCGAGGATCTCCATGCCGGCGGCCCGGGCCGCGATGGCCTCGAGCGCGGTCGACATGCCGACCAGGTCGCCGCCGATCGTCCTGACCATGCCGATCTCGGCGGGTGTCTCGTAATGGGGGCCGGGCAGCTGGACGTAGACGCCCTCGTCGAGGCTCGGGTCGGCCTCCCGGCACAGTGCGCGCAGCCGCGACGAGTAGAGGTCCGTGAGGTCGACGAAGTTGGCACCCTCGAGCGGCGACGTCGCAGTCATGTTGATGTGGTCGCTGATGAGCACCGGGGTGCCGGGCGCCCACGCCGGGTTGAGCCCGCCACAGCCATTGGTCAGCACGAGCGTCTTGACGCCGGCGGCGGCCGCCGTGCGTACGCCGTGGACGACGGCGGCGACGCCCTTGCCCTCGTAGAAGTGGGTGCGGCCCAGGAAGATCAGCAGTCGCCGGTCACCCAGGCGGACTGAGCGGACGGTGCCGCCGTGCCCGGCCACCGCGGGGGCGCTGAACCCGGGCAGCTCGGCGAGCGGGATCTCGTGCTCGGCGGTGCCCAGCGCGTCGGCCGCCGGCAGCCACCCCGAGCCCATCACCAGGGCGATGTCGTGGTCGGCTCCGCCGGTGCGTTCGCGCAGTGCGTCGGCGGCCTGCTGGGCCAGCTCCTGAGTAGTCACCTGCCGTACATTACGACAGCGCTCGTGGCGCCGATCGGTGGCGACCTGCCCGGCGGCAGGTGGCGACCCGCTCGGCGGCAATGGGAGACTGATCCGGTGACCCATGTGACGATCGTCGGCGGCGGACCGGGTGGATACGAAGCGGCCCTCGTGGCCTCGAGGCTGGGCGCCGAGGTCACCCTCGTCGAGCGCGACGGCCTCGGCGGATCGACCGTCCTGACCGACTGCGTGCCGAGCAAGACGCTCATCGCGACCTCGGACCTGCTGACCGAGGTCGGCACGTCGGCCGAGCTCGGCGTGCAGCTGCCCAAGGACGTACGTGCCGACCTCGCGTCGGTCAACGCCCGGGTCCTGACGCTGGCGCAGGCGCAGTCCGACGACATCGCGCAACGCCTCACGACGAGCAACGTCACGATGATCGACGGCACCGCGACGGTCGAGTCCGCTGGTGTGGTCACGGCGACGACGGCCGACGGCGAGGTGCGCATCGAGACCGACGCGATCCTGCTTGCGACCGGCGCCCACCCGCGCATCAGCCCCGCCGCGCAGCCTGACGGCGAGCGCATCCTGACGTGGGAGCAGGTCTACAACCTCCAGGACCTGCCCGAGCACATGATCGTGGTCGGCTCGGGCGTCACGGGCGCCGAGTTCGCCAGCGCTTACAACGGGCTCGGCGCTGCGGTGACGCTCGTGTCGAGCCGCGACCGGGTGCTGCCGGGCGAGGACATCGATGCCGCCAACGTCATCGAGGCGGTCTTCAAGCGGCGCGGCATGACGGTCATGGGCAACTCGCGCATGGCGTCTGTCGAACGTACGAGCGACGGTGTGCGGGTGACGCTGACCGACGGGCGTACGGTCGACGGCTCACACTGCCTGCTCGCGATCGGCTCGATCCCCAACACCGAGGGCCTCGGCCTCGAAGAGGTCGGCGTCGCACTGAACGACAACGGCTTCGTCCACGTCGACCGGGTGTCCCGCACCAGCGTCCGCGGCATCTACGCCGCCGGCGACGTCACCGGGGTCCTGATGCTCGCCTCCGTCGCGGCCCAGCAGGGACGCATCGCGATGTCCCACCTGCTCGGCGACGCGGTGCACCCCCTCGACCTCGGCAAGGTCGCGAGCAACGTCTTCACGTCGCCCGAGATCGCCACGGTCGGGCTGTCGCAGCAGCAGGTCGACGAGTCCGATCTCCAGATCGACGTCGCGATGCTGCCGCTCGCGTCCAACCCACGCGCCAAGATGCAGGGCGTGCACGACGGCTTCGTCAAGATCTTCGCGCGGCGGGGGATGGGCATCGTCGTCGGCGGTGTCGTCGTGGCGCCGCGGGCCAGCGAGCTGATCCATGCGTTGTCGCTCGCCGTGTCGGCGTCCCTCACGGTCGACCAGGTGGCCGACGCGTTCACGGTCTACCCGTCGCTCTCCGGCTCGGTCGCCGAAGCGGCGCGGCGCCTGCACCGCCTCGGCTGACCGTCGCGGACCAGCCCCTGCAACCGCAGGAATGACACCGTTGTAGTTCGCCGGATCGGCGATTTTCGGTGGAACTTCGGGCAAAACTGTGAGCATAATCGGTCGGAAAACCTCATCAGTCACATGAGTCACACCCGTCACACAGGATCGGACTTCCCCCATGCTTTCCTGGCGTACGGCTCGGCGTACCCCGGGCTTCTCCGTCGCGGTCGTGCTGGTGCTCGGCGCGCTGATGCCGTCGGCCGCCCACGCAGCCGGCACGGAGGTGACGGCCGGAGCGCCCGGCAGGACCGCGGAGTCGCCGAAGGCGCCCAAGGTGGCGGAGCACAAGATCCCGACGCGCGCGGTGCCCAAGGCCGCCAAGCCCCACGTCGACCCCGAGCCGGGCGAACCCGCGCACCCGGGCGCGAACCACGTCGTGGCCGACCTGGTCGACACACGCGTGCACCCGTTCTCGATGTTCGGCGTGACGTGGAAGGGCGGCCTGCCCGCAGCCGACACCGTCGTCGAGGCGCGGTGGCGGACCAAGGGTGCGTGGTCGGCCTGGACCGAGCTCGACGTCGACCTCGCACCGGGTGAGGGCGGCCGGCCCGGCACCGAGGCGCAGTGGGTCGGCTCCGCCGATGCCGCCGACGTCCGCGTGCTCTCCAAGAGCAGTGCCCGTCCCGTCGACCTGTCGCTCACCACGATCGACGCGAGCACGGGCACGACAGACGCCGCGGCCTCATCCGCGACCACACCGACCACGACGAACGACGCCATCACCGCGGCAACCGTCAGCAAGCCGCCGATCATCCTGCGCTCCGCCTGGGGCGCCAGCCCCTCGGACTCGTGCGACAGCCCGCGCTACGGCAAGACGACGCTCGGCGCCGTCATCCACCACACGGCCGGCAGCAACACGTACACGAAGGCGGAGTCCGCGAGCATCGTGCGGGCGACGCAGGCGTACCACATGAAGGCTCGCGACTGGTGCGACATCGGCTACAACTTCCTGGTCGACAAGTACGGCCAGATCTTCGAGGGTCGCGCCGGGGGCATCGACAAGCCGGTCCGCGCCGCGCACTCGGGCAACGACGCGGTGAACCAGGAGACCATGGGCGTCTCGCTGATGGGTACGTACTCGGAGACCGAGCCGTCCGACGCGATGAAGTCCGCCGTGGTCAAGCTCGTCGCCTGGCGCTTCGCGCAGTACAAGATCCCGGCGAAGGGCACGTACTCGCTCGGCGGCAAGACGCTCAACCGGATCGCGGGACACCGCAACGTCGTCAAGACCGAGTGCCCCGGCGCGAAGGCGTACGCCTGGCTGTCGGCGAGCGGGGGACTGCGCGACCGGGTCGCGAGCGCCCTCGCCGGGACCGAGTCTGCGGCCACTGCCACGATCGGTGGTCGCGCCGCGACCAACGTGACCTCGACGGGCTTCGACCTGAGCTGGACGGCCTATCCGGGAGCGACGCGCTACCAGGTCCACGTGTCGACGTCCTCTACCCAGCCCACCACGTGTGGCACGTCCTGCCGGACGATCACGGCGCCGTCGACGGGCACGCCGAAGCTCGCGGTGCGCGACCTGGTGGCCGGCAAGACCTACTACGCATGGGTCCGTGCCATCAGCTCGGCCGGCAAGGCGATCACGGTGTGGCAGTCGACGCCCAAGACCGTCAAGCTGGCGACCGCGGCGACCGGTGACACCGTCACGGTGCCGAGCACGCGCAAGATCTCCCTGACGGGGCACGGGTACGGCCACGGCATCGGGATGAGCCAGTACGGCGCGGAGGGTGCCGCGCGGCAGGGCGTGGCGTACGACAAGATCCTGGCCCACTACTACCCCGGCACGAGGACGGGCTCGAAGACCGGCAACATCCGGGTGCTGATCTCGCAGGACACCAGCGACTCGGTCATCGTGGTCGGCCGCTCGGGCCTGACGTTCCGTGACGTGGCGGCGAAGAAGACGCTGGCGCTGCCCACGACCGCGAACGGCAAGACCATCACCCGCTGGCAGATCGTCCAGGTCGGTGACAACAAGACCAAGTCGGCGCTGCAGTACAAGACCACCGGCGGATATGCGACCTACCGGTCGACACGGTGGACGGGCGACGGCCAGATCGAGGGGCCCGCCTCCAGCTCGATCCTGTCCCTCGTCATGCCGGACGGATCGACCGTGAAGTATCGCGGTGCGCTGCGGTCGGCGGTGCCGTATGCGGGCTCGTGGAGCCGCAACACCGTCAACCTCGTGACGATCGAGAGCTACGTCAAGGGCGTCATCGCCGCCGAGATGCCGGCCAGCTGGCATCGCGAGGCGTTGAAGGCGCAGGCGGTCGCGGCCCGCACCTACGGGGTCCGCAGCATCCTGGCGTCGCGCTACTACGACATCTGCAGCACCACCTCGTGCCAGGTGTACGGAGGGGCGAGCCGGGAGACGACGGCCACGACGGCGGCGGTGACCGCAACGGCCGGCAAGATCCTCACGTACGACGGCAAGCCGGCCTTCACCCAGTTCTCGTCGTCGTCGGGCGGCTACTCCGCGCCGGGCAGCCAGCCGTACCTCAAGGCGGTCAGCGACGCGTGGGACAACTGGTCCGGCAACGCGAACCACACCTGGACCGCGACGGTCGAGGCCGCGAAGATCGAGAAGGCCTACTCGTCGATCGGGACGCTCAAGCAGCTCAAGATCACCAAGCGCAACGGCTACGGCGACTGGGGCGGGCGCGTCACCTCGATCGACCTCGTCGGCTCCGCCAAGACGGTCACGATCTCCGGCGACGCCGCTCGTACGGCTCTCGGACTGAAGTCGAGCTGGTTCAGGTTCTGACGTCTCGAACGTGACAGGTTCGCACGTTAGGGTCGAACCCATGCGTGCTTTCATCTCGGGAACGATCGCAGCACTCGCGGTCATGGCCTCGCTCTCGGCTCCGGCCCAGGCCGACGACACCCAGCTCCAGCCCAAGGCCGAGCCGGTCGATGTCGCCACGACGCGCGTGCCTGCCGTCACCGACACGGTCGCCAAGGCGGCCGAGCGGGCGGACGACGACGCGGCCGACCTGGTCGCACAGCTTCCGGCGCGACGCACCGACGACTTCGGCCTGGTCGGCGTCACGTGGACCCGCGGGTTCGATGACAAGGGCATGACGGTCCAGGTGCGGCTGCGCACGGACGGCGCGTGGTGGGACTGGGAGGAGCTCGACGTCGAGAGCGACGAGGGCGAAGGCGGCCGCGACGGCACCGAGCCGTTGTGGGCCGGGACGGCCGACGGGGTCGCCGTACGCGTGACCAGCCCGACCGGCGAACGTCCCAGTGGGCTGTCGGTCTCCACGATCGACCCGGGCGCGACCCCGGCCACCGCGAGCGCCGACAACGCCTTCTACGACGCTTCGGCCGCCGAGCCGATCGTCCCGGTCGCCGACGGTGCGCCGGCCTACACGCCCAAGCCGGCGATCATCTCCCGTTCGGGGTGGGGCGCCAAGAAGAACACCTACTGCGACGCGCCGCGTGCCGGCAACGAGACCCGCGGTGTCATCGTGCACCACACCGCGGGCTCCAACTCCTACACCAAAGCCCAGTCCGCGGGCATCGTCCGCGCCGTGCAGGCGTATCACATGAACGGCCGTGACTGGTGCGACATCGGCTACAACTTCCTGGTCGACAAGTACGGCCAGATCTTCGAAGGTCGCAACGGCGGCACCACCGTCCCGATCCGTGGCGCACACGCCGGCATCAAGTCGGTCAACACCTACACGATGGGCGTGTCGATGATGGGCACGTTCACGTCCACCGAGCCGACCGCTGCGACCAAGAGCGCGATGGTCAAGCTGATCGGCTGGCGGCTCGGCACGACGTTCCATCCGGCGATCGGCTCCTACGCCATCGGCGGCACCACCTATCAGCGCATCGCCGGGCACCGCGACGTCGTCAGCACGGCCTGTCCCGGCGCGAAGGCGTACGCCTGGCTGTCGGCGTCCGGAGGCCTGCGTGAGCGGGTCGCGGCCTACATCGCGGGCTACAGCAGCTCGATCAAGACGCGCGCGACGTTCCTCGGCCGCGACGTGACGGGGCCGGTGTTCATCGGTGAGACGGTGTTCGTGGGCGGTCGCAAGGCGCGCCTGCAGAAGCTCGACCTCTACGCCTCGACCCTCGGCACGTTCTCGGTGGCCAACTACTTCCGCACGACCTACAACTCGCTCAAGGCGCAGTCGGGCATCCTCGGCATGCCGGCGTCGGAGGCCCAGTCGACGTCCGTGGCGGGCGTCCAGGTGCAGCGCTACGCGCGCGGCAGCATCCATCGGGTCTATCGCAGCAGCCGCTACAACGCGTACGCGCTGTGGCAGGGCATCGACGCGAAGTACCGCGAGCTCGGCGAGTCCGCCGGTGCGCTCGGCCGGCCGACCAAGGGCGAGACGTCGCTGTCGGGCGGCCGGTTCCGGGCCTACTTCGAGCACGGCTACATCACCCGCGGGGCCAAGGGATCGATCGCCGTCACGATGACGTGAGGTCTGCCCGGGTCGCTGACGGCATGTCTGGGATACTCGACCGCATGACGGCCCTTCTCAAGTCGGTGGCGATCTCCGCTGCCGCCAACGCCGCGGCGCTGGCGCTGGCAGCCTGGATCTTCGACCGCTTCAACATCCGGTTCGGCTGGTTCGTCGTCGCGGTGGTCCTGTTCACCGCACTGACCGTCGTGCTGCGAGGGGTCGTGATCAGCACCGTCAACCGGTTCGCCCGTGGCTACACGATCGCCGGGGGACTGGTGCTGACCTGGCTCGGCCTGCTGCTGACCGACCTGGTCGTGCCGGCGAGCGGCTTCGCGATCGAGGGCGTCGGCACGTGGATCGGCGTCACGCTGATCGTCTGGGCCGCCGGGATCGCGTTCGGCGAGGTCGACTCCGCCCCGCCGCCGAAGCGGGCCTGAAGGCTACTCGGCGGTCTTGATCTCGGCGATGACCTCGCCGGAGGTCACGGTCGCGCCGACCTCGATCGACAGTCCGGTCACGACGCCGTCCTTGTGGGCGTTGATGGGCTGCTCCATCTTCATGGCCTCGACCACGACGATCTGGTCGCCCGCCGCGACGGTCTGGCCTTCCTCGACGGTGACCTTGACGACCGTGCCCTGCATGGGTGCGGTCAGCGAGTCGCCGCTGGCTGCGGCACCGGCCGCCTTGCCGCCCTTGCGCTTGGCCTTCTTGGCGCCGCCGCCGGCCGGGACGGCTGATGCGCCGAGGCCTCCGGGCAGCACGACCTCGACGCGCTTGCCGCCGACCTCGACCGTGACGCGCTCGCGCTCGTCCGGCTCCGCGGTCTCGGAGCTGCCCACGTAGGGCTCGAGCTCGTTGACGTAGTCGGTCTCGATCCACGTCGTGTAGACCTCGAAGTTGCCGTCAGCCGCCGTGAACGCCGGGTCGTCGACGACCGAGCGGTGGAACGGGATGACGGTGGGCATGCCGTCGACGACGAACTCGTCGAGTGCGCGGCGGGAGCGCTCGAGCACCTGCTGACGGCTCGTGCCGGTGACGATGAGCTTGGCGACCAGGGAGTCGAACGATCCGGGGATCGTCTCGCCCTCCTCGTAGCCGCCGTCGAGACGGATGCCGGGGCCCGACGGGGGTGCCCACTTGGTCAGGGTGCCGGGGGCCGGCAGGAAGCCGCGGCCGCCGTCCTCGGCGTTGATCCGGAACTCCATCGAGTGGCCGCGGATCTCGGGGTCGTCGTAGCCGAGCTCCTCCCCGGCGGCGATGCGGAACATCTCGCGTACGAGGTCGAGGCCCGTGACCTCCTCGGAGACCGGGTGCTCGACCTGAAGGCGGGTGTTGACCTCGAGGAAGCTGATCGTCCCGTCGCGGGCGACCAGGAACTCGCACGTGCCGGCGCCGATGTATCCGGCCTCCTTGAGGATCGCCTTGGACGAGGCGTAGAGCCGCTCGATCTGGTCGTCGGTCAGGTAGGGGGCGGGCGCCTCCTCGACGAGCTTCTGGTGGCGGCGCTGCAGGGAGCAGTCGCGGGTCGACACGACGACGACGTTGCCGTGCGAGTCGGCGAGGCACTGGGTCTCGACGTGGCGCGGCTTGTCGAGGAACTTCTCGACGAGGCACTCGCCACGGCCGAACGCGCTGATCGCCTCGCGGACCGCGGACTCGTAGAGCTCGGGGATCTCCTCGATCGTGCGGGCGACCTTGAGGCCACGACCGCCGCCGCCGAAGACGGCCTTGATCGCGACGGGCAGGCCGTTCTCCTTGGCGAACGCGACGACCTCGTCGGCGTCCTTGACCGCATCCTTGGTGCCGGGCGCCAGCGGGGCGTCGGCCTTGAGGGCGAGCTGCTTGGCCTTGGCCTTGTCGCCGAGGTTCTCGATGGCGTGCGGGGGCGGGCCGATCCAGATCAGCCCGGCGTCGATGACGGCCTGGGCGAACTCGGCGTTCTCGGCGAGGAAGCCGTAGCCGGGGTGGACGCTGTCGGCGCCGCTGCGCTTGGCGACGGCGAGGATCTTCTCGATCGACAGGTAGGAGTCGCCGGGCGTGGAGCCTTCGAGCGAGTACGCCTCGTCGGCGAGGCGTACGAACACCGCGTCACGGTCGGGCTCGGCGTAGACCGCGACACTGTCGATGCCGGCGTCCTTGCACGCACGGATCACCCGCACGGCGATCTCTCCGCGGTTGGCGATCAGGACCTTGGCCAGGGGCTTGCTCACTGAAGTGTTCTCCTCGATCCGACACGGTTGCCTGCCGCAGTCTAGGGCGTTCGAGGGCCGACGGCCTTATGAGGTTGGTTACGCGGAGGTGCGACCGGGGTGGCCGCGGTGGTTAACGATGGTTAACGGTTGTTAACATGCTGGCATGACTTTCGCCCTGTCCCGTGAGCACGAGACGTTCCGTCAGACCGTTCGCGAGTTCGCCGAGGCCGAGGTCGCCCCGCACGTAGCGGCGTGGGACAAGGACCACCACTTCCCGGTCGACCTCGTCAAGAAGATGGGCAGCCTCGGCCTCTTCGGCCTCACGGCCCCCGACGAGTTCGGCGGTGCCGACGGCGACTTCACGAGCCTGTGCGTCGCCATCGAGGAGCTCGGCCGCGTCGACCAGTCGATCGGCATCACGCTCGAGGCCGCAGTGGGCCTCGGCATCAACCCGATCCTCACGTTCGGCACGCAGGAGCAGAAGGAGCGTTGGCTGCCTGACCTCGTCGCCGGCCAGGCGCTCGCCGGGTTCGGCCTCACCGAGCCCGGTGCGGGCTCCGACGCCAGCGCCACCAAGACCAAGGCCGAGCTCGACGGCGACGAGTGGGTCGTCAACGGCGCCAAGCAGTTCATCACCAACTCCGGGAGCGAGATCACCTCTCTCGTGACGGTCACGGCCCGCACGGGTACGCGGGAGAACGGCTCGCCCGAGCTCTCCACGATCGTCCTGCCGTCCGGCACGCCGGGCTTCATCGTCGAGCCGGCGTACGACAAGCTCGGCTGGCACATCTCCGACACGCACCCGCTGTCGTTCGTCGACGCTCGGGTCCCTGCGGACCACCTGCTGGGCGAGCGCGGCCGGGGATACGCGCAGTTCCTCGCGACGCTCGACGACGGACGCGTCGCGATCGCGGCCCTGGCGGTCGGCTGCATCCAGGCCTGCCTCGACCTCTGCGTCCAGTACGCCGGTGAGCGCACGACGTTCGGTGTGCCGATCGGCACCAAGCAGGGCGTCGCCTTCCAGATCTCCGACCTCGCGGTCATGGCCCAGGCCGGTCGTGCGTTGACCTATCAGGCGGCCGCGCTCAAGGACGCCGGCGCACCCGCCAAGGAGTTCAAGCAGGCTGCGGCGATCGCCAAGCTCTACACGTCGGAGTCGGCGGTGACCGCGACGCGCATCGCGACCCAGGTGTTCGGCGGCTACGGCTTCATGGAGGAGTACCCGGTCGCCCGCTTCTACCGGGACGCCAAGATCCTCGAGATCGGTGAGGGTACGTCCGAGGTCCAGCGCATGCTGATCGCGCGCGGCCTCGGCCTGCCGGTCGAGTAGGGCACCACTAGTCTCGACCGGGTGGGGGAAGTCTTCGCAGGACGCTACGAGCTCGTCGACGTGCTCGGGTCCGGAGGCATGGGCACCGTCTGGCGGGTCTGGGACCTCCGCGACCGTACGTATCGCGCGGCCAAGATGTTGCGGCAGTCCGACAGCTCGTCGTTGCTCCGCTTCGTGCGCGAGACCGCGACACGGGTCGAGCATCCCCACGTGGTCGCACCGACCGGCTGGTCCGCTGAGGACGATCGCGTGCTGTTCGCGATGCCGCTCGTCGGCGGAGGATCAGTCGCCACGTTGCTCGGCGACTACGGTCCGCTGCCTGCCTCGTTCGTACGGACCCTCGTCCTCCAGCTGCTCGACGCGTTGTCAGCCGTGCACGCCGCCGGGATCGTCCACCGCGACATCAAGCCCGCCAACCTGTTGCTGGAGCCGACCGGGACCGGAGAGCCCCACCTGCGGCTCTCCGACTTCGGCATCGCGGCAGCGCTCGACGAGCCCCGGCTGACCCGGGCGTCCGACCTGGTGCACACCCCGGGCTACTCGGCGCCGGAGGTGGCAACCGGGGCCGACCCGGACCCCGTGCAGGATCTCTTCTCCGTCGGCATGGTCATGCAGGAGATGTTGACCGGCGTACGACCGGAGGCCTCCGCACCGCCCGGTCCGGCGAGCGGCGAGCTGGCTGCCGTACGCGCGCGGTTGGTGGCCCTCGACCCGCTCGCCCGCTACGCATCCGCCGCCGAGGCGCGCGAGGCGCTCGCGGCCACCGAGGTGGCTGACCCGGGCGACGACCCGATCGAGGTGTTCAGTCATCTGCCCGAGCTGCCCGCCGGTTGGGGTGCCGACGGGCCGGGGACCGGTGCGGCCCCGAACCGCCAACCCGTGCAGCTCCCACGTGAGCCGATGAGTGCCACGACCCGCCTGTACGTCCTCGCGGGGCTGTTGGCAGCCGCGGGCGTCGCCGCTCTGCTGCTCGCGGCGCTCACGCTCTAGGCCGAGACGCGCGCTCTGCGGAACACGACGAACGCTCCGCCGACCAGGACGACCCCGAGAATGCCGAGCCCGATCGGCAGCACCGGCAAGCCTCCGTCGTCGTCCTTCGCGGTTGCGGAGGCGCGGTCCTGATCGCTCGCGGTCTTGGTCACCTGACCAACCTTCTTGGGTGTTGACGTGTACTTCGGCGCTCCGGTCACGTCGCCGACAACGTTGACGTCGAACGTGATCGGCACCTGGTAGCTGACATTGGTTCGCTTGTCGGTGTCGGTGTGGATCACGATCGCGTACTTCCCGGCGAGCGCAGCTGCCGCGTCGTTCTCGACAGACGAGCCGCCGAGGAACTGCCGATTGTTGTAGCGGATCGGGGCCGTCATCGCCCTGGACTGCAGGTCGGTCTCGTTCGCGAGCTCGGCTCGGTTGTTCGTGATCTCCCCGGCGGAGTCCCTCGGTATGAGCTTGGTGGCGAGTGCCCGCGCCGGCGAGTAGATCTCGGTCGTGACGTAGGGACCGAGTGGTCCGACCTGCTCCTTGAGCGCCCCAGAGAGCTTGGGCAGGTCCACCTGCGACTGCAGGCTCTGTCCCCAGCCGACATCGACAAGGAAGATCTGTGTCTCGCCGGGCACGATCGTGTCCGTGTAGGCACCCGCCTGGATCGTCGGGGCGTTCGCGAAGGATGAGCCACCGATCAGGGCCGTGCGGCTCGTCGCCTTCGCCGGGATCTGGAACACGCCGTCGTCCTGCTTGCTCGGCAACGGAGCGCTCTTGTCGATTGCTGGCTCCTCGATGATGCGGATCTCGACCGGGAGGTCGTTGTTGCCGCCACCGTCGTACTTCTCGTATGTCCAGTCCCAGCCACGACGCACGCGGACCAGCAGGCCGTCGGGCTTGCAGTCGACCTTTGGCTTCGCCTTGTCGTAGCTCCAGCTGACGGACGGCGACAGGAGGCCTACCTGGGCCGCACCCAGATCGAGGGCGGAATCGCGTGCACAGAAGGAACCCGAGTCGGCGACGTCCTTGGCCCGGACGATGTCGACGTTGATCTTGTCATTGCCGCCAAGGGGCTGATTGATCGTCGCCGACACATGGAGGGTTGACGTCGGGTCGAAGTCGCTCAGTCGGTAGAACAGCTCGCGCTTCTTCGAGCCGGCACCGCCGAGGACATCACGCCAATCGCCGGCACTGATCTTCGGCGCCGTCGTCGCCTTCTGGCTGCCGGTGATCTTTCGGCCGATGGACTCGTACGGGCGGGCTGCTCGGGTCGCGAGCGTGTCGAGCGCGCTGACCAGGTCGTCAGCGTCCTGTGCGTCGTAGTAGCTGCCGTTGCCGGAGCCCGCTATGCATTGGAGCTGTTGACGGGCGCTGCCGGAGACGTCGAGCCCGACGACGTCGATGTGCAGCGAGATGCCGTCCTCCGCCAGCTGAGCGGCCACCTTGCACGGATCCGGGGAGCAGGTCGACTCTCCGTCAGAGACGAGCACGATCGTCCGGGACCCGCTCTTTCCGAGATCCTTGCCGGCCTGCTTGAGGGCGTAGCCGGTGGGCGTCTCGCCGTACGGCTTGTATGTCGCGACGGCGTCCTTGAGGTCGGAACGGTTGTCCGTGCCGAGGTCGACGGCTCGCTGCGAGTCTGTGCACGCGCCCTTGTCCTTGGCGGAGAAGACTTTTGCGCCATAGACCCGCAGCCCGACCTCCTGCTGGGCCGGCAGCTTGTCGATGACCGTGCCGAGGGCGTCCTTGGCGGCGGCGATCTTGGTCGTGCTGCCGGACTTCTCCTTCATGGACCCCGAGGAGTCCAGGACCAGCATGAGCTTGCCGGGATCCTCGCCGTCGGCGCTGGCCGGGAGGCTGAGGCCCAGACCGAGCAGGATGATGGTCAATGCGGCAAGGCCGGCCTTGCGGATCATGTGCTTCCCCCGATGTTTGCTAAAGCAAATAGTTCCTCGAGTCTCGTCCACACGATCTGCATATGTCAAGATGAAACTGTTTGCGAAGGCAAATCTCTTGACCTAGGGAGTGACATGGACGGGCGCGAGGCGCAGGCTCAACTCTATGGCGAACCGCTCGGCGACATCCTCAGCCGGTGCGGGAAGGCTCTTGGCCTCAACCAGTCGCGTCTCGCTGAGCTGCTGGGCATCTCGGCGCCCATGCTGTCCCAGCTCGTCAACGCGCACCGGGTCAAGATCGGCAACCCGGTCGCCGCACAGAAGCTGCAGGTCATGCACGACGCGGTCGGTGCCGTGCAGCGCGGCGACCTCGACGTGACGGGGGCGCTCGAACGCATCGCCGCGGTGCGGGGAGGCGGTGACATCCTGACGACCCGCCGCTCCACGAGGGACGAGTCGGCTCTCGACGTGCAGGCGATGTTCCGCAGCGTCGCGTCGGCCTCCGATCATCTTGCGGCTGCCGAGCTGATCGGCGGGCAGCACCCCGAGATCGCCGAGATGCTGCGCACCTATGGCGCCGGCCGGAGCGACGACGCGATCGCGCACTACGTGCGACACCGCGGGTGACGGCCTGAATCGGCAAACTGCCACGTGCCACCCGCCGTACTCCCTAGGGTGTCCGGATGAGTGACACCCAGCGGCTGGCCGACTACCGCGACTACTACTGGTCGCGGGCGCGGCGATCGGCCGCCAACCCGGTGTATCCGGAGACGGCTGCCGCGGAGCGGGCGATGGCCGAGGCCGTCGATGCAGCCTCCTCGATCGAGGACCTGCGTGCGACGGCGATCGAGCTGTCCATGGAGATGGGCCGCGCGCTCGCTCGTGACCAGGCCAACGCCCGGGCTGCGGTGTACGCCGAGACCGCGGAGACCGTACGGGCGCAGGGCCCCGCCGAGGTGCTCGCTAGTCTGGAGACGGCGGCGGATGCCCCGGCGCTCGCGTCGCTGCTTGCTGCGATCGAGCAACGCATGAGCATCGCGGTGACGGTCGACGAGCTGACACGACTGTGGGCCACGTCGCTGACGACATGGGAGAACGTCGAGGTGTGGCGCACCGCCCAGGTCCCGGACCGCTGGAAGGCAGAGCTCGAGACGTACGCGTCCGACGCGGTCGCGACGGCACAGGACTCGTGGTCGCAGGTCGAGGCGGAAGGCCGGCACCACCAGCCCGGTTGGTCCTTCGACCCGGAGGTGGCGCGCGCCGAGCGGCACCGTCGGCTCGTACCGGTCGCCGACGAGGTCTTCGAACGCCGCCTCGCCGAGCACGGTTCGCTCGTACTCGGAGGTCGCTGATGCCCGTCGATCCCACGATGGTGGACGCGATGCTCGGCACGTTCCGGGACCTGCTCGACGGCGTCCGGACGTCCGGGTCGACCGGGCAGGACGTCGGGGAGATGGCGGCTGCCCTCGCGGCGATGGAGGCGCTGGGGCAGGAGCTGAGCGACGTCGGCGAGTTCTCGGCGAAGTTGGCGGGTGGCGGCTACTACCAGCGGTTCACCGACGCGTACACACGAGTCATGACGGCGGCTGCGGGAGGTGGCAGCACCGGCGCGCCGGCGACGACCCCGGACGACGCGACCCTGCTGGCCCAGTCGCTCGAGGCGTACGAGGCCTCGTTGAGCCAGCTGCGCTCGATGACGGGACAGGAGGAGGCGATCGCGGTCCTGGAGCAGCTGCTCGCGCTCGGCCGCTCGGGCGTGACCTACCCGGTGTTCCTCCGCCAGGTCGACGAGGCCGGCCTCAACGAGGCCCTCGGCGGGACGATCACCCCGAGCAGGGAGACGCTCGCGGCAGCCGTCGAGCACTCCAGGTCGACGGGCGACGTCGCCCGTGAGGCGGAGGCGATCGCGTTGCTGGAGCGCCGGGACGCCCTGGCCGCGGCGTCGCCGACCGGCTCGGTCGACCCGTTCACGTTCGACCTGGAGCGGTTCCGCATCGCGGTGCAGCACGCTCCCGCGATCGCGCTGCGCGACGCCGTCGTGCAGCGGCTCCCACGCCTGCTGGATCTCGTCATCGACTGGCTCGACGCGCACACGACCTGGGCTGCGCACGACAGTCGCTTCACCGGCCCGAGTGCCGCCGAGACGCAGCGCCGGATCGAGATGGCGCGCGAGTGCAACCCGGGCTTCTACGCCGTACGCGCGGCGCAGTTCGCCGAGATGTTCGGCCCTTCGCCGTGGTGGCAGCGGCCGGAGCTGGAGCAGGAACGCGCGGCGGAGCGGATCCTCTGGACCGATGCGCGGATGCAGCTGGCCCTTGACGCGATCCCGGCGTGCGTACCCATGGCAACGGCGCCACCGGAGCTCGTGGCCCGCGCCGAGGCATTCGGCCCGAACGCGTTCTAGGTGGTCGGGCCTTGCATGCAGGCGACCGCCCGAGAAGGCCAGAACCGTGCGGGGAGACCTACAGGTTGGTCATCTTGGCGCAGGGGAGAGGTATGTGCTTGACCTCGTCGCCGAAGTCGACCTGAGCCGACTGGGTGCCCTGGAGGCTGACGATGCGGCCGAGACCGAACGTGTCGTGCGAGACTCGGGCCCCGACTTCGTAGACCTCGTCCGCGACCTCCGGCTTCGCCTGGAAGGGACTGGACGGGTGATAGCGGCGTCGCCGCGGTGAAGTTGCCATCGTCTGACCAGTCTCCCACTGTTTGGCAGCAGAGACCAACGGATTCATGTCTTGGGCAGTGACCAGAGGTCGGTCCAGGCGATGCCGAGGTCGCCCACGAGGTCGCGGAGCAGGGGCAACGAGAGCCCGACGACGTTGTGGTGATCGCCCTCGATCCCGGTGATGAAGGCGCCCCCGAGCCCGTCGATCGTGAACGCCCCGGCGACCTGCAACGGTTCGCCGGTCGCGACGTACGCGTCGATCTCGGCGTCGCTGATGTCGGCGAAGTGCACGATCGTCGATGCGGTCTCGACGAACTCCTCCTCGCCCCGACGCACGCAGTGGCCGGAGTGCAGGACACCGCTACGTCCCCGCATGCGGCGCCACCGTCCGGCGGCCTCGACCGGGCCCGCGGGCTTGCCGAAGATCTCGCCCTCGAACGCGAGCACCGAGTCGCACCCGATGACCAGCGCGTCGCCGTCGATCTGTGCCGCGACCGTGCGGCACTTGAGCTGCGCCAGGGCCGCGGCGAGGTTGGCGGCGTCGGTCGAGGTGATGCGCTCCTCGTCGACGCCGGACACGATGACCTCGGGCTCGATTCCGGCCGCCCGCAACGTGGCCAGGCGGGCTGGTGAGGCGGACGCGAGGATGACCCTCATCGCAGCGCTCCCTCGTCATAGCGGGTGCGTACGACCTCGAGACGCGACTCGGCCAGCAGGTCGTGGATCAGGGCGGCCGAACCACCGACTCCGGTCCAGGTGCCCTCGATGTTGGTCGTGACGAACCAGGCGTGGTCGGCGGGCCAGATGAGGTTGGGGCTGTTGATGTCGCGACTGATCGCGTGTCCATAGCTGGCGGCGCCCCACTCCCCGGCGGCGCTGAGAGGCCCACCGAACAGGAGGTAGTCGTGGAGGAACGTGACCTTGGGCCCCTCGAGCACCGAGACCGGGAACGCCGGTGGGATCGGTGGTGGCGGCTTCTCCTTGCCGAAGATCCGGCCGGGCCAGCGCATCGGGCCGCTGAACGCGGTGAGGAAGCCCACGGCCTCGCCGCCGTAGAGCTCGCCGTAGCCGTCCCACAACCCGAAGAAGCAGTCGTCGGCGGCTGTGGTGTGCCGAGCCAGCACCTCGCACAGCGCGTCGAGGAGGTGCTGCTCGAGGTGGCCCTCGTAGCGGTCGTCGCCGGGCCCCATCGGGCTGTGCAGCACCCGGACGTACGACTCGAAGCCCGACGGGCCGAGGTTGGCGCGCAGTGCCGGTGGTGCGTCGTCGCCGACGAACCACTCGGCCGGTGACACGTCGGCCAGCGGGCGCAGCGGCATCGTCAGCCGCCGAAGGCCGACCGGTGCCACAGGTCCGGGCCGACGCGGTGCGGCGTACGAGCCATGCGGGCCGGGTGGCCCCACTGCGACCGGACCTTGGGCTTGGTGCGGGCCGCCGCGTGGGCCGCGGCGGCGTTGCGGGCAGCGACGACCGCAACGAGCGCGGCCAGTTCCTCCGGCGTCAGGTCACCCTTGACGACGCGCAGGATCGGCTTGTGGCTGGTCTCGGCCGGCGACTCAGGCGTCTCGTCGGTCACAGCGGGATGTTCCCGTGCTTCTTGGGCGGCAGCGTCTCGCGCTTGGTCTTGAGCAGGCGCAGGGCCTTGACGACCTCGGCGCGGGTCTGTGCCGGCTCGATGACGGCGTCGACGTAGCCGCGCTCGGCGGCGAGATAGGGGTTGCAGAGCTCGTCCTCGTACGCCGTCATGAGCTCGGCCCGCTTGGCGTCCGGGTCGTCCGCCGCGGCGATCTCCTTGCGGTAGAGGATGCCGACCGCACCCGAGGCGCCGACCACGGCGATCTGGGCTGACGGCCAGGCGATGTTGATGTCAGCGCCGAGGTGCTTGGACCCCATGACGTCGTAGGCGCCGCCGTACGCCTTGCGGGTGATGACCGTGACGAGCGGGACCGTGGCCTCGGCGTACGCGTAGATGAGCTTGGCGCCGCGACGGATGATGCCGTCCCACTCCTGGCCGGTGCCGGGCAGGAACCCGGGCACGTCGACGAACGTGAGGACCGGGATGTTGAACGCGTCGCACGTACGCACGAAGCGCGCCGCCTTCTCCGAGGCGTCGATGTCGAGGCACCCGGCCAGCTGCATCGGCTGGTTGGCGACGACGCCGACGCTGCGGCCCTCGACGCGGCCGTAGCCGATGATGATGTTGGGCGCGAACAGCGGCATGACCTCGAGGAAGTCGCCGTCGTCGAGGATCGACTCGATCACGGTGTGCATGTCGTACGGCTGGTTGGCCGAGTCCGGCACGAGGGTGTTGAGCGCGAGGTCGGTCTCGGTGAGCTCGAGGTCGGCCACCTCGTCGTACGGCTCGGGCTCCTCCATGTTGTTCTGCGGCAGGTAGGAGATGAGCGCCTTGACGTACTCGAGGGCGTCCTCCTCGTCCGCGGCCATGTAGTGCGCGTTGCCGGACTTGGTGTTGTGCGTGCGGGCGCCGCCGAGGTCCTCCATCGAGACGTCCTCGCCGGTGACGGTCTTGATGATGTCGGGACCCGTGATGAACATGTTGGAGGTCTTGTCGACCATCACGACGAAGTCGGTGACCGCGGGGGAGTAGACGTGACCGCCGGCGTTGGTGCCCATGATCAGCGAGATCTGCGGGATGACGCCGGAGGCGTGCACGTTGCGCTTGAAGATCTCGCCGTAGAGGCCGAGCGAGACGACACCCTCCTGGATGCGCGCGCCGGCGCCTTCGTTGATGCCGATGATGGGGCAGCCGGACTTGATCGCCAGGTCCATGACCTTGGTGATCTTCTCGCCGTAGACCTGGCCGAGGCTGCCGCCGAAGATCGAGAAGTCCTGGCTGAACACGCACACCTGGCGGCCGTCGATCGTGCCGTAGCCCGTGATGACGCCGTCGCCGAGCGGTCGGTTCTCCTGCAGGCCGAACGCGGTGCTGCGGTGCCGGGCCAGGGCGTCGAGCTCGACGAACGAGCCCTCGTCGAGGAGCTGCTCGATGCGCTCGCGGGCGCTCTGGCGGCCCTTCTTGTGCTGCTTCTCGGCCGCGCGCTCGGCCATCTCGACCGTGGCTTCCTTCTGGCGTCGCTGGAAGTCCGCGAGCTTGCCGGCGGTCGTGTGGAGCTCGGGGTGGGCTTCGATCTCTTGTTCGGTCACGGGGGTCAGCGTAACGATCAGAGGCTCTGACCGGTATGTGAGTCTGTTCTCATGACTTATCGCGACCTGGACCGACCACCGCTCGACGCCGCTGCCCTGCGTGCCGCCGTCGCCGGGCCGGGCCGGTTCTGGACCGACATCGTCGTCACCCCCGAGACCGGCAGCACGAACGCCGACGTGGCAGCCGCCGCGCGGGCCGGGGCGCCGGAGGGCACGGTGCACACCACTGACCTGCAGACCGCCGGCCGCGGCCGGCTCGACCGGTCGTGGGAGTCGCCGGCCGGCTCGGGCGTCATCGTCTCGGTCCTGCTGCGCCCCGACGGCGTACCGGCGGCGCGGTGGGTCTGGCTGCCCCTCCTCGTCGGCCTGGCGGTCGACGCGACGGTGCACGAGTGCGGCGTCGAGTCCGGGCTCAAGTGGCCCAACGACGTGCTGGTCGACGGCCGCAAGATCGCCGGCATCCTGCTCGAGCGCGTCGACACGCCGCAGGGCTCCGCCGCGATCATCGGCGTGGGACTCAACGTGTCACTGCGCCAGGACGAGCTGCCGGTCGACACTGCCACGTCGTTGGCCCTCGAGGGCGCGACCGAGACCGACCGCACGATCGTCCTGAGAGCCTTCCTCCGCAACCTCGAGGCGCTCTACCGCGCCTGGGCCGCAGCCGGCGGCGACCCCGGCTCGGGCATCCGTGACTCGTACGTCCGGCGGTGCGTCACGTTGGGCACCCGGGTGCGGGTGAGTCTCCCCGACGGCAACGCGCTCGAGGGCCAGGCGACGGGGATCGACGAGCTCGGCCGCCTGTTGGTCGACGGCCAGGCGATCAGCGCGGGTGATATCACCCACGTGCGACCGGCGACGTGAGAAAATTACGGACATGAGCCTCCCCCGCAAGTTGATGATCGACGGCGAACAGGTCATCGCCACGACCCGCACCCACGTCAAGGTGCTGTTCCTGCCCTTCCTGATCCTGCTCGTCGTGGCCGGCGTCGGAGGCTGGGCGATCAGCCAGGTGGGTGACTCCGGCAGCGGCGTCCCGCGCTGGATCGTCGTGGCGGCGATGCTCGTCCTGATCCTGTGGGGCTCGGTGCTGCCGTTCCTCAAGTGGCTCACCTGGACCTACACCCTGACCAACAAGCGCATCGTCGAGCAGAAGGGGCTGCTGACCCGCACGGGTCGCGTCATCCCGCTGAGCCGCATCAACGACGTCGCGTTCGAGAAGAACCTCAACGACCGCATCCTCGGCTGCGGCACGCTGATCATCCACGACGCCAGCGAGCAGGCCGGGCTCGAGCTCAACGACATCCCGCACATCGAGGCGTTCCACCGCACCGTGACCAACCTCGTGTTCGAGAAGCACGACAAGACGGCGACGGATGAGTCGGTCTGAGCTTCGTGACGAGCTCGCCCGCCTGATCCTCGGCGGTGAGCTGACCCTCAGCAGCTCCGAGGTCGCCGACAAGGGCGGGCTGAGCCTCGAGGACGGGCAGCGGCTGTGGCGTGCCCTCGGCTTCCCGGACACCGGCGACGCGATCGCGTACGGCGAGCCCGACGTCGCCGCCGTGGCGACGGTTGCCGCCGCCATCGAGTCGGGCACGCTCGACGAGGAGACGGTCTACCGCATCACCCGGGCCCTCGGCACGACGATGTCGCGGCTCGCCGACTGGCAGGTCTCGACGCTCGTCGACCAGGTCGAGCACGACGTCCAGGGCGGCAAGGCCGCCAGCCGGCTGGGCGCCGCCGTGGGCCTCGCGACGGACGTGGCGCCGGGCTTCGAGCAGCTCATGATCTACGCGTGGCGCCGCCATCTCGCTGCTGCCGCGGCCCGCATCGAAGCCCTCGGGGCCGCTGACGAGGAGCTGCTGTCGACCGTCATGACCGTCGGGTTCGCCGACCTGTCGCGGTTCACCTCGTTGTCCAACGAGCTCGACGACTCGACCTTGGGAGCGCTCGTCGAGAACTTCGAGACCCGTTGCACCGACATCGTCACGGCTCACGGCGGCCGGGTCGTCAAGACCCTCGGCGACGCCGTCCTGTTCGTCATCGGCGACGCCCGCGAGGGCACACGTACGGCGCTCGACCTGGTCTCGCAGATCGCGTCGCGCGACGACATGCCGGACATCCGCGTCGGTCTCGCGACCGGATCCGCGATCAGCCGGCTCGGCGACGTCTTCGGCCCGCCGGTCAACCTCGCCGCGCGGCTGTCGCACGTCGCACGCAGCAACCGGGTGCTGATCGACGCGGCCACTGCGGCGAGCCTCGGCGACGAGTTCGACACCCGCACCCTGCCGCCTCGGCCGCTGCGGGGGTTCGGCAACGTCTCGCCCATCACGGTGAGCGAACGTCGCGGCTTCCGCTCCCGATAGGCTGGGCACGTGCCTTCACCTCAGCTCGCGGTCATCGGTGGTGGCCAGCTGGCTCGCATGATGCAGCAGGCCGCGATCGGCCTCGGCATCCGCATCCGGCTCCTCGCCGAGGCGCCTGACGTCTCGGCCGCCCAGGTCGTCCCCGATCACGTCGTCGGCGACTACACCGACCTCGACACGCTGCGTGCGATCGTGGCTGACGCGCCGGTCGTCACGTTCGACCACGAGCACGTCCCGCCCGAGCACCTGCGGGCCCTCGAGTCCGAGGGCCACGCATGCCGGCCCGGACCACACGCCCTGCTGTACGCCCAGGACAAGGCCGACATGCGGAGGCAGCTCTCCGGCATGGGCATCCCTGCTCCTTCCTGGGTCGCGCTGCCATCTCACGGCGGGCTCGAGGCGCTTGCCGAGTTCGGCTTCCCGGCCGTGGTCAAGACGGCCCGTGGCGGTTACGACGGCAAGGGTGTGTGGGTCGTACGCTCGACGGCCGACGCCGAGGAGGCGTTCGCGTCCGGTCGCCAGCTGCTCGCCGAGGAGCTCATCGACTTCCGGCGCGAGCTGTCCGCTCTCGTCGCCCGCTCGCCCTCCGGCGAGGTGCGCGCCTATCCCGTCGTCGAGTCGCGCCAGGCCGACGGGGTGTGCGCCGAGGTCATCGCCCCGGCCCCTGACCTCGACCCTGCGCTCGACGCCGAAGCCCGTGCGATGGCCGAACGGATCGCGACCGAGCTCGACGTCACCGGCATCCTCGCGGTCGAGCTGTTCGAGACCACCGATGGGCGGCTCCTGGTCAACGAGCTGGCGATGCGCCCGCACAACACGGGGCACTGGTCGATCGACGGAGCCGTCACGAGCCAGTTCGAGAACCACCTCCGCGCCGTGCTCGACCTGCCGCTCGGCGCCACCGATGCGCGTGCACCGTGGTCTGTCATGGTCAACATCCTGGGCGGCGCCGTCGAGGACCTCGAGGCGCAGCGCGCCGTGACCCTCGCCGCCGAGCCCGACGTCAAGATCCACCTCTACGGCAAGTCGGTCAAGGCCGGCCGCAAGGTGGGCCACGTGACGGCGTACGGCTCAGACCTCGACGACGTGCTCGCCCGGGCCCGCCGATCCGCAGCACTGTTCACCACAGGAGTGACCCATGACTGATCAGGCTCGTGTCGGCATCGTGATGGGCTCGGACTCCGACTGGCCGACCATGGAGGCCGCGGCCACGGCGCTCGGCGAGTTCGGCATCGCGTACGAGGCCGACGTCGTCTCGGCGCACCGCATGCCCGACGAGATGCTGGCCTACGGCCGCGAGGCGCATGCCCGCGGCATCGAGGTCATCATCGCCGGCGCCGGGGGAGCGGCCCACCTGCCCGGCATGCTCGCGGCTGTCACGCCGTTGCCGGTCATCGGCGTCCCGGTGGCGCTCAAGCACCTCGACGGCATGGACTCCCTGCTTTCGATCGTCCAGATGCCCGCGGGCGTGCCGGTGGCCACGGTGTCGATCGGCAACGCCCGCAACGCCGGCCTGCTCGCCGTACGCATCCTGGCGACGGGTGACGCGACGCTGACCGAGCGGATGCTCGCGTTCCAGGCCGATCTCGCCGACGTTGCCCGTGCTAAGGGCGAGAAGATCCGCAACCCTTCAGGTGGTCTCGGCTTCCGCTGACGGTCAGCTCGTGTAGAGCTTCTCCGCGTACTTCGGGCCGTAGTAGGCCTCGAGCTCCTCGATCGAGTCGTCGGGCCGCTCGAGGGACTTGGCGATCTGGGCGCGACTCGGCACCTGCTCGGGGTGCCACGTCTCGGGGTCCCAGAGCTTGGACCGCAGGAACGCCTTGGAGCAGTGGAAGAAGATCTGCTCGACGGCGACCTCGAGGATCACGGTCGGCTTGTGACCCTTGACGACCATCTGGTCGGCGTACGGAGCATCGGCCAGCAGCGTCGCCCGGCCGTTGACCCGCAACGTGTCGCCGCGGCCGGGGACGAGGAAGATCAGCCCGACGTGAGGGTTCTGCAGGATGTTGGAGAAGCCGTCGGCGCGCTTGTTGCCGGGTCGCTCGGGGATCGCGAGCGTCGTGTCGTCGACGACGTGGGCGAACCCGGCCGGGTCACCCTTGGGCGAGACGTCGCAGGCGCCGGACGCGTCGGAGGTCGCGACGAGGCACAGCGGCGAGGCCGCGAGCCAGGCGCGGTGCTCGGACAGGAAGACGTCGGAGTCCTTGTCGAGGACGCGTTGCATCGGTTCGCCGAGCAGGTCGCGCAGCTCGGCCTCGTTCGTGATCTCGGTGCGCATGACCAGAAATCTACTCGCGCACGTACGACGTCAGGGTGGTGAGTGTCGGCTTGCCTGGCGCTGACGCGAACCCGAAGCGTACGGGCGGCCGGACCGGAGCGAGCTCGCCCAGCTCCTCGCCCTCCCACGTCGCCCGGGCGTCGACCACGCGGCGGACGTCCGTCGCGGCGTACCACTCGGTGCGGCCGTTGCCTGCTGAGCCGTACGTGCGAACCCCCGGCATGAACCGGGCGGCAACGGGGTCACAGAGCTTGGCCCACGTAGCGGTGCGGCGCAGCGGTGGCGGCACGAGGCCGAGCAGGGGGCCGACCCACAGGCGCCGACCGGGCACGAACCGAAGCTGCAACGACCGGGTGTGGACCGACCACTCCGCGCCTCGTTCCACCGACACCGGCTCGATACGGACCTCGTCGAACGTGTAGGTCGACGCCACGAAGTCGGCGACGGTCTGCCGCGGTGCGATCAGGGTGCGGTGCCCGGCGGCGTCCTCGACCATGACGTCGGCGAACGCGCCGAACGGGCTCACGTCCCAGACGCCCACCACCAGACGTACGCCTGATGACGTCCCGAGGCCGGCGATGTGCCCGGTGAAGGAGCTCGTCATGCCGCCAGTGTGTCCGATGCCACCAGAGGATCGGTCGGAGGCGGTGTCGGCCGGAGGTATCATTACTAGGTCGTCCTACTATCGGGAGTCCACGTGTCCGACATGTTCGTCCTCTCCGAGGAGCACCAAGCCATCCGCGAGGCGGTCCGCGCCGTCGCCGAGGCCAAGATCGCCCCGTTCGCCGCTGATGTCGACGAGCAGGCCCGCTGGCCGCACGAAGCCGCCGAGGCGCTGCTCGCCGCGGACTTCCACGCGCCGCACGTGCCCGAGGCGTACGGCGGAGCGGGAGCCGATGCGCTCGCCACCGTGCTGGTCATCGAGGAGATCGCTCGCGTGGACGTGTCAGCGTCCCTGATCCCCGCGGTCAACAAGCTCGGCTCGCTGCCGCTGATGATCGCCGGCGACGAGCAGCTCAAGAAGAACTACCTCTCGCGTCTGGCCCACGGAGAGGGCTTCTCCTACTGCCTGTCCGAGCCCGAGGCCGGCAGCGACGCCGCCAACCAGAAGACCCGTGCCGTGCGCAGTGGCGACGACTGGGTGCTCAACGGCGTGAAGCGCTGGATCTCCAACGCCGGCGAGTCCGAGTTCTACACGGTCCTGGCGGTCACCGATCCCGAGAAGCGTACGAAGGGCATCTCGGCGTTCGTCGTCGAGAAGTCCGACGAGGGCGTGTCGTTCGGCGCCCCGGAGCGCAAGCTCGGCATCAAGGGCTCGCCGACCCGCGAGGTCTACCTCGACAACGTACGCATCCCCGGCGACCGCATCATCGGCCCGGAGGGCACGGGGTTCGCCACGGCGATGAAGACGCTCGACCACACCCGCGTCACGATCGCCGCGCAGGCCGTCGGCGTCGCCCAAGGGGCACTCGACTACGCGCTCGGCTACGTCCAGGAGCGCAAGCAGTTCGGGCACAAGATCGCCGACTTCCAGGGCCTGCAGTTCATGCTCGCCGACATGGGCATGAAGGTCGAGGCCGCCCGGCAGCTGACGTACGCCGCGGCGGGTCGCTCCGAGCGCGGCGACAAGGACCTGACGTTCTTCGGCGCCGCGGCCAAGGCGTTCGCCTCCGACACCGCGATGCAGGTCACCACCGACGCGGTGCAGCTGCTCGGCGGCTACGGCTTCACCCGCGACTACCCGCTCGAGCGCATGATGCGCGATGCCAAGATCACCCAGATCTACGAGGGCACCAACCAGGTGCAGCGCGTCGTCATGGCCCGCCAGCTCCTCGCGGGAATCCAGTCGACGCTCTGACAGGCGGCACTCCGCGGCACTAGCCTGCCGGGATGGACGACCTGGGCACCGTCGCGCGGGCGCTCGACCTGATGGGCCAGGGCAGGGCGCCGCAGGTGGTGGCCGAGCTCGAAGGGCAGGGCGGGTCGACGGCCCGGTCGATGACCGGCGTGGCGAGCTTCTGGCTGGGCGAGTTCGAGGCGGCCGAGCAGGCAGGTCGCGCCGCTGTCGTGGCGGCCGGCTCCGAGGTCGACCGCTGCCTGGCCCTGGCCGTGGTGGCGCTCGCGGATGCCGGCCTCACCGGGCCGACGCTCTCACCAGCGCTCGATGACGCCGTCGCCGTCCTGGGCCCGTCCAGCGGTGCGTTGGACGACTTCGTCCGCTACCTCGTCGCCGAGGCGGCGTTGACGCAGGCGCGTCTCGGCGTTGCGGCATCGGTGTGGGACGACTCGGTCACCGAGTCGTGGGTGGGGCACTCGTACCGGGCCATGATGCTGGCGACAGGTGCGCGGATCGCGGCGTTCGGTGGTCGTATCGACGAAGCGCAAGGGTCGGCTCGACGGGCCGTGGCGGCTGCCGACAGCGAGCGGGCCCGCCTCCTGACGCTGTCCGTGGCCGGGCTGGTGTCCGGCAACAGCGCTGACGCCATGTCGACCGCCACTCTGGTGGCTGAGATCGAGGCCGCCGGGCTCGCGGCCGACGACCACTTGAGCCGCGGGCTCCACCTGTTGGCGGCCTTTGCCGCGGTGGCGATCGGTGACGTCGCGCAGAGTGCCTCGCTCGTTCTCATCGCCGGCGGCGACGCGGGCCTGTCGCGGTTCACCGTCATCGACCGAGCCCTAGGCCTGGAGCTCCTGGTCGCTGCCGCGGCCGAGCTGGGCGACCGGGACGCCGCCGAGGCGTGGGGCGCGCAGGCGGAGGCTCTCGCGGACCATCCGATCGCCCGCCCGACGATCCAGCGGCTCGAGGCCCGTCTCGCCGAGATGGCCGGCGACCACGAGCGCGCGATCGCGCTGGCGGAGCAAGCGGCCGAGGGCTGCCGGGTGGATGGCCGGAACGTGGAGCTGGCCGAGACGGAGGTCGTCCTGGCGCGGGTCCGCCTCGCCGGCAACGACGTGTCGACGGCGGCTCGCTCGATGCGAGAGCTGGTGGCCGCCAGCGATCGACTCGGGCACCACGCCGTACGCAGGGCAGCCGGCCAGACCCTGGGTCGCGCAGGGCGTCGGCTTCCGCCGGTCATCGGCAACGGCTGGTCCGCGCTCTCGGCCAGGGAGGCCGAGATCGCCACCTTGATCCTGGCGGGTCGGGAGACGACCCAGATCGCCCGGCACCTGTTCATCTCGCCCCACACCGTGCGGGTGCACACGTCGCGAGTCCTCGCAGCGTTCGGTGTCGGCACGCGGCTCCAGCTCCTCGCGAGGGCGGGCGACCCCGCTCAACCTGCGGAGTCGCGCATGGGCGACGTGCTGACGCCGCGGCAGCGTGAGGTCGTTGCGCTCGTCGCCGAGGGGTTGTCGAACGCCCAGGTCGCCGATCGCCTCGACGTCAGCGTGAAGGCGGTCGAGAAGCATGTGTCTGCGGCCCTGCGCCGCTCTGGTGCCCGGTCACGTCTGGACCTGGCCCACGGCTGGGCCGCCGGCTCAGTGGAGCTTGTCGTCGGCGAGGACGAGGAGCTTGCGCCCTAGCTCTTCGAGGGCCGGCTGCTTGAGCCCCTCGGCCTGCTGGATCGTGACCAGGGCGATCACCTTGCCGTCGGTGGTGCCTCCGGCTGTCTGCAGGCTCTCGCCGCCGAAGACGGTCCCGAACGCGAGGAACGCCTTGCTGCCGACCCCGTCGACACTGACGACCTGGGGTGAGTCCATCGCGCCGGACGCGCCGGATTGTGCGCCGTCGAATCCGCCCGTGCCCGGATCGTCCGGGATCGCCGTGATCGAGCCCGAGACGGCGCGTGGGTCCTCCTGCTTGAAGCCGCACCCTCCGCCCGGCTGGGTCTCCGTGGTGACGGTGGCCCCGACGACCGTGCCGAGCTCCTCGGCCGTGAACGCCGTGCAGAGGTCTTCGGGGATCTTCGGTGCCGAGCTCGTGGCGGCTGCGGCGGGCTTGTCGGCCGCCGTGGGCTTGGCGCCATCGCTGCCGGACCCACAGGCGGTGAGCGCGACCAGCATGGTGGCGGCGGCGATGAGCGTACGGGCGGGCAGTGACAGGCGCATGGGTGTCGGTCCTTCGGCGGGTCGGATGGTTCAGGTGGCTTCGATCGGGTTGCTGAGACGGCCCCTGGCCCGCCTCAGCGCCCGATAGAACGTCGCGCGGCTCAGGTGCAGCTCACGCTGGGCAGCGAGATGCCCACCGTGTGGGTCGAGATAGCCACGCACGATCGCGGTGTGCATCAGCACGTCCGCCGCCGAGCTTCCGAACGCCAGGTCGACCCGCTCGCGTACGAGACGACGAGCGGCGTCGGCCCGCACAGGTGCGCTGCCCTCGCCGCCGGCGTACCCGCAGCCGGCCATCCAGTCGTCGTCGTGGAACCGGCGCACGGCTTCGACCAACGAGTCGTCCTGACGAGGCAGGAACGTGCGGATCAGTCCGACGACCTCGTCGGCCGCCGCCTCGATGACGAGCCGGTCCGCACCACTCAAAGGGCCGTCGCTCAGGCGTTGGACGACAAGGTCGTGCAAGCCCGCAGAGGGCTTGAACGCCAGCATGTCGACCGCCATGCAAGCAGGATGACCGCTGGTGGCGCGGCACGTCCGCAGGTTGGGGGTAGGGATGCGGCGTAATGGCCTCCGGCCGCCGCCTAGGCTCGTGGCGTGAGTCTGCTGCCGTTCGACCTGCCGCCGGCATTCCTGGCGGCGGCGACGCGCAGCCCCGAGTGGGCGGCCTGGGTCGACGGCGTCCCGCGCACCGTGCGCGAGCTGCTCGACGAGTGGGACCTGACGGTCGACGGCGAGCCGATGCACGGCTGGACGTCGCTCGTCGTGCCGGTACGCGCCGACGGCCGCGCGGCGGTGCTCAAGGTCGCCTGGCCCCACGAGGAGTGCCAGCACGAGATCCTCGCGCTGCAGCACTGGCACGGCAGGGGAGCGGTGCTGATGCTCCGCGCCGATCCGCGGCGCAACGCGATGCTGCTCGAACGACTGTCGACCCGCGACCTGACGCAGCTCCCCGACGTGGACGCGTGCGAGATCATCGCCGGTCTCTACGGGCAGCTGCACGTCCCTGCTCCGCCGCAGATGCTGACCTTGAGCTCGTACGTCGGCCGCTACACCGATGACCTCGCACGACTGCCGAGGGACGCGCCGATCCCACGCCGGATCGTCGATCAGGCCCTTCACCTCGGCCGTGACCTGGCTGGTGACCCGGCGACGAACGGCACGTTGATCCATGGCGACCTGCACTTCGAGAACGTGCTGGCAGGTGACCGGTCACCGTGGCTCGCGATCGACCCGCAGCCGGTCTCCGGCGACCCGCACTACGAGGTCGACATGCTGCTGTTCAACCGCTGGGACGAGATCGTCGCGTCAGGCGACGTGCGGGAGGCCGTGCGGCGGCGCTTCCACACTGCGGTCGACGTGGCGGGCCTCGACGAGGAGCGGGCCCGCGACTGGGTCATCGTTCGCGAGGTGCACAACGCGATGTGGGCGATCGAGGACGGCGAGACCGAACGGGTCACGACCGCGATCGCCATCATCAAGGCCGTCCAGGACTAGACCTCGGCGAGCGTCTCGACGATGCGGTCGACGTACGCCGTGAACGCCTTGCCCGTGGGCAGCTGACCCGGCGTCGCGTGGGCGAGCTGCGCGTGCCCGAGATAGGCGGCGTACGTCAGCCGTGCCCGGTCCCGTGCGTCTGCGGGCGACAGCCCCTGCTGCGCGAACAGCGACTCGAGCGTCGACATCCGGCGCTCGGTGACCCTCGCCAGGACCGGCGCGACCATCGGGTGGTCGGCGTGCGGCTGCAGCGCCAGCTCGACCGAGCCGGCGCCCGGGGTCCCGACGACGGCCTGCAGCACGAGCCGGAGCAGCAGCCGCAGCCGTTCCTCGTCGTCTTCAGCCTGCTCGACGACGGCGATGACCCCGTCGGTGTCGCGGCGCTCCCACTGGTCGAGCGCGGCGGCGATCAGGTCGTCGCGACCGGTGAAGTGCCAGTAGAAGCTGCCCTTGGTGGCGCCGAGAGTCTTCGCGATCGGCTCGACCGCGACGGCGGCCAGCCCGTGGCGCTCCAAGGCGGTCAGCGCGGCGGCGCTCCAGTCGTCCTTGGTCAGCGAGGCACGCGGGGTCTTGGCAGCAGGCATGTCCATACGCTACCGTATGGATGTCCTCCATACGGGGGCGTATGGAACGGAGTCAGCATGCGGAATCGGTTCGCCTTCGCCCGGGTCGCCGCGGTTCCTGTGCCGGCCACGCCGCTCCTGCAGGACGCGCTGCCGCGCGTCGACTGGTCCGATGCGTACGCCGTGCCGCGACCCGTGGGCAGCTCGTCGGACCCGCAGGACTGGGCCGACGCGGTGTTCCACGCACCACCCGTCTGGGTCGGCGCGCTGCTGCTCGCACGCGAGTCGCTCGTACGCCTCGTGGGCATCGACCGGGCCGGCAGCGGGGCGTTCGACCCCGTCGCACGTACGGACGACGAGGTGCTGCTCGGCATCGACCAGAGCCACCTCGACTTCCGGGCGTCGGTGCTGTGCGAGCCGGACCGGGTCGTCGTGAGCACGGTCGTCCACGTGCACAACCGGCGCGGTCGGGCCTACTCGGCGCTCGTCCGGCGCATCCACCCGGCCGTCGTACGAGCGATGATGCGGCGGGCGGCTGCGCGCGTCCCGACAGGGGGTACGCCGACGGCTCACTGAAGGGAACAGGCTGTGGCAGGCTGAATTCATGCCTCTCGTGACCTACCAAGCACTCTGCATCGACGCCACCGACGTCTCCGCGGTCAAGGACTTCTGGGCCAGCACGCTCGGCTACGAGATCGTCGACCACGACGACGGCGACGCCCACCTCGTGGGCTCCGAGCCTGGTGAGGAGGTGTGGCTCAACACCGTCCCCGAGCCAAGAACCGTCAAGCAGCGCGTGCACGTCGACGTACGCGCCGAGTCGATGGAGCCCTTCGCGGGATTCGAGCGCATCACCAAGGAGGGTGAGTTCCCCTGGACGACGCTGGCGGATCCCGAGGGCGGTGAGTTCTGCGTCTTCACCTACGACGAGCCGCCGGCCAAGAAGTTCAAGTCGACCGTGGTCGACTCGGCCGACCACGTCGCGATCTCCGACTGGTGGGCGGAGGTCATCGGCGGAGACGTGTCGCACGACGACGGCTACTCGCCGCTCGAGAACGTCCCGGGACTGCCGACCGAGGGCTTCGACTTCGTGCCGGTGCCCGAGCCCAAGACAGTCAAGAACCGCATCCACTGGGACGTCAAACTGTTGCCCGGCGTGACCTTGGACGACCTGGTCGCCGCCGGTGCCACGATCCTGACGCCCGCAGGCGAGGTGAAGTGGACCGTCATGGCCGATCCCGAGGGCAACGAGTTCTGCGTCTTCCCGAGCGAGTAACGGCCGGCGGTGCGGTGCCCCGTGGTGGAATGAACCCGTGCCCGCACTCGACCTGAACGCCGACGTCGTCAGCCTCACCGCCGCGCTCGTAGACATCCCGTCCGAGAGCCTCGACGAGGAGGTCATCGCCGACGCGGTCGAGGCGGCGTTGCGGCAGCTGTCGCACCTCGAGGTCGTCCGTGACGGCCACACGATCGTCGCTCGTACGTCACTCGGCCGTCCCGAACGCGTCGTGATCGCGGGGCACCTTGACACGGTGCCAGCCAACGGCAACCTGCCGTCACGGCTGGAGGGCGGGATCCTCCACGGCCTGGGCACCTGCGACATGAAGGGCGGTGTGGCGATCGCCCTGCTGATGGCCGCCCGCGTGCCCGAGCCGGTCCGCGACGTGACCTACGTGTTCTACGACGGTGAGGAGATCGCCGCGGAGCACAACGGCCTCGGCCGCCTCGCCCGCGAGCGGCCCGAGCTCCTCGCCGGCGACTTCGCGATCCTCATGGAGCCCTCCAACGCCGGCGTCGAGGCCGGCTGCCAGGGCACGATGCGAGCCGACATCCGTACGACCGGCGAGCGAGCCCACACGGCTCGTGCGTGGATGGGCAGCAACGCGATCCACGCACTGGCCCCGGTGCTCGACGGCCTCAACGCGTACGTGCCCCGCACCGTCGAGATCGACGGTCTGACGTACCGCGAAGGTCTCAACGCCGTGGCGATCAGCGGCGGCGTGTCCGGCAACGTCGTCCCCGACGAGGCCGTCGTGACGGTCAACTACCGCTTCGCACCGGACCGCAGCGAGGAGCAGGCGCACCAGCACCTGCAGGAGACGTTCGAGGGGTTCGGCCTGACGATCACCGACTCGGCCCCTGGAGCGCTGCCCGGCCTGTCACACCCCGCGGCGGCGGCGTTCGTCGCGGCCGTCGGCGGCGAGGTGCACCCGAAGTTCGGCTGGACCGACGTCGCGCAGTTCACGCTCCTGGGCATCCCCGCGGTCAACTACGGACCCGGTGACCCGACGTACGCCCACAAGGCCGACGAGCACGTACCCGTCGAGCACCTCCACCGGGTGCATGACCGACTCGAGAAATGGTTGACCGCATGACGACTGACAAGCCCCGGCCCGACCATCGCAAGGGTCCCGTGCGCCTGCGGGGTTCGCAGCGACCCACGAGCACGACGGACCAGAGGCTGCTCGACTCCCGTGGGCCGAGCGACTGGGTCCACACCGACCCCTGGCGGGTGCTGCGCATCCAGTCGGAGTTCGTCGAGGGCTTCGGCGCGCTCGCCGAGCTGGGTCCGGCGGTCAGCATCTTCGGCTCGGCGCGCACCAAGCCCGACGACCCGATGTACGAGGCGGGCCGGCAGATCGCCGCGAAGCTGTGCGGCGAGGGCTATGCCGTCATCACCGGCGGCGGCCCCGGCGCGATGGAGGCGGCCAACCGCGGCGCCAGCGAGTGCGGCGGGGTGTCGGTCGGGCTCGGCATCGAGCTGCCGCACGAGCAGGGCATGAACGAGTGGGTCGACCTCGGCATCAACTTCCGCTACTTCTTCGTGCGCAAGACGATGTTCGTCAAGTACGCCCAGGGCTACGTCGTCCTGCCCGGCGGCTTCGGCACGATGGACGAGCTGTTCGAGGCCCTGACCCTGGTGCAGACCCAGAAGATCACGTCGTTCCCGATCGTGCTCTTCGGCACCGAGTACTGGGGCGGGCTGATCGACTGGCTCCGCACGACGATGCTGACCGACGGCAAGATCGGCCAGCCCGACATCGACATGCTGCACCTCACCGACGACGTCGACGAGGCCGTCGCCTGGTTCGTCGCCAAGGACAGCTAGCCACACCCCGCGATGTGTGGTTGCAGGCGTCAAACCGCCCGGGTAGCGCCTCCAGCTTCACACATCGCGGCGGCTAGAACCGGATGGCGTCGATGATCTTGACGCGCACCGCGATGAGGGCGGGAAGCAGTCCGGCGAGGCTGCCGACGACGAGCGACACGACCAGGCCCAGCACCGCCGCCGAGATCGGGAACGGCGGGATGTCGGTCACGTTGGTGATGACGTGATCGGCGATCACCGGGCTGTTGACGATGCCGACCGCAGCGACGACGCCGACGAGCCCGGCCACGAACGTCGCCACGACGCTCTCCATCATGACCGAGAAGAACACCCGTGAGGTGGTCGCGCCGAAGCTGCGGCGGATGCCGATCTCGCGCACCCGCTGCTTGATCGTGACCAGGGCGATGTTGAGCAGGCTCATGGCGCCCAGCAGCAGGATCAGGGCGCTGATGCCGCCCACGACGTACTTGAACGTCTTGAACGACTCGCCGCGATCCGACGAGTCCTGGCGGTTGACCTGAACCTGGAGACCGGGGAGCTGCGACTTGAACTCCTTGACGACCGCCTTGCTCAACGGCTTCGCACCCTTGGGTGGCACCCACATCTGGAAGTTGACGTCGTACATCTGCTGGCTGGCCCCGAACCACCGGTCGTACGCGTCGAAGAGGATGTAGGCCGTCGGCTGGCCGGTCTGGTCGTCCTTGCGCACCTGGCCGATGATCGTCGCCGTGATCGGTGTCTCGCCGCCGAACGTCACGGTGGCCGGCAGCGAGTCGGGGCCGAGCCGCAGCGCCTTCATGAGCCGGGCGTCGACCACCACGGCGGGACTGAGGTTCTGCGCGTCCTTGGCGTCCAGCCACCTGCCCTGCACCGGCACGATGCGCCGCAGGTCGGCGTACGCCACGTCGACGGCGCGCAGCGAGACGTGCCGCGACCCGGTGGGCGCGGCCACCGAGGCGTCGGACTCGCCGATCGCCGAGTGGTAGGTGATGTCGAAGTCGTCCATGACCTTGCTGAACACGCGCCGGGACTCGGCGGGCGGCGGCGGTTCGCCGTTCTCGTTGCTGTAGGCGAAGAGCCCGTACGTCGTGGGGCGGCCGCCCTCGCGCTCGGCCTGCTCGACGAGGGCCTGCTTGGCGATGCTGCTGACCGCGACGGCACAGGTCAGGGCGCAGACCGCGACACCGACGCCGATCAGCGAGAGCAGCACGCGGAGCCGGTGGATGCGGAGCTCCTGCCACGCCTCCGCGATCGCCGCGGCGAGTCCGGTCATGCCGGCACCACCAAGAAGAGCMCACGATACGGCGGCACCGGCATGAGTGCCTGAATGATTCCCTCGCTGCGCTCGGTCATGCCGCCACGTCGACGAGGCTGTGCAGCCGGCCGCCCTCGAGGCGGAACCTCTGACGGGCCATCGCGGCGACGGCGACGTCGTGGGTGATCGTGATGAGCGCCGCCCCGGTCTCGTGCGTGATGCCGTCGAGCAGGCTCATGACCTCGGCGCCGGTCTCCAGGTCGAGCGCTCCCGTGGGCTCGTCGGCCAACACGATCTTGGGGCCTCGGACGATGGCCCGGGCGATGGCGACGCGCTGCTGCTCGCCGCCCGAGAGGCTCTCGGGCATCGAGTCGACCCGCCCGCCCAGTCCCACGCGCTCCAGCATCGTCCCGGCGATCTCGCGGCGCTTCCAGAACACGCTGCCGGGTGCGTACATCAGCGGCGCTGCGACGTTCTCGAGCGCCGTTCGGCCGGGCAGCAGGTTGAACTGCTGGAACACGAACCCGACGTCGCGGCCGCGGATGTGTGCGGCGGCGCGTGCCCGCAGCGTGCGGGTGTCGTGTCCGGCCCACGCGAGCGTGCCGGTCGTCGGACGGTCGAGCAGGCCCAGCAGGTTGAGGAGGGTCGACTTGCCGGTGCCGGAGCGCCCGATGATGCCGATGTGGTCGCCGGTCGAGACCGTGAGGTCGACGCCCGTGAGGATGTGCAGGTCGGTGTCGTCGGGCAGCTTGACGGTCCGCGTGACGTCGGTGAGTCGCAGCAGCTCGGACATCAGCCGACTCCCTGCCCCATGTCTGCGGAGACCTCGTCGGGTGATGCGCCCGGGACGAACTCGAGGATCTCCTCGCCCTCCTTGAGACCCTTGCGGATCTCGACGTTCTGCCCGTCGCTGAGCCCGAGGCGCACGCGGCGCGCGGTCGGCTCGCCGTTCGTGACGACCCAGACCGTGCCGCTGCCGACCAGGCCGCGGACCGCGGTGATCGGCACGACCAGGACGTCCTCGGCGCGCCCGGCGTTGATCGACATCGACATGGTCAGTCCGTCGAAGACGCGTACGTCCTCGGGCACGCGGCACGTGATGCTGGCACCTCCACCACCGTCACCACCCTCGCCCTCAGGTCCGGCGAAGTCGTCGGGGTTGGGCTGTCCGTCGTCGGTCGCACCGCCACCGCTGTCCGTCGTCTCGGTCGTCGGATCACCGATCGTGAGGTCGCCGCACTTGAAGGGCTTGGGGCCGCCCGTGATCGTGACCCGCGCGGACCGGGGCATGTGGAGCAGGCGGTACTGGTCGACCGGCTTGATCGAGCCGGCCGCGCGATAGGTGTCGAGCCGCACCGTCGCCACGGCGTCGCCCTTGGCAACCGGGTCGTCGAGCTCCTTCGCGTACGAGGCGATGCGGCCCGCCTTGGTCGCGAGGACGTTGTAGTAGTGGACCTGGGGCTTCGCCTCGTCCTCGTCGTCGCCGGTCGGTTCCTCGGTCTCCTCGGACTTGATCTGGAAGATCGGCTCGCCGACCTTGACCTTGGCGCCGACCGGGAGGAAGAAGTGGTTGACGACGCCGTCGTGGTCGGCCTTGGCGGTAACCGGGGCGTCGACCTCGATCGTGCCGCGCAGCGTGAGGGTGTTCTCGATCGTGCCGCGGCTCACCCCGGCGTTGCTGACCGGGATCTTGCCGGTCGGCGTCAGGCCGCTGCGGGGCGGCTCGGGATCGTCGTTGCCGAAGGCCATGACCGCCAGGCTGACGGCGATCGTGGCGAAGATCGCCACCCAGGCCACGGGCAGCACCACTTTGCGAAAGACTCTCACCGTTGTCGTTTCCTCGCTGTCGATGCAGGCCGATCAGCCTCCGGAACCTGCATCGTACGTGGTTCGTGACACCCATGACTCGAACTGGTGGAACGTGTTCCGTGTCGCCGGTCGGCAGGGTCAGGCGAGGCCCCGCCGGGCGACTGCCGGCGGGCGGTCGCCGCGGATCGAGGCGACCACGTCGAGGACCTGTCGCGTCTCGGCCACGTTGTGGGCGCGGAACACCCGTGCACCCAGCCACGCCGAGACCGCCGTGGCGGCGAGCGTGCCGGGCAGGCGGTGGTCCTTGTCGACGTCCAGCGTCTCGCCGATGAAGTCCTTGTTGGACACCGCCACCAGCACCGGCCATCCCGTCGCGACGAGCTCGTCGAGCCTGCGGGTGAGCTCGAGGCTGTGCCGGGTGTTCTTGCCGAAGTCGTGCGTGGGGTCGATCAGGATCCCGTCCGGGCGCACGCCGGCGTCGAGCGCACGCTCGGCCAGGGTCGTGACGGTCGAGATGACGTCGGCGACCACGTCGTCGTACGCCGAGCGGTGCGGGTCGGTGCGGGGGCCGATGCCGCCGGTGTGGCTGCACACCAGTCCGGCGCCGTGCTGCGCGGCGACCGCGGCGAGCTCGGGATCGTGGCCCGACCAGGTGTCGTTGACCAGGTCGGCGCCGAGGCCGCACAGCTCGTCGGCGACCTCGCTGCGCCACGTGTCGACGCTGATCACGAGGTCGGGGAAGCGCGACCGCGCCTCAGCCACGAAGTCGGCCGTGCGGCGGAGCTCCTCCTCGGCGTCGACATCGGGCCCATAGCCGGCGCGTACGCCTCCGACGTCGACGAGGTCGGCGCCGTCGCGCACGGCCTCGCCCAGACGTACGAGCGCGGGCTCGAGGTCGAACGTCGAGCCGTTGTCGTAGAACGAGTCGGGCGTGCGGTTGATGATCGCCATCAGTGCGTGCTCGCCGGGCCCGAACGTCCTCGTGCCCAGTCGCAGAGTGTCGGGGGCGGGTGGCAGAGTCACACTCGTGAGCGTAACGACCGATGCCGACCTCGTCGTGCGATGCCCGTGGGGCAATGATCCGGCGATGATCGCCTATCACGACGACGAGTGGGGCCGTGAGCTGCGCGGCGACCGCGAGCTGTTCGAACGTCTCTCGCTCGAGGCGTTCCAGTCCGGCCTGTCGTGGGCGATCATCCTGCGCAAGCGCGACAACTTCCGCGCGGCGTTCGCAGGCTTCGACCCCGAGGCTGTCGCCGCGTTCGGAGATGCCGATGTCGCCCGGCTGCTCGACGACGCCGGCATCGTGCGCAACCGGCTCAAGATCGAGGCCACCATCAGCAACGCCCGCACGCTGGTCGAGCTCGACGAGTCGTTCAGCGACCTGCTGTGGTCGTTCGCGCCGCCGCCGGCACCCGCGCCCACGTCCTACGCCGACGTGCCGGCCACCACCCTCGAGTCGATCGCGATGGCCAAGGCGCTCAAGCGCAAGGGCTTCCGGTTCTTCGGTCCCACCACGGCCTACGCGCTGATGCAGGCCACGGGCATGGTCAACGACCACCTCGCAGACTGTGTTGCCCGCACGCGTCCCTAGGCGTGCCTCCCCGATTTCGACGGCCTGGCGGCTTACCATCCGGACATGGCCTCATCGCGGAAAAACCCCCGGTCCCGCAGGGCGGTCGGCGCTGCCGCGCTGCTGATCTCGGCTGCCCTCGTGGCAGCTGCCGGCATCGTGGTGTCGACCGTGCCGGTGCTCATCGCGGCGACCGTCTATGCCGTCGTGACGGGCGCCTTGTCGGCCCGACTGCTCGCCAACGAGCTCGCCGACCGCCGTCGCGCATGGGCCCTCGAGCGTGCGGTCATCGTCGACGACAACCGCCGCGCTGCCGTGTCCCGGTCGCGTGAGCACATCGAGTTCGCCAACCAGATGGGCTCACGGCTCAGGCTGCGCGACGCCCAGCTCGCAGAGCTCCGCGACTCGCTGGTGACCTACGAGATCGACCTCGCCAAGGCGCGCGAACGCCTGTCGGAGGAACGCGCCCGCGTCGAGGCGCTCGAGGCCGACGCCACCTCGGCGAAGTCCGACCTCGAGTCGGCCAAGCTCGACCTCGCTCGTGCGCTCGACGCCCTCGCCGAGAGCGAGAGTGCCGAGCTGGACGCCCGGGCCCAGGTCCTGGCCTGGGAGGAAGCAGCGTCGGAGCAGGAGCGCCGACAGCACGACCGCTCCGCCTAGCGGCCGGTGAAGGTCGGCTTCTCCTTGGCGAGGAACGCCTGCACGGCGGCCACGTGATCCGCCGACGCTCCGGTCAGAGCCATCTTCTGGCCCTCGTGCTCGAGTGACGCCGGCAGGTCGTGGGTCGCCGAGAACGCCAGCGAGCGCTTGATCGCGCCGAGGGCCAGGGTCGGTCCGTCCGCGAGGGAGCGGGCGAGCGCAGCCACCTCGCCGTCGAACTCCTCGTCGTCGATGACCTTGGTGACCAGGCCCAGGGCGTACGCCTCGTCGGCCGGGATCGTCCGCGGCTGCATCAGCAGCTCGGTCGCCTTGCCGAACCCGACGAGCCGGGGGAGCGTCCACGACGATCCGGTGTCGCACGAGAGCGCGATGCCGGCGAACGCCAGGTTGAAGCCGGCTGAACGACGTACGAGCCGGAAGTCCGCGGCGAACGCCAGTGACGCGCCGGCGCCGGCGGCGACGCCGTTGACGGCGGCGATGACCGGCTTGGGCATCGTCGCGATCGCGGTGACCGTGGGGTTGTAGTGCTCGGCGACCGTGGTGCCCAGCGAGGCGTTGGCATCCTGCAGGTCGGCGACGTGCTCCTTGAGGTCCTGGCCGACGCAGAACGCCCGTCCCGTGCCGGTCAGGACGACGCAGCGCACGTCGCTGTCGGCTGCCGCGGCGTGCAGCGAATCGCGGAGCGCGACCTTGGTGGCGAGTGTCAGGCTGTTCATCCCTTCGGGCCGGTTGAGCGTCACCGTGCCCACGCCGTCGGCCACCTCGTAGGTGACAGGTGGTGCGCTGGGGTCGGTCATCTGAGCCTCCTGGTGGTACTGCGGTCGAACGTCCTCCGGCCATAGGCGATAATAGGAGGCACGCTTCCTGCCGTAGCGGTGGGAGCTCCAAGATCGAGAGGGGAACTGATGGCCGCCATGAAGCCACGGACCGGAGACGGCCCGATGGAGGTCACCAAGGAAGGGCGCTGCATCGTCATGCGCGTCCCGCTCGAGGGCGGCGGACGTCTCGTCGTCGAGCTCAACAACGAGGAAGCAGCCACGTTGGGCGACCAGCTCAAAGCCGTCTGATGTACGGGCTGACCGTTCGCTGGTCACTGGCCGACGCACCCAAGGGCACGCTCAAGGCCCTGCGAAGCTACGTCGAGGACGAGTCCTTCGCGAAGTTCGCGGCCCTCGACGGCCTGCGCTTCAAGACCTGGCGCGCCCGCAAGGGTGAGTGGTTCGAGGGCAGCTACGTCTTCGTGTCCGACGCGGCGCGGTCGGCCTTCCAGGAGTCGTTCGAGAAGGCCGCCGCCGACTCCGCCGGGTCCAAGATCATCGGCAGCGCACCGATCACGATCGAGCCCTACGAGGTGGTCGCGGTCGTACGCGGCCCCGCCGGCTTCCGCTCGTCAGCCAGCTTCGAGCACGACAAGCGCGACGACGACTGAGGCGCGTCGGTGGAACCCCAGACAGGTGACCCCCGGCCTCCGTTGCGCGAGGTGCGCTTCACGACGAAGCGTGACGCGAAGGCAGCAAGGTCGGCCGGCCTGGAGACATCCTTGGGCGGCCTCGTCGTCGCGGCACTGCCGATCTTCGTCTCGATGCCGTGGTGGGCAAATCCTCTGGTCGTCCTGGGCGGTGTCCTGATGCTGGCCTTCGCCGCTCACCTGCGGTGGACCGAGCCGGAGAGCGCCGCCGACACCGCACGTCTCGAGAGTGAGGGCGTCGCGGTGCGGGCGCAGATCGCGGACGTGGAGGACCTGCCTGACGTGGGCGTCCTGCACCGCATCGCACTCCACATACGCACTGACGGACTCGGCCCGTTCGAGGTCACCCACGTGTGCTCCAACACGGCGTGCCAGGACGCGGTCGCTCGGCACCGGCGGGGCCAGCCGGCTTCGCTAGCGGTGCTCGTGTCCCCGGAGGCCGGGGAGTGGATGGTCTCGCACCGACGCGCTGGCTAGGTGAGCAGCTGCGCGGCCAGCAGGCCGTCGCCGAGCGGCAGCAGCACGCTGCGGAGCCGCTCGTCGTTGCGGACCCGCTGCACGACGTCGCGGATCGCGGACGTCTCGGGGTCCCGCTGCGCGGGGTCGGCGACCCGGTCGTGCCACAGGGCGTTGTCGAACACGATGATGCCGCCGGGACGGACGAGCCGCATGGCCTGGTCGAGGTACTCGCCGTACTCGACCTTGTCGCCGTCGAGGAAGACGACGTCGTAGCCTGCATCGGTCAGCCGCGGCATGACGTCGAGGCCGGCGCCGGCGATCAGCCGGAAGCGTTGCGGGGCGTAGCCGGCCTCGGTGAACGTCTCGCGGGCGAGCCGCTGGTGCTCCGCCTCGAGGTCGACCGAGGTCAGGACGCCGTCAGGCTGCATGCCGCGCAGGAGCCACAGCCCGGACACGCCGGTGCCCGTCCCGATCTCGGCGACCGACTTGGCCTGCACCACCGAGGCGAGGAACGACAGCGCTGCACCGCCTCCGGGGCCGACCGGGATGACTCCGACGTCGTCCGACCGGCGCCGCGCAGCGACGAGGTGGTCGTCCTCGCTCAGGAAGTCCTCGGCGTACGCCAGGCTGGCTGCGGTGGTGATGGTCGGCTCCTCGGTCGTGGTGGTCAAGGTCAGACTATCCGCGTGAGCGCCGTTGGCTGCGGAGGCTCAACCATGTGATGCGTCGGGAATCTGGGGAACAGTCAGGCTTTTCCATGCGTTCTCTCAGGTACGGGGTGTTCGATCAATTCATGAAGGTAGACGACGTGACCACGGCAACGCTCAACTGGGACGACATCGTCGCGGAGCACTCCGCGCGGGTCTACAGGCTTGCCTACCGCCTGACCGGCAACCGCCAGGACGCCGAGGACCTGACGCAGGACGTCTTCATCCGGGTGTTCAAGTCGCTCGACACCTACGAGCCGGGCAACTTCCCGGGCTGGCTGCACCGCATCACGACCAACCTCTTCCTCGACCGCGTGCGCCGCAAGTCGCGCCTGCGCATGGACGGCTTCTACGAGGGTGCGGAGGAGAAGCTCCTGAGCTCTGAGGTGCTGCCCGAGTCAGCGGTCCACGACGCCAACTTCGACCCCGACATCGAGCTGGCCCTCGCGTCGTTGTCCGACGAGTTCCGCGTCGCGGTCGTGCTGTGCGACATCGAGGGCCTGTCCTACGAGGAGATCTCTGACGTGCTGGGCGTGAAGCTCGGCACCGTCCGTTCCCGCATCCACCGTGGTCGCACCCAGCTGCGCGAGACCCTGGCGCACCGTGCACCCCGCAAGGGCCGGACCCGATTCGTGGGCCCGGTCGGGATCTGATGGCTCATCTGGGTGCCGACGTCGCGGCGTTCGTGGACGGACAGCTGTCCGACACCGCGACGCGCGAGGCGCTCACCCACCTGCAGTCGTGCGATGACTGCGCCAAGGCCGTACGTCAGCAGCGCCTGCTGAAGTCCCGCATGTCGACCGTCGCGGCCCCTGAACCGCCGCCCGGCCTCCTGGCGTCGCTGTCGAGCCTGGCCGCCGCCCCTCCCGCGAATGACAGCTGGTGGGTCCGCGTGCGCCGCTCGGTCCCCTTCCGCGCCGGCGTCGTCCTGGTCAGCGCCTCGGTGGCGGTCGTCATGACCGCGTACGCCGTGGGTGGCGGCGACCAGCGCATCGGCGACGAGGTCGCTCCGCCGTTCAACCAGTACGCCGCCGACTTCTACGGCTCGACCGCGGTGCCGGCCGGTCACGTCATCGAGGACGCGACCATGACCGAGCTCGACGGCTCCGGCTGGCCGTGCCTCACGACGCTCGCCGGCGACATGCACCGGGTCTCCGGATCCTTCGCCGACCATGAAGAGGTCGTGGCCCTGAGCTACTCCAACGGCAGTCGCAAGCTCAACCTGTTCGAGCAGAACGGGTCGCTCGACCGCGACAGCCTCAACGACTTCGAGCAGACCCAGATGGGCGGCTCCGAGGTCTGGGTCCGCGAGGGGGAGCCGATGCTCGTGACGTGGGACGACGACGGCGTCGTCTACACGATCGTGACCGACGCGGACCGCCGCCGGGTCGAGCAGGCGGTGTCCCAGCTGCCGCGCGGCTCGCGCGACGAGACGCCGACAGAGCGCGTACGTGACGGGCTCGACCGCATGACCGCCTGGCTCGACGCCGCCTAGCCACGGAGATCTGGATTCGCGTGCACCACGCAGGTGATCGGCGTGGTGCACCAGGATCCAAATCTCGGGGACCCAGCGGCTAGGTCGACTCGGAGTCGAACGGCGGGGTCTCGCCGGGCCGCAGGATCCGCTGCTCCTTGGTCGGAGACGGTGTCGTGTCGTCGCCGAGGAAGTTCTTGCGCACGATCTCGCGGGGGTCGAGGTCGCGGAGGTTGAGGTCGGAGAAGTCCTCGCCCATCTCGCGGCCCAGGTCGTTCTTGGCGTTCTCGGCCATCTGGCGGAGCGTACGCACGAAGCCACCGGCCTGCTTGGCGATCTCGGGCAGTTTGTCGGGGCCGAACACGAGCAGGGCCACGACGAGGATGACGCCGATCTCGGGCAGCCCCATGCCGAACATGTGCGGCGCCTACAGCCTTCCGGCAGGGGCGAGACCCAGCTGCATGCCGGCCAGGCCGCGGGAACGCCCGCTCAGCTGGTCGGCAGCGCCCTGGAGCACCTTGGCGGCCTCGGAATCGGGGTCGGTCTCGACGATCGGGTCGCCGGCGTCGCCACCTTCGCGAAGGGTCTGGTCGAGCGGCACCTGGCCGAGCATCGGCACGTCGTAGCCGAACCGGCCGCTGAGCGTCTCGGCGACCTTGGCGGCGCCGCCGGACCCGAAGATCTCCATGCGCTCACCGCCGGGGACCTGGAGGTAGGACATGTTCTCGATGACGCCGACGACGCGCTGGTGCATCATCGAGGCCATCGTGCCGGCGCGCTCGGCCACGTCGGCGGCAGCGGGCTGCGGTGTCGTGACGACGACGACCTCGGCGTTGGGCAGGTGCTGGCCGAGGCTGATCGCCACGTCGCCCGTGCCCGGGGGCAGGTCGAGCAGCAGGGCGTCGAGGTCGCCCCAGTAGACGTCGCTGAGCATCTGCACGAGAGCGCGGTCGAGCATCGGCCCGCGCCAGGCGACGACCTGGTCCTTGCGGGGCTTGAGCATGCCGATGCTGATGACCTTCATGCCCTTGACCGGGACCGGCATGATCATGTCCTCGACCTGGGTCGGCTTGAGGTCGCCGACGCCGAGCATGTCGGGGATCGAATGTCCGTAGATGTCGGCGTCGATGATGCCGACCTTGAGGCCGCGCTTGGCCATCGCGAGCGCGAGGTTGACCGTGACGGTGGACTTGCCGACGCCGCCCTTGCCCGATGCGATCGCGAAGACCTTGGTCAGCGATCCCGGCTGGGCGAACGGGATCTCCTTCTCGGTGCGTCCGCCGCGGAGCAGCTCCTGCATGCTCTTGCGCTGCTCGTCGGTCATGACGCCCATGTCGACGACGACCGCGTGCGCGGGCGCGACGGTGGCGATCGCGGCGGTGATGTCGCGGTTGAGCGTGTCCTTGAGGGGGCAGCCTGAGACGGTCAGCAGGAGCCGTACGGTGATCTGCGATTCCTCGATCGTGATGCCGTCGACCATCCCGAGCTCGGTGATGGGTCGCTTGATCTCAGGGTCGTTGACCTTGCTGAGGGCTTCACGGACTTGCTCTTCGGTGACCACTGCCATGCCTCCATCGTACGGGGGCGGTCCTGCGGGAACGGCTGAGTGTGACCTAATCAGCCCGTCAGCCCAGTGCGACGGGCAGCAGGCCGCGGGGCGTGCGCCCGGCGATCTCGTCGAGGGCGAGGGTCAGCGAGGGGTACGCGAAGTCGAAGCCGGACTCACGAAGCACCCGGGAGTCGATCCAGCGGCTCTTGAGGACGAGCTCCGGCTCCGTGCGGATGACGCGTGCGCCGGCCTCGAGGGCCCAGGCCGGCAGCGGCACGCCCCGACGGCGACCGAGCGCCTCGCGGACGTGCCCCATCATCTCGGCGTTCGTCACGACGTCGGGAGCCGCGACGTTGACCGGGCCGATGACGTCGGGGTGCTCGAAGGCGTACGTGATGGCGGCGACGACGTCGTCGACATGGACCCAGCTGAACTTCTGGTCCCCGTCACCCATCGGCCCGCCGAAGCCCATCCGGGCGAGGTTGATGAACGGGTTGAGGGCTCCGCCGCCGGCTCCGAGGACGATCGACATCCGCAGCGCGACCTTGCGTACGGGAGTCGGCGCCGAGAACCGCTCGTGCTCCCACGCGCGGGCGACGGCGACCGAGAACCCGGTGCCGAGCTCGCTGGTCACCTCGTCCATCGGCCGGTCGCGGGCGTCGCGATAGATCGTGCCGGTGCTCGAGTTGACCCACAGCTGCGGTGGCCGGGCGGTGGTCGCCAGGGCGCGGCCGAGCGCGGCTGTGGTCTCGGTGCGCGACGCGAAGATCGCGTCCGCGTTGCGCTTGGTGTAGCGGCAGCTCACCGAGCGGCCCGCGAAGTTGACCAGCAGGTCCGCGCCGTCGAGGACGGCGGTCAGGCTCGCGGGATCGTCCCACGTCGCGTCGCTGGTCGCGCTGCGGCCGATCGTCCGTACGTCGACCCCGCGGTCGACCAGGGTGCGGACGAGGTGTTGGCCGATGTAGCCGGAGGCGCCGGCGACGACGGCGGTCTGCAGGTCTGAGTGGCTCATGCGCCCACCCTAGACCGTTATTTGAACATGTTCAATTCCGCTCCGGGGTGGGTGCCAGATCAGCCCTGCTCGCCGACGGCGAACTGCACCGAGCCGTCAGCGCCGACCTGCGCGTCGAGCACCTTGTCATCCAGCACGGCGGCCGCGCCGGCGTCGAGGAAGACCCGGGCGCCGTTCTCCTCGACGACCTGGTCACCGGGCTGGGACTCCGCGGTGGGGGTCAGGGTGAGCGCCTCGTCGGCGCCTTGGCTGATCCGGAGACCGGCCTGTTCCTCGGTCACGTTCTGTTCGACGATCTTCTGGACCACATCTGCTGCGGCATCGGTCATCGTGAGCACGTGCTTCTCCCGTTCAGTAGGTGATTGGGTGAATCACCCACTCTTGCTCGCGCGAGGTGCCGCTTCAAGTCGGAGGGCTGCGAGGATGTGGGGGTGGGACACCTCGACCTCAACTCCATCAGCTTCACGCTGTCCGACGGCCGACCCCTGCTCGACGAGGTCAGCCTGAGGGTCGGCGAGGGCATGAAGGTCGCCCTGATCGGCCCCAACGGCAGTGGCAAGACGACCCTGACCCGCATCGCGACGGGCGACCTCGAACCGCACGAGGGTGCCGTCACGATCTCCGGCGGTCTCGGCGTGATGCGGCAGTTCGTCGGCTCGGTGCGGGACGAGTCGACGGTCCGCGACCTGCTGGTCTCCGTCGCACCGCCAGCCGTCCGCAAGGCGGCAGCGGAGGTGGACCGCATGGAGCTGCTCATGATGGAGCACGACGACGAGCGCACCCAGATGACGTACGCGCAGGCGCTCGTCGACTGGGGTGACGCCGGTGGTTACGAGCACGAGGCGATGTGGGACATGTGCACGGTCTCGGCTCTCGGGGTGCCGTTCCAGAAGGCGCAGTGGCGTCAGGTCACGACCCTGTCGGGTGGCGAGCAGAAGCGGCTCGTGCTCGAGGCGCTGCTGCGCGGGCCCGAGCAGGTGCTGCTGCTCGACGAGCCGGACAACTACCTCGACGTGCCGGCCAAGCGCTGGCTCGAGAACGAGCTCGTCGAGTCGCCCAAGACCGTGCTGTTCGTGAGCCACGACCGTGAGCTCATCGAGCGGGTCGCCCAACGCATCGCGACGCTGGAGCCCGGCGCGGCCGGCAGCTCGCTGTGGGTGCACCCGGGACGCTTCTCGACGTACCTGCAGGCGCGCATCGACCGCAACGCCAAGCTCGAGGAGCGGCGGCTGCGCTGGGACGAGGAACGCGCCAAGCTCAAGGCGCTCGTCGTGATGTACCGGGCCAAGGCGGCCTACAACGCCGACATGGCCTCACGGCTGCAGGCGGCGGTGACGCGGCTCGAGCGGTTCGAGCGCGAAGGACCGCCCGAGGCCGTCCCGATCGCCCAGAACCTGCGGATGCGGCTCGACGGCGGGCGTACGGCCAAGCGTGCCGTGGTCGCGGAGCAGGTCGAGCTGACCGGGCTGATGAAGCCGTTCGACCTGGAGATCTGGTTCGGCGAGCGCGTCGCGGTGCTCGGCAGCAACGGCTCGGGCAAGTCGCACTTCCTGCGCCTGCTCGCGGGCGGCGGCTCCCGGCCCGACATCGAGCACGAGCCGGTCGGCGACGTCATCCCGCCGCCGGTCGACCACACCGGCATGGCCAGGCTGGGCTCGCGCGTACGCCCCGGCTGGTTCGCGCAGACCCACGAGCACCCCTCGCTGCTCGGCCGTACGCTCCTGGAGATCCTGCACCACGGTGACGGGCACCGTAAGGGCATGGGCCACGAGGGAGCGGCCAAGGCGCTCGACCGCTACGGGCTCGCCAAGGCCGGCGACCAGGTCTTCGAGCAGCTCTCGGGCGGTCAACAGGCGCGATTCCAGATCCTGCTGCTCGAGCTGTCGAATGCGACGCTCCTGTTGCTCGACGAGCCGACCGACAACCTCGACCTGCACTCGGCCGAGGCACTCGAGCAGGCGTTGTCGACGTTCGAGGGCACCGTCGTCGCGGTGACCCACGACCGCTGGTTCGCGCGAGGCTTCGACCGGTTCCTGGTGTTCGGCGCCGACGGTCGGGTCTACGAGTCCGACGAACCGGTCTGGGACGAGACGCGTGTCGCCCGCAACCGGTGAAACCGTCCGCAGGGTGGCGGGACTCGGGCATGATGATCGCAACGAGCGAGAGGTGACGTCGTGGTGTTCGGCGCGGGTCTGTCCGAGATCCTGATCCTGCTGGCGCTGGCGGGGATCGCGGTCCTGATCCTGCTGCCCGGCAGCGGTTCGACGTACGACGTGGCCGACGAGACGATCGTCCGCGGCGTCTCGCTGGAGACCGCCGACCAGGTGCTGTTCCGCGAGCTCAGCGAGGTTCGCGGGATGACGCTCGTCGAGGCCCACGCGGGCAGCTACACGCTCCAGCGCGAGTCCCGCCCCGGCTGGGCGTACGTCGTGGCGATCTTCCTGTTCCCCCTCGGTCTGGTGTTCCTGCTGATGAAGCAGGAGCAGCGGATCCAGGTCAGCCTCTCGGCCCATGAGTCGGGCTGCCGCCTGCGGGTCGTCGGAAGGGCGCGTCGTCGCGACATCGACCATGTCGCGTCGTGCATCAGCCGGGTGCTGCCCGTGCCGTCGCTGTTCACCTACTGACGCGGGTCAGTCCTTGGACTCGTCCTCGGCGTCGCGCTCGTCGAGGTCGGCCATCAGACCGCGCAGCTCGCCACGGATGAAGTCGCGGGTGGCCACCTCGCCGAGTCCGAGCCGCAGGCTGGCGACCTCGCGGGCGAGGAACTCCATGTCGGCGTTGGCCTGTGCGGTGGCGTCGCGGTCCTGCTCCTGCGTGACGCGGTCGCGGGCCTCCTGACGGTTCTGGGCGAGCAGGATCAGCGGCGCGGCGTAGGACGCCTGCAGCGACAGGATCAGCGTCAGGAAGATGAACGGGTAGTCGTCCCAGCGGTGCCGGTCGGGCCCGTAGGGCATGTTCCAGCCGATCCAGACCACGACGAAGACCGTCATCCACGCGATGAACGTGGCGGTGCCGAGGAAGCGGGCGGTCGACTCCGCGAACCGGCCGAAGCGCTCCGGGTCGGGCTCGCGGCGGGAGCGGAACGAACGGCGTACGGAACGCGGCTGGTCGAGGCGGGCGCGGTCAGCCATGCGTGACCACCTCCGAGCCCGCCCCGGGATCAGGCTGAGCGTCGTCCTGTTCTCGCCAGCCCTCAGGCAGCAGGTGGTCGAGCACGTCGTCGATGGTCACCGCCCCGAGCAGGTGGAAGTTCTCGTCGACGACCGGCAGCGCGACCATGTTGTAGGCGGCGAGCAGGTTGGCCACGTGCTCGAGAGACGCCTCGGGGCGCGGCCAGTCGATGTCGTTGTCGACGATCGCGCTGACCAGCGTGGACGGCGGCTCGCGCAGCAGAGCCTGGAAGTGCACGATGCCGAGGAACTTGCCGGTCGGCGTCTCGAGCGGCGGCCGGCACACGTAGACCATCGACGCGAGCGCCGGGATCAGGTCGGGGTTGCGGATGCGGGCCAGGGCGTCGGCGATCGTCGCGTCAGGCGGCAGCACGACGGGCTCGGTGGTCATCATGCCGCCGGCGGTGCGCTCCTCGTAGGTCAGCAGCCGGCGTACGTCCTCGGCGTCGTCGGGCTCCATCAGCGTCAGCAGCGCCTCGGCGGTGGCCGGAGGCAGCTCGCCGAGGAGGTCGGCGGCGTCGTCGGGGTCCATCTCTGTGAGCACGTCCGAGGCACGCTCGGGATCGAGCACGCCGAGGATCTCGACCTGGTCCTTCTCGGGCAGCTCCTCGAGCACGTCGGCGAGGCGCTCGTCGTCGAGCTCGGTGACGACCTCCATCCGGCGCTTGGGCGCCAGGTCGCGCAAGGCGTTGGCGAGGTCGGCCGCCCGCATCTCGTCCATCGTGGCGAGCAGGTGGGTCGCGCCCTGGCCGGCCTCCTCGGTGGTGAGGCCCTTGACCTGGTCCCACTCGAGCACCTGGTGCGGACCGCGGCGGCCGAACCGCTTGCCGCCGCCCTGGACGGCGACGTCGCTGACGTACCAGTCGCGGCGGGGATCCTGCTCCATCGCGAGGTCGTAGACCGTGCCCGACGAGCCGTCAGGCAGCGTCACCGTGCGGTCGAACAGCTCGTGGATCGCGAGGGTCTCGGTGCGGCGCTGCACGAACTTGCGGACGTTGAGGACGCCTGTCGTGATGATCTGGCCCGAGTCGAGCGACGTCACGCGGGTGATCGGCAGGAACACCCGGCGCCGGCCGAGCACCTCGACGACCAGACCCAGCACGCGAGGACGCTGGCGCGCGGAGCGTACGGCGACGACGACGTCGCGGAGCTTGCCGACCTGGTCGCCCGCGGGGTCGAAGACCGCCTGGCCCACGATGCGGGACAGGAAGATGCGTCCGGGCGTTGCGCTCACGCTCGAACTCTACCGTCGAGCCCTGCCCCGATCGTGGGACGTCAGCATGGCGGAGCGGTTCAGAGCAGGCGGAGCGTCGCGGGGTCGAGCTCGCCGCCGAAGTGCGTGGCCAGCAGCGCGTCGACCGCGGGGCCCTGCGGTCCGGCCTGGGCGAACAGCGTCAGCGAGGAGTGCAGCTTCTGCGCGTCGACCGGGCCGAGCACGTCGGTCATCGAGACCTCGCCCAGGGACACCAACGCCTCGCAGCACTCGTCGTAGCGCGGGCCGAGCACGGGGTGGCTGCCGTACGCCCGTGCCTCGTCGACGCCCGAGAGGGCGTATCGCACCGCCGTCTCGCTGCGGCCCAGCCCGGCGACCTGCGGGAAGACGAACCACATCCAGTGGCTCGTCTTGCGGCCGGCGCGCAGCTCGGCGAGCGCGCGGTCGTACGTGCCGCCGCCCTGCGCGTCGACGAACCGCTGGAGGTCGTAGGGGTCGGTCACGAGAGGTGCCGGGGCTGGCGGTCGGTCTTGTGCGAGTCGTCGGCGCCCACGTCGTCCTGCGCGGCACCCGCGTTGGCCTCGTCCTGGGTGGGGTGCGGCTCGAGGCGCACCATGACGGACTTGGACGTCGGCTGGTTGCTGCCGGTCGCCGTCGAGTCGAGCGGCACCAGAGGATTGGTCTCGGGGTAGTAGGCCGCCGCTGATCCGCGGGGCGTGTCGTACGAGACGATGCGGAACCGCTTGGCGACCCGCTTGACGTCGTCACCGTCCCAGCGCGAGACCAGGTCGACGAGATCGCCGTCGGCGAAGCCCTGCGCCGCGATGTCGTCGGGATGGACGAACACCACGCGGCGGCCGTCCTCGATGCCGCGATAGCGGTCGCTCAGGCCGTAGATCGTGGTGTTGAACTGGTCGTGGCTGCGCAGGGTCTGGAGCACCAGGTGCCCGTCCGGGACGTGCAGCAGCTCGATCGGCGACGGCACGAACTCGGCCTTGCCGCTCTTGGTGTCGAACGTACGGGAGTCGCGCGGGGGGTGCGGCAGCACGAAGCCGCCGGGGCGGTCGACGTTGTGCGTGTAGGACTCGCAGCCCGGCACGACTCGCGAGATGTGGTGCCGGATGAGGTTGTGGTCGATCGCCATCGCGGACCAGTCGATCCCGTGCCGTCGGCCGACCGTCGCCTCGGCGAGGCCGGCGATGATCGTGACCTCGGAGCGTACGTGCGGGCTGACCGGCGGGAGCACCCCGCGCGACGCGTGCACGGCCGACATCGAGTCCTCGACCGTGACGAACTGCTCGCCCGCCGCCGTCACCAGCTTCTCGGTGCGGCCCATGGTCGGGAGGATCAGGGCGGTGTCACCGCACTCGAGGTGCGAGCGGTTGAGCTTGGTCGACACCTGGACCGTCATGGCGGCACTGCTCAGAGCCTTGGCGGTGACCTCGGTGTCAGGGGCGGCCTGCACGAAGTTGCCGCCGAGGCCCATGAAGAACGTCGCCTTGCCGTCGCGGAGCGCGCGGATGGCGTCGACGGTGTCGAGGCCGTGCTCGCGAGGCGGGTCGAACCCGAACTCGGCCTGCAGGGCGTCGAGGAAGTGGTCGGGGACCCGCTCCCAGATGCCCATCGTGCGGTCGCCCTGCACGTTGGAGTGACCGCGTACGGGACACAGCCCGGCGCCGCGCTTGCCGATGTCGCCGCGGGCCAACGCCAGGTTGGCGACCTCGCGGATCGTCGCGACGGCGTTGCGGTGCTGCGTGAGCCCCATCGCCCAGCAGTAGATCGTGGCGTCCGAGGCCCGGATGAGCTCCGCAGCCTCGGTGATCTGGGCGCGCGTGAGGCCGGTGGCCGACTCGACGACGTCCCAGTCGACGGCGCGTACGTGCTCGGCCCACGCCTCGAATCCGTGGGTGTGGCGGTCGACGAACTCGTGGTCGACGGCGTCCCACTCCAGCAGGAGCGAGCCGATCGCCTGGAACAGGGCGAGGTCGCCGTTGATCTTGATCGGCAGGTGCAGGTCGGCGATGTCGGTGCCCTTGCCCACGACCCCACGAGGCTTCTGCGGGTTGCGGAAGTTGACGAGCCCGGCCTCGCGCAGCGGGTTGATCGCGATGATCTTCGCACCGCGACGCTTGGCGATCTCGAGCGCGGACAGCATGCGCGGGTGGTTGGTGCCCGGGTTCTGACCGGCGATCACGATGCACTCGGCGTCGTAGATGTCGCGCAGGCTGACGCTGCCCTTGCCGATCCCGATCGACTCGGTCAGCGCCGTGCCGCTGGACTCGTGGCACATGTTGGAGCAGTCGGGCATGTTGTTGGTGCCGTACGCGCGGATGAACAGCTGGTAGAGGAAAGCCGCCTCGTTGGACGCCCGGCCCGAGGTGTAGAAGATCGCCTCGTCGGGGGAGGCCAGCGAGTTGAGCTGGTCGCCGATGAGGCGCAATGCCTCCTCCCAGCCGATCTCCTCGTAGTGCGTGCCTCCGGGTCGCTTGACCATGGGGTGCGTGATGCGGCCCTGCTGGCCCAGCCAGTACTCGTCGTGGGCCGACAGGTCGGCGATGCTGTGCCGCGCGAAGAAAGCCGGATCGGCCCGTTCCTTGGTGGCCTCCTCGGCGACCGCCTTGGCACCGTTCTCGCAGAACTCCGCGGTGTGCCGGTTCTCGGGGTCGGGATCCGGCCACGCGCAGCTCATGCAGTCGAAGCCGTCGGCCTGGTTGAGCTTGAGCAGCGTCCTGGCGGTCGTGCGGAGGCCCATGTGCGACAGCGAACGCTGCAGCGACACGCGTACGCCGGTCACTCCCGCTGCAGTGCGCTTGGGGTCGTGGACCTCGAGCTCGTCCTCGTGGATCGTGTTGTCCGCCATGTCGGCTCTCCTCGCCTCTTTGCTTCGCGCTACCCGTATGCGCGGTCTCAACGCGTCAAATGGGGCGACGTGTGCCGGATCGTGGTGGCGATCTGGTCCGGCAGCGATATCTCGTCGGTCGGCACGAGGCGCACCACCACGGACTCGATCGCCCATCGCTCGATCGCGTGGTCGCCGTCAGCGAGGTTGAGGCGGCCGGCCTTGAGGGCGGTCGTGACCGCCTCCCAGTGCTCGGAGCCGGGCGCGACGACCTCGACGGTGGCCTTGACCTCGGCGACCAAGGCCCGCGTCGACTTGCTGCGCAGGCTCAGGATCACGGTCTGGTGCCGTTCGATGTCGGGCAGCGGCTGCTCGGACCCGCCCGCGACGACGCACACGGCGTCGCCGACCCATTCGTGCCACACCGCGCGCGTGTGTCCGGCGTACGAGATCCAGAGCAGTCCGGACTTCTTGGCGAGCTCGGCGACGAGGTCGGTGCGGTTCACACGGTTCAGCGTACGGCTGCGCGGCGGCGGCGCGAGGGCGCTGCGGTTGCCGGTGCGGCGACCGGGGCGGTGCCGGTGGCCTCGCGCTCGGCCAGGGCCTGGACGAACGTACCGATCTCCTCGATCGCCGTGCGCGCCTCGGGAACCCATGAAGCGGCGGCCTGGAACACGTGGACCTGGCGGTCCCACACCTGCAGGTCGCAGGGCACGCCGGCCGAGACGAGGCGGTTGGCCATGAGCTCGGCATCGGCCATCAGCACCTCGTTGGAGCCGATGTGGATCAGCGCGGGCGGCATGTCGGCGAGCGGCATGTTGACCGGGTCGACGCGGTGGCCGGAGATGCCACGACGGGTGTCCATGCGCAGCGACACGTCGGTGAGCTTGGCGACGGCGTTCATCGGGAACGTCTCGCAGCGGTTGGCGTTGCGATGTCCCTTCTTGCCTGCGGGGTCGAAGTCGAGCAGCGGCGAGATCGCGACGACGCCGGCCGGCTGGCCCCACCCCTTGTCCATGACTGCACGGGCGACGCTGAACGCCAGGTAGCCGCCGGCGGAGTCACCGGCGATCGTGATCTCCTCCGGCGCGTAGCCCTGCTCCAGCAGCCACCGGAACCCGTCGACGCCGTCGGCGACCGACTCGGTGATCGGCTCGTACGGCATCTGCCGGTAGCCGACGTTGAGCACGGGCTGCTTGGCGGCGTACGAGATGCGGGAGACAAGGCGGCGGTGCGTGTTGAGCCCGCAGGTGATGAACGCGCCGCCGTGGAAGTAGAGGATCGCGCCGCGGTTGCCGCCGTGGATGTCGGAGACGCCCTTGGCCTGCAGCCACTCGCTGCCGCAGTCGGCGAGGTCGACGGTGCGCCACATCGTGCCCTCGTGCACCGGCAGCAGCCGGGCGACCTGTTCGACCACGTTGGGCGGGAACACGTCGAACGGCAGCCGCGCCCACGCGCCGAGCAGGGGGCGTACGGTGTGGCGCAGCCCGAAGCCGAGAACACGGGACTGGATGCTCGCTCCGCGGAAGAACTGCGGTTGGGCGGCCAGCGACAGATGCGGAGCCATCGGAATCCCTTCAGACTGTGATGCAACAGCGGGTTACCCCGCTGGAGCGGTGAACAGTCGTTAACGAATACTTCACGCAAAGTGACTTGCGCCACATGTGATCGTTAGCGTACTGCCAGTACGTCCAACTTTTCGTGAGGATTGCCGATGTCGTTCATGCCACCCACGGATTCGATGTTCCTGCTGGCGGAGAACCGGGACCATCCGATGCATGTCGGCGGCCTGCAGCTGTTCGTCCCGCCCGAGGGCGCAGGGCCCGAATACGTGCGCGACATGCTCGACGCGTTCCGGCAGACCGACAACATCTCGCCCCTGTTCCGCAAGCGCCCGGGTGAGCCCGTCGGCACGCGCTGGAAGAGCGACGAGACGATCGACTACGACCACCACGTGCGTCACTCGGCCGTGCCCAGCCCCGGGCGGATCCGCGAGCTGCTGCAGCTGACGTCCCGGTGGCACGGCTCATTGCTCGACCGGAGGCGGCCGCTCTGGGAGGCGCACGTCGTCGAAGGCCTGCAGGACGGCCGGATCGCGGTCTACACCAAGGTGCATCACGCGATGGTCGACGGCGTCTCGGCGCTACGGCTGATGCAGCGGTCGCTGAGCGAGGACCCCGACGCGCAGGACTGCCTGCCGCCGTGGGCGCTGCCCGCTCGCAAGCCGTCGGGCGACAAGCGCGGCTTCGACCCGATGGCCCTCGTGCGTACGGGAGCGGGCGCTGCGGGTGACATCGCCGGGCTGCTGCCGGCCGGGCTCAAGATCGCCAACCAGATCATCCGCGAGGGTGACATCACGCTGCCACGGGCACCCAAGACGATCCTCAACGGCTCGATCGGCGGTGCCCGGCGATTCGCCGCCCAGTCGTGGGAGATCGAGCGCATCCAGCGGGTCGCCAAGTCCTCGGCGACGACCCTCAACGATGTCGTGCTCGCGATGGTGTCGGGTGCGCTGCGGGACTACCTGCTCGAGCAGCACGCCCTGCCCGACGAGCCGATGACCGCGATGGTGCCGGTGTCGCTGTCACTGCGGGCCGAGTCGGCCGGCAAGGACACCGGGACCGGCAACGCGACCGGGGCGATCATCGTCAATCTGGCGACGGACCGCGAGCAGGGCGCGACCCGCCTGGAAGAGATCTCGTACTCCTCGCGGCAGGCCAAGAAGATCCTCAGCGACCTCACGCCGACCCAGATCCTGGCGTTCTCGGCACTGCAGATGCTGCCGCTCGCCCTGACGCCGATCCCCGGATTCGTGAAGTACACCAACCCGCCGTTCAACGTCGTCGTCTCCAACGTCCCGGGGCCCAAGAACGACATGTACTTCAACGGCTCGCGGCTCGACGGGATGTATCCGGTGTCGATCGTCACCGACGGCCTCGCGCTCAACATCACGCTGACGAGTCGTGCGGGCTACCTCGACTTCGGCCTCATCGGCTGCCGCCGATCGGTCCCTCACCTGCAGCGACTGCTCACCCACCTCGAGACGGCACTGGCCGAGCTCGAGAAGGCCTGGGGCTGATCGCTGCAGCTCGCTGCAGCGACTGCTCACCCACCTCGAGACGGCACTGGCCGGTTGATCTCAACCTTGGGTTGCCCAGCGGTTGGCCAGCAGCTGGTGGCTGGGCGTGTCGTCGAGGGACTCCATCGACTCGTAGATCCGCTCGTACGACGTCTCGGCGATCCGCCATCCGTCCGCCTCGCGCCGATAGCGGTCGCGGTAGTAGCCGGCGCCGCGGATCAGCATCTTGAAGTCGGTCGCGATGACGGTGTCCTCGAACCCCCACGACCCTTCGGCGGTGTCACCGTCGACGTCGATCTCCGGGTGGTGAGCCACGTGCACCGTGATGATGCCGTTGGACAGCTTCTCGCTCATGAACCCGACGATCGCGTCACGGCCCTCGAGCGCGTCGAGCTCGCCGTACACCTTGGTGCCGTAGCGGCCGACGGCATCAGCGGTGAACGTGTCGGCGAACTCGTCCCAGAGCTTGAGGTCGAGCGACCGGAAGTAGCGGTACTTCAGCCGGCGAATGTCTTCGAGCGCTTCCAGGTCCATCCCGGAAGCATCCCAGCGCCCGTGCGCGAAAACAAGAACCCGTTCTAGTTCTGCCGCTTTCCTCACGCCTTAGGGTGTGCAGATGTCATCAGCCGCGGGGGAGACGGTCGACTCCCGATCGCGCCTGCTCCGCGCCGGCTGGGGCGGAGCGCTCGCGGCCGGCGCTGCCCTCGCGTTGGCGCTCGTCTATCAGCAGATCGACGTCTACTTCACGATCGGCGGTGACTCCGTCGTCCCGACACACGCGGAGAAAGCCAGGTACGTGTGGACCGCCACGGCCGGCCTTTCGGCCGTGGTGCTGAGCCTCGTGCTCGCCTTGATCGTCCCGAGCGGCCGCCGGGCCTGGTGGAGCGCGGCCGGCATCGTCGTCATGGTGATCGTGGCAGGGGTGTTCGCCGTGCCGCACGACCGATGGCGCCCGGAAGCGCCGACCTACGAGCCACCGACCAGCTACACGCCCTGCTACAGCGGCAGCCAGGACTGCGGCGCAGGAGGCTGAGTCCTGGGCTCCGCTGTCAGGCGGCGTATCGCACGTGGACGAGGAATGTGGCGAGGTCGTGTTCGGCGTCGGAGGGTGCGTGGTTGACACGTTGTTTCTGCGATCACCGGCGAAACCCCGGTCGCAAGGGCCGAACGCGGCGCCATCCGGTTCATGCCACCTGTGCCGCGCCGGCCGCGCTGACAGAATGCTCGGAACGAAGAATGGAGCGCTTTCGTGCGGCGACGCTGGATGGATTCATGGCTGGGAATCGACCCACTGGTTCCCGGCTCCCGCATACGCAACAAGGTCTTCTATGACCAGCGTTTGGGCTGCAGCTCCACGTACGCCAACGTGGTGGCCGCGGCACTCTTCCTGCTCTGTGTGCCCGTGGTGACGCTCGTCGTCGTGCTCAGGGACATCCGGCCTGGCGAGGCTCCGTGGTGGTTGATGATCGTCCCGGTCGTGTCCCTCGCCATCTGCGCACTCGACGTGCTCGGAACAACGCTCCTGGTCCGGAGGCTCAAGCGAAGGCAGGACCAGTCGGAGCTCTCCTAGGTCCGCACATCACGGGGGCCCCCGGACCTACAGCACCAGCAGGAGGACCCCGGCGATCAGGGCGACGTCGCCGGCGACCATCATCGGGAGGCCGTTGCCGCGGGCGACCTCGCCGGGGGCGAGCACCTGGCGGCGGGACGCGACGAATCGCAGGACGCCGAGCACCGAGGCGACGGCACCGAGGGCGATGAGGCAGATGGCGAGGGCAGTCATGGCGACATGGTGGCACGGGCCGACCGGTCGGGCAGGCATACCGGCAGACTGACCGGGTGAACGCCTTCCTCGCCATCGTCGCGATCCTGGGCGTCTCGGCGTCGGGGCCGCTGATGGCGGGGGCGAACGCTCCGGCGCTGGCGATCGGGTTCTGGCGCAACGCGCTCGGCACGGCTGCCGTCGCACCGTTCGCCGCGCGGACGATCCGGCGCGAGCTGACCGGCCTGGGCCGCGAGGGCTGGTACGCCACGGCGTTCGCGGGCGTGATGCTGGCGGTGCACTTCGCGACCTGGGTCAGCGCGCTCAAGATGACGTCGGTCGCGGCCGCCACGGCGATGGTCAGCATGCAGGTCGTGTTCGTCGTCGTGATCGACCTGCTGCGCGGCACCCGCACGCCACCCGCAGTCGTCGCCGGGGTCTCGATCGCGGTCGTCGGCGTGTTGGTCATCACCGGCGTCGACTTCTCGCTGTCGGCGCGAGCCGTCGCGGGCGACCTGCTGGCGCTGGTCGGCGGGTTGACCGCGGCGCTCTACCTGATGGCCGGCAGCCGGGTGCGCGAGACCGTGTCGACGACGTCCTACACCGTCGTCTGCTACAGCATCTGCGCCGTCACTCTGGCGGTGTCGTGCCTCGTCGCGCAGGTCGAGATGATCGACTTCTCGGGCCGCACGTGGCTGGCGATCGTCGGTGTCACGATCTGCGCGCAGCTCCTCGGGCACTCGGTGCTCAACCACCTGCTGGCGGTCATGAGTCCCGGCCTGATCTCGCTCCTGCTGCTGTTCGAGGTGCCGGGCGCGGCGATCCTGGCCGGCATCTTCCTCGACCAGACGCCCCCGGCCGGCGTGTACGTCGGGCTCGCACTGATCCTCGCCGGACTGGTCGTCGTGGTCGTACGCCGCCCGCCGCCAGAGGAAGTCCTGCCCGACTAAGTTAACGGTGGGTAACGAACGTCACCCCTCGCAGCGGACGACAGACGATTGGCCCGTCGGTACAGTCAGCAGGTCAACGCCGGCAACATTTGAGGAGCCCCGCGATGGGTCGTCTTGTCCGTACCGAAGGCCTGACCGAGATCCAGGAAGAGATCCTGAAGACGGTCCGTCAGTTCGTCGAGAAGGAGATCATTCCGGTCGCGACGGAGCTGGAGCACAAGGACGAGTACCCCACCGACATCGTCGAGGGTCTCAAGGAGCTGGGCATCTTCGGGATCATGATCCCCGAGGAGTACGGCGGACTCGGCGAGTCGCTGCTGACGTACGCACTGGTGGTCGAGGAGATCGCCCGCGGCTGGATGAGCGTGTCGGGCGTCATCAACACGCACTTCATCCTGGCCTACCTGCTCCGCCAGCACGGCACGGACGAGCAGAAGCAGAAGTACCTGCCCAAGATGGCCACGGGCGAGGTCCGTGGTGCGTTCTCCATGTCCGAGCCTGCGCTCGGCTCCGACGTCGCGGCGATCAAGACCAAGGCGACCAAGACCGACGACGGCTACGAGATCACCGGCCAGAAGATGTGGCTGACCAACGGCGGCTCGTCCAACCTCGTCGCAGTGCTGTGCAAGACCGACGAGGGCGACGACAGCGTCTACAAGAACATGACGACGTTCCTGGTCGAGAAGGAGCCGGGCTTCGGCGAGACGGCTCAGGGCGTCACGATCCCGGGCAAGATCGAGAAGATGGGCTACAAGGGCATCGACACGACCGAGATGATCCTGGAGAAGCACAAGATCTCGGCCGACCAGGTCCTCGGCGGCAAGCCCGGCCAGGGCTTCTACCAGATGATGGACGGCGTCGAGGTCGGCCGCGTCAACGTCGGCGCCCGTGCCGTCGGCATCGCCAACCGGGCGTTCGAGCTCGGCATCGCGTACGCCCAGCAGCGCGAGACATTCGGCAAGCCCATCGCCCAGCACCAGGCGATCCTGTTCCGCCTGGCCGAGATGGCGACCAAGGTCGAGGCGTCGCACGCGATGGTCGTGCGCGCGGCACGCGGCAAGGACTCCGGTGAGCGCAACGACGTCGAGGCCGGCATGGCCAAGATGCTCGCCGCCGAGTACTGCAACGAGGTGGTGCAGGACTCGTTCCGCATCCACGGCGGCTACGGTTACTCCAAGGAGTACGAGATCGAACGCCTCTACCGCGAGGCCGCGTTCATGCTCATCGGTGAGGGCACCTCCGACATCCAGAAGATGATCATCGGCCGCAGCCTTCTCAAGGACTACAAGCTCTAGGAGCAAGCCATGGCAGAGATCTTCTCGCTCGAGTACCCGCAGTCGCTCGGCGTGTTCGACAAGTACGCCGACGCGCAAAAGGCCGTCGACTACCTCTCGGACAACGAGTTCCCGGTCGAGAACGTGCTGATCGTCGGCACGGAGCTCAAGCAGGTCGAGCGCGTGACGGGCCGTCTGACGTGGGGCCGCGTGCTGATGGCCGGCGCCGGATCGGGCCTGTGGCTGGGCCTGTTCGTGGGCATCGTGGTCTCGGCGTTCTCCGAGGGCAGCAGCTTCTTGGCCACCGTTGCGGGGTGCGCCGTCATCGGCATCGTCTTCAGCGTGGTGTTCGCGGCCCTCGGCTACGGAGCCACCCGCGGCCAGCGCGACTTCAGCTCGGTGCAGAAGGTCGTGGCGACCAAGTACGAGGTGCTCGTCGAGCACAAGTTCCTCGCCCAAGGCCAGGAGCTGCTCGCAAAGCTGCCCGGCCGCGACCCGTTCGCCGTATGACGACGAAGACCAATCCCGGCAACTTCTTCGAGGACTTCGAGGTCGGCCAGGTCCTCCGGCACGCGACTCCGCGCACCGTCACCGAGGGCGATCGCGCGGCGTACGGTGCGATCTACCCGACCCGCTTCGCAGTGCCCTCGTCGGCGGAGTTCGCCGCTTCGGTCGGCCTGAGCCCGGCTCCCGTCGAGGAGCTCATCGCGTTCCACATCGCGTTCGGCAAGACGGTCCCCGACGTCTCGCTCAACGCCGTGGCCAACCTCGGCTATGCCGAGTGCCGCTTCCATCGCTCGGTCGTGCCTGGCGACACGATCGCGACGCAGTCGGAGGTCATCGGCCTCAAGCAGAACTCCAACGGCAAGACCGGGGTCGTCTACGTACGTTCGACGGCCACCAACCAGCGCGACGAGGTCGTGCTCGACTGGGCGCGTTGGGTCATGGTGCACAAACGTCATCTCGAGGCGCCCGCGCCCGAGACCGTGGTGCCGGACCTCGCGCCGGCCGTCGCTGCCGCCGACCTGGTGGTGCCGGCCGGGCTCGACTTCACGACGTACGACTTCGAGGCCGCGGGGGAGTCGCACCGCTTCGGCGACTACGAGGTCGGCGAGAAGATCGACCACGTCGACGGTGTCACGCTCACCGATCCGGAGCACATGCTCGCGACGCGGCTGTGGCAGAACACCGCCAAGGTGCACTTCAACACCGAGGCGCGGCCCGACGGCAACCGGCTCGTCTACGGCGGCCATGTGATCTCGCTGGCCCGCGCGCTGTCGTTCAACGGCCTCGCCAACGCGCAGCTCATCGCGGCGATCAACGCCGGCGCGCACGTGTCACCGGCCTTCGCCGGCGACACGGTCTATGCGTGGTCCGAGGTGCTCGACAAGGCCGACACAGCGGCACCGGGCGTCGGCGCGCTGCGCCTGCGGCTCGTGGCGACGAAGGGCCGTGACGAGTCCATGACCCTGCGGGGTGAGGACCAGAAGTACGCACCCGGTGTGCTGCTCGACCTGGATGTCTGGGCCCTTGTCCCGCACTGACGAGGTCGAGGACCAGCTCTGGCTGGTGCGCCACGGCGAGACGGAGTGGAGCCGCAGCGGCCAGCACACGTCCACGACCGACCTGCCGCTGACCGACAAGGGCGAGGCCGCTGCTCGTACGCTCGTGGGCCCGCTGTCCGGCATCGACTTCGTGCACGTCATGTCGAGCCCGCGCCGGCGCGCGATCCACACCGCCGAGCTGGCCGGATTCGCCGACCCGGAGGTCGACGAGGACCTCGCCGAGTGGGCGTACGGCGACTACGAGGGGCTGACGACCGCCGAGATCCGCAAGACCGTCCCGGACTGGAGCGTCTGGACGCACCCGTCGCCCGGCGGGGAGACCGCCGAGCAGGTGGCCGAGCGCCTCGACCGCGTCGTGGCGCGGGCACGCGCGGCCGACGGCAAGACCCTCGTCTTCGCGCACGGGCACTCCCTGCGCGCGCTTGCCGCACGCTGGCTGGGTCTCGACGTGTCCGAAGGACGGCTGTTCGCGCTCGACACCTCGACGATCTCCGTGCTCGGCGTCGACCGCGGCACTCAGGTCGTACGCCAGTGGAACTGCCTGCCCTGAGTAGCCTGACCTCGTGAAGATCGACCTCCACACCCACAGCGACCGTTCCGACGGCACCGACACCCCGACCCAGCTCGTCGAGAACGCCAAGGCGGCCGGCCTCGACGTCGTCGCCATCACGGATCACGACTCCACCGAGGGGTGGAAGGAGGCCGACAAGGCCGCCAAGCGGGTCGGCATCACGCTGGTCCACGGCATCGAGATCTCGACCAAGCTCGGCGGCAAGAGCGTGCACCTCCTGGGCTACGGGTTCGATCCCAAGGACAAGCCCCTCCTGCGCGAGCTCCGCAAGGTCATCGACGGCCGCAACTCCCGCCTGCCGGCGACCCTCGAGCGGCTGCGGGGCCTCGGCATCGACATCACCGCCCACGACGTACGCGTGAGGTCGACGAACGCCGCGGCGACGGGGCGCCCGCACGTCGCGGACGCGCTGATCGACCTCGGCGTCGTGCAGGACCGCAACGAGGCGTTCGAGCGCTACCTCAAGCCCGGCCGGCCCGCGTACGTCGACCGCTACGCCGCGGACCTGCCCACCGCGATCGGACTGCTCAAGGCTGCCGGCGGCAAGGCCGTCCTGGCCCACCCGTGGTCACGAGGCAGCCACCGGGTGCTGACCCGCGACCGGATCGGCACGCTCAAGGAGCAGGGCCTCGACGGGCTCGAGGTCGACCACAACGACCACGGCGCGGAGGATCGCGCCGCCCTGCGGCAGATCGCCCGCGACCTCGGCCTCGTGCGTACGGGCTCCAGCGACTATCACGGCACCGGCAAGATCGACTTCCCGCTGGGCCGCAACCTCACCGAGCCCGAGCAGTACCGCCGCCTCTTCGGCCTCTAGCCCGCCGAGATGTGGATCGAGATGCACCACCGATCGCCCCGCAGTGGTGCATTGGGATCCACATCTCGGAGCGGGGTCTAGCCCGTGGCGCCGAACTGCTCGACCCGCACGATGTCGCTGGGCACGCCGGCCTCGCCGAGGCTGCGGCCGACGAAGCTGACGAACCCGGCCGAGCCGCAGACGTACGCCCGCTCGATGCCCTTGGACAGCTCGGCCAGCTCGTCGGGATAGATGTGCGCGGCGACGCGATCGCCGTGGTTCTCCCGGGTCAGCGCGATGAACGCGCCGAACTCCTCGAGCTCCTCGATGTAGGGCAGCCGCTCGCGGGTCTGGGCCGAGGCGACGATCGTCAGGTGCGACGCGGTGCCCATGCGGCGGGCGTAGCGGAGCATCGAGATGAACGGCACGACGCCGGAGCCGCCGGCGACGCACAACGACGGGACCTCGCCGCCCCACACGAACCAGCGGCCGATCGGACCACGCAGCTCGAGCTCGTCGCCCGCCTCGACGACGTCGTGCAGGAACCCCGACACCTCACCGCGGGGCAGGCACTCCACCATCAGCTCGATCAGCGGGTCGGCGGGGTCCGACGCCAGGGAGTAGGACCGCTGGGCGGTGTAGCCGTCAGGCGCGCGCAGGCGTACGACGTAGTGCTGGCCGGGCACGTGGTCGTGCCGGTCGGCGACCTCGATCCGGAGCCGGACGTACGTCTCGCCGAACCGCTCGACCTCGCGGACCGTTCCGGTCGTCCACGAGCTCGCGATGGCTTCGGTCATGCGTCGCCCTGGTAGCGCTGCTCCAGCCACGGGTCGCCGCGGTCGTGGTAGCCGTTGCGCTCCCAGAAGCCCTGCTCGTCGTGGTCCATCAGCTCGATACGGGTGATCCACTTGGCCGACTTCCAGAAGTACAGGTGCGGCACGAGCAGGCGTACGGGACCGCCGTGCTCCGGCGCGAGCGGCTTGCCGTCGAACTCCCAGACGATCCACGCCTTGCCGCCGGTGATGTCGTCGAGCGGCAGGTTGGTGTTGTACCCCGTCGTCGAGGTCGCCATGACGTGCGTGGCCTCGGGCTTCGGCTTCGCGATCTCGAGCAACGCGTCGACGCTGACGCCGGCGAACGTGGTGTCGAACTTGGTCCACGTCGTCACGCAGTGGATGTCGCCGAAGTAGGACGACGAGGGCAGTGCATGGATGCCACGCCAGTCCCACGTCGTCGGCTTCTCGACGAGGCCGTCGACCGTCATGGTCCACGTCTCAAGGTCGATCGTCGGGGTGAGCTCGGCGGTGAGCACCGGCCAGGTGGCGCCGGTGTCGTACTGGCCGGGTGGCAGCCGGGTGTCGCCGCCGCGACGGGCACCGCCGGTGAATCCACGGGTGAAGTTGGCCATCAGGTGTTCTCCTTCAGGAACGGCAACCAGGCATCGAGCAGCGCTTGAGGATTCTCGACGGCGGGGGAGTGGGCGGCGCCCTCGACGACGTGGACGTCGGTGCCGAGCCGCCCGGCCATCGCCGCCTGGACGTCATGGGGCCACGCGTCGTCGTCGGCGCCTCGCCCGACCCAGAAGGGCAAGCCGGTCGCGGCGACCTCGTCGATGATGTCGGGCGCGTCGATCAGGTGCTGGGTGATCGCCTTGAGCGACGCCGGGGCGTTGGAGGTGAAGCGCTTGTCGAGGAACTCCGCGATGTCCGGTGCCAGCGTGGGATCGGAGGGCAGCGCTGCGCGGATCTCCGCAAGCGTCATGACGCCGAGCGCCTGCACGAGCGGGGTGAGCGGTGGCCGGCCCGGAGTCTCGCCGAGGGCGCCCGGGCCGGTGCAGAGCAGGCTCAGGCTGTGCCACGCGGACGGGTCGGCGACGGCGGCCTGCTGCGCGACGAGGCCGCCGAACGAGTGCCCGAGGAGGTGCGAACGGGCGGCGTCGGAGGCCATGCCCCTGAGCGCCAGGGCATCCGCGGCGAAGCCGTCCAGCGTGTAGTCGTCGTCGGGAGCGCCGGGCGTCTCGTACTGGCCACGTTGGTCGTATGCCGTGGCGTTGAACCCCGCGGCGGCCAGCAACGGCAGGAAGGCGGTGAAGTCCTCCTTGGAGCCGGTCCAGCCCGGGACCAGCAGGACGTGCCCGACGGCCCCGTCCGTGCGTACGGTGTGCGCTGCGAAGTTGCCGCGGCCGGTCTCGATCGTGACCGCGTGCACCCCCGGCGGGAGCACCAACGACCGTGGAGTGCTCATGTCACCGGCCGCGCTTCGCGATCCGCGTGACGAGCCCCTTCGGCATGTACTGCGCCAGCGCGGCCAGCACCTTGTAGCGGAAGGACGGGATCGACACGGACTTGCCCTTGTCGAGGTCCTTGAGCGACGTCGTGACGACCTTGTCGGCCTTGAGCCACATCCACTTCGGCACGCCAGAGACGTCCATCTCGCCGCGCTGGTGGAACTCCGTGCGGACGAAGCCGGGGCAGAGGGCCTGGACCGAGATGTTGACGTCGGCGTAGTGGATGTCGGCCCACTGCGACAGGTTGAGGAGCCAGGCCTTGTGGGCGGAGTAGACGCCGCGAGGGGTGAACGCCGCGACGCTCGAGACGTTGATGATCTGCCCACCGCCGCGGCCGGCCATGGTCTTGATCGCCGCGTCCATGAGGTGCATCGGCGCGCGCACGAGGAGGTCCAGCTGACGGTCCTCGTCGCTGATGTCGGTCGTGCCGAACCACCCGGCCAACGAGGCCCCCGCGTTGTTGACCAGCAGGTCGACCGGTCGGGTCGTGTCGGTGAGCTTGTTGACGGTCGCACGTACGCCCTCGGTGGTCGACAGGTCGGCCGTCACGACGTCGACCTCGACGCGGTGCTTGCTGCGCATCTGCGTCGCAAGGGCCTCCAGGCGCTCGGTCGTCCGGGCCACGATCACGAGGTCGTAGCCGCGCCGGGCCAGCTCCTTGGCGAACGCGTTGCCGATTCCTGAGGTTGCCCCGGTCACCAGCGCGCGACGTGTCATGGAGCAAGCATGCCAAACGCCTCAGCGCGCGAACGGCGAGGTCAGGCGACGTGATGACACAATGGCGACCGTGACGACGACTATCGCAGTGGCGAACCAGAAGGGTGGCGTCGCCAAGACCACGACAGTGGTGTCGCTCGGCGCCGCGCTGACCGAGCTCAAGCAGCGGGTCCTGCTCGTCGACGTGGATCCGCAGGGCAGCCTGACGTTCTCGCTCGGCATCGATCCCGAGGACCTCGACGTCACGGTCGCGGAGGTCCTGCTGGGCACCCGGCAGGCCGAGGACGCGATCGTCATCACCGACGACGGCATGCACCTGCTGCCGGCCAACATCACGCTGACCCAGGCCGAGGAGAGCCTCCTCGGCCGCACGGGCCGGGAGCAGCGCCTCCGGGTCGCGCTCGACAAGGTCGCCGACGACTACGACTGGATCCTGATCGACTGCCCGCCGACGCTCGGCATCCTCACGGTCGGCGCGCTGTCGGCGGCACAGAAGGTGCTGATCCCGCTGCAGGCCGAGACCCTGTCACACCGAGGCGTCGGTCAGCTGCTCGACACGATCCACGACGTACGCCAGTTCATCAACCCGTCGCTCGAGATCATGGGCGTCCTGCCCACGATGTACGACGGCCGCACCAAGCACGCGCAGAACGTGCTCGCGGCGATCCGAGAGACGTACGAGCTGCCGGTCGTGACGCCGCCGATCCCCAAGACGATCCGGTTCGCCGAGGCACCCGCGATCGGCCGCTCGGTGCTCTCCACCGCGCGGACGCACAAGGGCGCCGAGGCCTACCGCCAGGTTGCCGCCGGCATGCTCGCCGGCAACAAGAAGAAGTAGGTCCCGACGCCCAGGCGTCAGACCGCCTCGAGCAGCTCCGCCTGCTCGCGGGCGTGCCGCTGCACGGCCTTGCGATCAGGCAGGAACACCGTCGCGGCCGCCGACAGCAGGTAGCCGCCGGCTGCCCACCACGACGCCTCGACGAACCCGTCCCGCAGTCCGGCCTCGGTGAACGCGTCGCCGACGACGTGGAAGAACACCGCGCCGACGATCGCGATGCCGAGCGCGGAGCCGAGCTGCTGGAACGTGCTGTAGGTGCCGGATGCGGCACCGGCGTCGTCGGTCGACACCGTCGCGAGGGCGATGTCGATCAGCGGGACGACGAGCATGCCGAGGCCGGTCCCGGCCACCAGCAACGGCGGCGTGCCGTCCCACGCCCCGAACCCGGCGCCCTGGTCGGACACGACCCGGGCCAGCCACACGATCCCGGCAGCCTGGAGGACCGCGCCGGCGAACAGCACGATCTTGCCCAGCTTGAGGCCGAGCGGAGCCGAGATGCCGACGCCGATGAACGCGCCGAGGCTGAACGGCAGCAGCACCAGACCGGCGTGGACGGCGCTGAACCCGAGGCCGCTCTGGACGTAGATCACGAGGGTCAGGGCGAAGCCGGCCATGGCCGCCGAGCAGGCCGCCTGGGTCACGAGGCCCGCCGCGAAGCCGCGGTTGCCGAACAGGTGCATCGGCAGCAACGAGGACTGTGTGAGCCGTTCGGTACGTCGCTGGTTGGCGACGAACGCGGCGAGGACGACCGCAGCGCCGGCGAACATCGCCCAGATCCACAGCGGCCAGCCCTGCTCGCGGCCCTCGATCAGCGGGAAGACCAGCAGGAACACGCCGATCGTGGCGAGCACGAAGCCGGGCAGGTCGAGGCGGGTCGCCCGCTCCGACACGGTGTTGGGGACGTACCTGAGGGCCAGTGCGATCAGGACGATGCCGACCGGGATGTTGATGAGGAAGATGCTGCGCCAGCCGACGCCGAACGCGTCGTGCGTGATGAGCCAGCCGCCGAGCAGGGGACCGACCACAGCGGCGGTGCCGGAGACCGCGCCGACGATGCCGAAGACGTTCGCACGCTCCTTGGGGGCGTACATGACCTGGACCGTCGACAGCAGCTGCGGCACCATCATCGCCGCGAAGCCACCCTGCACGATGCGGGCGACGACAAGCGTGTCGCCGTTGCCCGAGAGGCACGCCGCGAGCGACGCGAGGGTGAACCCGGCGACGCCGAAGACGAAGACGCGTTGGCGGCCGAAGATGTCGCCGAGACGACCGCCCGTGATCAACAGGACCGCGAACGCCAGGGTGTAGCCGCCCAGGATCCACTCCAGGTGGGCCGGGCTCGCGTCGAGGTCTGAGCGGATGGCCGGCAGGGCGACGTTGACGATCGTCACGTCGAGCAGGTCCATGAACGCGGCGAACATCAGGACGGTCGTCGCGATGGCGCGCTTGGTGGATGGGACAGGGGTGTTCACAGTGTCTCCTTGTGGGTGAGAGACGCTCGCTACCCTGTGCTTGGGGCCGGGGTCGCTTGCGACTCGGTTTCCGATCCCCGGTCGATGCCAGTCGGCCGGGGATCACTGAAATCTCTAGGGGTCGATGCCGAGCAGGTGCCCGAACTCCTCCATGAGCTTGGCGGTGGCCTCCTCGCCGGAGTGCCCTGCGGCGCGCAGCTCGTGGATGCGGCGCCACATCTCGAGACCGCCGAGCCGGTCGTGCTCGATGTCGTCGACGAGCTTCTCGACGAATGTGATCTCCGCCCGGCGCAGCGCCTCGGAGTAGTCGCCCTCGACCATGAAGAGCTCGGGGAACCCCTCGGGAAGGTGCGCCCGCACGCCGTCGTACTGGTTGCTGTCCAAGCGCAGGGCCCGGAGTCGCAGCTTGAGCAGCTCGAGGGCCTCGTCCGGCGGGAGGGCGCCCATCAGGGAGAGGGCGGCCTCGAAGTCGGTGAACTGTGGTGTCGGGTCGCGCAGCATCTCGCTGAGCCACTCCCGCATCGCCGTCGCGCCCTCGTCGGTCAGCTCGTAGACGGTGCGCTCGGGGCGGTTGCCCTCCCGAAGGGTCTCGCGCGCGGCGATCAGTCCCTTCTTGCGCAGCGACTCGACGACGGCGTAGAGCGACCCGTAGTTGAGCCGGATGCTCTCCTCTTTGCTGCGTTGGCGCAGTGTCGAGGACATCTCGTACGGGTGCATGGGCTTCTCGAAGAGCAGCGTCAGCACCGCCAGGGACAAGGCGTTGGCTGGTCGCTTCATGACTCTCCTCAGTAGTACTCGTATGCGAATACTCTAACTAGAGTAATCTGGGTTTGGCAAGTCTCCGGAGTAGCGAGGAGATGCCGATTAGGATGTGAGCGTGTCCAAGCACCGCGCCTCCCATCGCATGGTCCGCCGTCGCGGCCGCGTGGGTGTGCTCGGTCTCGCGATCGGCGTCACGATGGCCGTCGGCGGAGCTGCCGTCGGCATCCTGCCGCAGCTCAAGCCCGATCCTGCTGCCAGGGACGCGCTGGCCTCCGCGCCGACCGCGATCGAGACTGCGAAGGTCGACACCGTCGTGATCCCGACACCGGCGCCCAAGCGTCGTGCTGCGGCCGCCAGCGTCACCGAGGTCGCCGACGTGCCCAAGGTGCCGGCGGGCTCCGGCACGGGCCGGCGCATCGTGTTCGACCAGAGCGACCAGCGGGTCTGGCTCGTCGACGACGGCAGCAAGGTCGCGCGCACCTACCTCGTCTCGGGCAGTCGTTTCGACAACCTGCAGCCGGGGTCCTACACCGTGCAGTCCAAGTCGCGGCACGCCGGCGCGTTCGACGGCAGCGGCTCGATGGAGTACTTCGTACGCTTCGCCACCGGCTACAGCGAGCCGATCGGCTTCCACTCGGTGCCCAAGGACAACTCGGGCAAGCTCGAGCAGACCAAGGCGCAGCTCGGCACGCCGCTGTCGGCCGGGTGCGTACGCCAGTGGCTGCCCGACGCCATCGCGCTGTGGGACTTCGCGCCCGTGGGCACGAAGGTCGTCGTCACCGCGTAACCACCAAGGTCCTTGAGCCTGTCGAGAGGACGTGCCTCCGACGAGCCCAAGGACCCAGTGGTCGCTGGAGTGGAGCTAGTCCGTCTTGGCGACGGGAGCACCGCCGCGCGAACGCGTGCGGTTGCGGTTGCGACGAGGACGCTGGGCGCCGTCGCTCTTCTCGCCGCCTGATGACTGCTGAGCCTTGGCCTCGCCGCCGCGTCCGCCGCGGTCTCCGCCGCTGCGCTCGCCGCCACGCCCGCCACGGTCTCCACCGCTGCGACCGCGTCCGCCGCCGCGCCCGTCGTCCTTCTTGGGCTCACGCGGCGACGGGTCCTTGATGCGACCCTTGACGCCACGGTCGATGCCGAGGTCGTGGAACAAGTGGTCCGACGTCGAGTAGGTCTCCTGCGGCTCGTCGAACGGCAGGCCCAGGGCGGAGTTGATGAGCTTCCAGCGCGTGATGTCGGCCCAGTCGACGAACGTCACGGCGATGCCTGAGGCGCCGGCGCGACCCGTGCGGCCGATGCGGTGGACGTACGTCTTGTCGTCCTCGGGGCAGTTGTAGTTGATGACGTGCGTGATGCCGGCGACGTCGATGCCACGGGCGGCGACGTCGGTCGCGACGAGGATGTTGATCTTGCCCTCGCGGAAGCGCGTCAGCGCCTTCTCGCGGGCCGGCTGAGCCATGTCGCCGTGCAGCGGCGACGCGGGGAAGCCGCGGTCGATCAGCTCGTCGGCGACCCGCTGCGCGGTGCGCTTGGTGCGGGTGAAGACCAGCACCTTGCCGACGTCGTCGGCCTGCAGGATGCGGCCGACGATCTCGGCCTTGTCCATCTCGTGCGCCTGCCAGACGAACTGGGCCGTGGCGGGCACCATCTGGGTGTCCTCGCCGGACTCCGCGCGGATGTTCATGGGGTGGCGCATGTGCTTGCGCGCCAGCCCGACGATCGCACCCGGCATGGTGGCCGAGAACAGCATCGTCTGGCGGGTCTCGGGCGTCTTGGCCAGCAGCGACTCGACGTCGGGCAGGAAGCCCAGGTCGAGCATCTCGTCGGCCTCGTCGAGGACGAGCGACTTGACGTGCGACAGGTCGAGCGCACCGCGGTTGGCGAGGTCGAGCAGACGGCCGGGCGTACCGACGACGATGTCGACGCCCGCCTTGAGCGCGTCGAGCTGCGACTCGTAGGGGACGCCGCCGTAGATCGTCAGGTTGCGGGTGCCGCGCTTCTTGGACGCGATCTCGATGTCGCTGGCGACCTGGATCGCGAGCTCACGCGTGGGGGCGACGATCAGGGCCTGCGGCTTGCCGGCGACGATCTGGTCGTAGTCGGCGTCGTGCGGCGCGACCGTGCGCTGGATGACGGGGATGCCGAACGCCAGCGTCTTGCCGGTGCCGGTGCGCGCCTGGCCGATAAGATCGGTGCCCATGAGGGCGACGCCGAGCGTCATCTCCTGGATCGGGAAAGCTTCTTGGATGCCGACGTCACTCAGTGCGTCGGCGATCTCGGGCATGACGCCCAGATCTTTGAACGTAGTCAGGGTCTTCTCGAATTCTTGAGACTCGTGGGATTTCAGGGTCCAGTCTATCGTCTGGCGCGGCCGGCCTTCCCGCTACGCTGCGAGGCATGGCTTCCAAGAACGATCCGCCGCCCTCCACGTTGGACGATCCGGTCTACCGGACGGGGGTGATCGAGCTGCTGGGCATCCTCGCGTACGGCGAGATCAGCGCCTGTGAACGCCTCGCCGAGGACGCCAAGATGGCGCCGGACCTCAAGACCAAGGTCGAGATCGCGGCAATGGCGACGGCCGAGTTCGGGCACTTCGAGAAGCTGCGCGACCGGCTCGTCCAGCTCGGCGAGGACCCGTACGAGGCGATGCAGGAGTTCGCGACGATCTTCGAGCGGTTCCACCGCCAGACGACGCCGTCGGACTGGCTCGAAGGGCTCGTCAAGGCGTACGTCGGCGACGGCCTGGCGGCCGACTTCTATCGCGAGATCGCGGCCTACCTCGACCCCGAGACCCGGTCGCTCGTGCTCGACACGTTGAGCGGCACGGGCCACTCCGACTTCGTCGTCGACGCCGTGCGCGGTGCGATCGACGAGGACCCGCGAGTCGGCGGGCGGCTCGCCCTGTGGGGCCGGCGGCTGATGGGCGAGGCGCTCAGCCAGGCGCAGACCGTCGTCGCCGAGCGCGATGCGCTGAGCACCGTGCTGGTCGGCGGCGTCGACCATCCCGGCATGGACCTGGCCGGCATCGGCCGGATGTTCACCCGGCTCACCGAGGCCCACGCCGCCCGCATGGAGAAGCTGGGGCTCGCCGCCTGACTGCTGAGCGGTGACCTGGTCGCCCATCGAACGGTTGAGCGGTGAGTGGGTCGCCTTTCAAGCAGCGAGAAAGGCGACCAGGTCACCGCCCCAGGACGTGAAAGGCGACCAGGTCACCGCCCGAGGCTCAGGAACGCCTGAGCTCCGCGGCGCGCTGCTCGAGCTGACGGCGCTCCTGTTCGGTCGGCGCGAGGTCGATCGCCCGCTCGACGGCGATCAGCGCCTCCTCCTGCAGCCCTGCGCGGCTCAGCAGGTCACCACGTGCGGCGGCGACGAGGTAGTGCCCGGCCAGTCGCGAGTCCTCCGCCGCCGACTCCAACGCCGCGAGTCCGGCGAGTGCGCCGTCGCTCATCCCGACGGCCACCGCCCGGTTGAGCGCGATCACCGGCGAGTCGGCGATGCCGAGCAGCTCGTCGTACAGCGCGACGATCGCGGGCCAGTCCGTCCGGTCCGCCGACCGCGCCGTCGCGTGCACCGCGGCGATGTCGGCCTGCACGGCATACGGACCCCGCACGGTCCAGCGGCGACGGAGCAACGCGAGGGCCTCCTCGATCTCGTCGTGGTGCCAGAGCGAACGGTCCTGGTGCTCGAGCGTCACCCGCTCGCCGTCGACCTCGCGGGCATCGCGCCGCGAGTGTTGCAGCAGCATCAGCGCCAGCAGCGCGCGCGTCTCGTCAGAGTCCGGCAGCAGCGCGACGAGCAGCCGGCCGAGCCGGATGGCCTCGTCGGCGAGGGAGCGGACGCTTGTCGCATACCCCTCGGTGAAGACGAGATAGACGACCGCCAGCACGCCGTCGATGCGCTCGGCGAGGTCATCGGTCGGTACGCGGTAGGGGATCCCGGCGTGCGCGATCTTGTTCTTGGCGCGCAGGAGCCGCTGCCCCATCGTGGCCTCCGTGGTGAGGAACGCCCGGCCGATCGCCTCGGTCGGCAGCCCTGAGACGACCTTGAGCGTCAGCGCCACCCGGGCCTCGAGCGCGAGAGCGGGGTGGCAGCACGTGAAGACCAGTCTGAGCCGGTCGTCACCCATCGGCGACGGATCGGCGTAGTCGTCGGTCAGCTCCTCGATCGCGGCCGCCTCCGCCAGCTTGCCCCGTTCGACCTGCACCCGTCGCAGCACGTCGATGGCGCGCCGTCGAGCCGTCGCGGTCAGCCACGCGGCGGGGTTGGCCGGTATGCCGTCACGCGGCCAGGTCAACAGCGCCCGCTCCGCAGCGTCGGACACCACGTCCTCGGCGAGGTCCCAGTCACCGGTCGTACGGATGAGGGAGGCGACGATCCGCAGCCGTTGCTCCGCCAACGCGTCGGCGAGGGCGCGACCGACGTCCTCGCCGGTCACGCCCCCGCCGGCCGGCATGTGCTCAGGCCTCGTCGAACGGCCAGAACGGCCGCAGCTCGATCGTCCCGGCAGCAACCATCGGGTGCGTCGCCGCGATCGCGATGGCCTCGTCGAGGTCGTCGCACTCGAGGACGTCGAAGCCGGCGATCCACTCGCGGCTCTCGGTGAACGGCCCGTCCGTGACGAGCAGCTCACCACCACGGCGGCGGACGGTCGTGGCGGCCTCCGGCGGGCGGAGTCGTTCACCGATCACCCGTTTGCCGGCCGCGTCGTTCCTGGAGACCCAGTCCTCGACCTCGTCAACGGCTGGGTCGGCCGGCCGGTCTGCGGCCTCAGGATCACTGACGACCATCATCAAGTACTTCATGCCTGCTCCTTCGTCGGATTCATCGTCGTACATGAGCACGACGAACGGGACCCCTAGGAATCCGACAGGATCTGCTCGACGACCGTGGATTTCTCGTCGGCGTAGTCCTGGACGTGCTCCCAGTGCTGGCCCGCGAGGCGTTGCTTGGTCGCGAGATAGCGCTCGAACGACGCCGGGTCGGTGCGTAGGCGGTCGCGGAACGTGATCATGCGGTCGTGCTCGGGGGAGCCGGCGGTGAAGACGTGCAGGTTGACCCGGGGGTCGTCCAGCCGCAGGAGCCGATGCTCGTGCCAGCCGGGCTCGCGGAGGTGCAGCACGTAGCCGAGCTGCTCGAGCGCCGGCACGTACGCCTGCTCGTCGGCGCTGTCCACGACGAGCAGGTTGATGTCGATGATCGGCTTGGCCGGCAGCCCCGGCACCGAGGTCGAGCCGACGTGCTCGACCGCCGTGGCGACGGGGCCCAGCGCCGTGCGGATGCCGGTCGCGAGGCCCTCGAACGTCGCGGGCCACTGCGGGTCGTACTCGCGCAGCTCGATCGTGCCGTCGACGCGCGTGGGTGGCAGGAGGTACTCGGTGGCGTCGTCGGCCATCGCCTAGCCCTCGAGCAGGACGCCGGACTGGCGGAACGCCGCCACGAGCTCGTCGACGACGCCGTTGAACTGCTTGACCGCCTTGGCTCGCCCCATGAGGCCGCCGGACATGCCGACGGACGGACGGGTCAGCCGGACGACGGTGCCGGCATCGATCGCGTGCAGCGCCAGGCCGACCTGCAGGTGCGGCGCGAACCCGCCCAGCAGGAGCTGCTTGCCCCGAGTGCCCTTCTCAGCGGTGCCCGACCACTCGTCGTGCCACGTGACGGCGAACCCGCGGCTCTCCAGCGCCTGGACGACGGAGGCCCGAGCGCGTGTCGGGTCGCCGGTGACCGGGATCTCCCGGGTGTCGACGGGTTCGGCCATCGGGATCGACCTACTTCGCAGCGGCGGTGACGGCTTCGCTCGCGGCGAGACCGAAACCGACCTTGCGGCCGAGGTCTGACGTGAAGTCGAGGTAGGCGACCTTGCTGGCTGGGACCGCGACCGTACGACCCTTGGTGTCGGTCAGGGTGAACACGGCGTCGTCCTTCATCGCCGTCTCCAGTGCCTTGAGCACGGCGTCGGGTGTCGACTCGGTTGCCACCGACAGCTCACGGGCGGCGTGCTGCACGCCGATCTTGACCTCCACGGTCACTCATCTCCTTTGATGTCATCTTCGTTGCGGGGGAATCCGCCGATGCCGCGCCAGGCGAGGCCGGCGACGAGCTGGACGGCTTCGCTGCGGGTCAGGCTCGAGTCCTGCGAGAGCCAGTTGCGGGCGCCGACATGACCCATGCCCACGAGGCTGACGGCCAGCAGGTGCGACGCGGCGACCGGCAGGCCGGTGTCCTCGCGGATGACCTCGGCGATCGCGGCGGCAGAGTCCTCGATGACGCGGTCGATCTGCTCGCGTACGGACGGGTCGCTCGTGAGGTCGGACTCGAACACGAGCCGGAACGCGGCGCCCTGGTCGGCGACGTAGTCGTACCAGAGCTCCATCGTCGCCTGGACGCGCTTGCGGTTGTCGGACGTCGACGCGAGAGCGGTCTTGACGCCGTCGATCACGGTGTCGCACGACGTCTCGAGCAGCGCGAGGTAGAGATCGAGCTTGCCGGGGAAGTGCTGGTAGAGCACGGGCTTGGAGACGCCCGCGCGCTCGGCGATCTCATCCATCGACGCGGAGTGGTAGCCCTGCTCGACGAACACCTCGAGCGCGACCTCCAGCAGCTGAGCGCGGCGCGCGGTGCGCGGCAGGCGGCTCGTGCGCGGACGCAGCGGGGTGGTTTCGGTCACGAGCCCCAGCGTAGTCGGTCGTGCCCGACATCCGGACGCCCGCCGGGGGCGTTGGCCGTACGGGGAACAATGGAGCGTGCGGGCGGTGTTATGCCGCCAGAACCGTTTGCAGCTCAGCAAGCACAGAGGAGAACCCGTGGTCGCCCCACTCGTGGAACCCGCCGACGAACTGACCATCGACGAGGTACGCCGCTACAGCCGGCACCTCATCATCCCCGACGTCGGGATGACGGGTCAGAAGCGGCTCAAGAACGCCAAGGTCCTCGTGATCGGCGCCGGCGGCCTCGGCAGCCCGGCGCTGCTCTACCTCGCCGCCGCGGGCGTGGGCACGCTCGGCATCATCGATGACGACGTCGTCGACGAGTCCAACCTGCAGCGCCAGGTCATCCACGGGCAGTCCGACATCGACAAGCCCAAGGTCGACTCGGCTGCGGAGTCGGTCGCGGAGATCAACCCGTACGTCAACGTGATCAAGCACCACGTGCGGCTCGACACCGACAACGTGCTGGAGATCTTCGCCGACTACGACCTGATCCTCGACGGCACCGACAACTTCGCGACGCGCTACCTCGTCAACGACGCTGCGGTGCTGCTCAACAAGCCGTACGTGTGGGGCTCGATCTACCGGTTCGAGGGCCAGGTGTCGGTGTTCTGGGCGCAGGAGGGGCCGCAGTACCGCGACCTCTACCCCGAGCCGCCGCCGCCGGGCATGGTCCCGTCGTGCGCCGAGGGCGGCGTGCTGGGCGTGCTGTGCGCGTCGATCGGCTCGATCATGGTGACCGAGGCGATCAAGCTGATCACCGGCATCGGCGACCCGCTGATCGGCCGGCTGATGGTGTACGACGCGCTCGAGATGCGCTACTCGACGCTCAACATCCGCCGCGACCCGACCGGCCAGCCGATCACCGGGCTGATGGACGACTACGAGGCGTTCTGCGGCGCGATCAGCGAGGAGGCTGCGGACGCGGCCGCCGACTCGACGATCTCGGTGACGACGCTCGACGGCTGGCTCAAGGAGCGCAACGACGGCGGGCGCGACTTCGTGCTGGTCGACGTACGCGAGCCGGGTGAGTACGAGATCAACAAGATCCCGGGCTCGATCCTGATCCCCAAGGGCGAGTTCCTCAACGGCAACGCGCTGGAGCAGCTGCCCGACGACAAGCAGATCGTCCTGCACTGCAAGTCCGGCGTACGTTCGGCCGAGGCGCTCGCGGTGCTCAAGGGTGCCGGCTACAAGGACTCCGTGCACGTGGGCGGCGGCGTCGTCGCCTGGGTCAACCAGATCGACCCCAGCCAGCCCTCGTACTGACCTCCGCTCTCGATGGGCCTGGGGGTCCCCCCACGAGCTCTGCGAGTTGGGCCTGACGTTTCTGTTGCGACACGCCGTGCCGCACCAGCGGAAACGTCAGGCTCAGCGCGTAGGAAAGCCCTATGGATCGTGAGTTCGTCGAGCGGGTGCTCGACCTCGTGGAGCGGATCCCGGTCGGCCGGGCCGTCTCGTACGGCGCGATCGCCGAGCACCTCGCCGCCGGCTACGGTCCGCGCTACGTCGGACGGGTCATGGCGATGGAGGGCCAGGCCGTGCCGTGGTGGCGCGTCGTCCGCGCCGACGGGGCGATGGCTCCGCCGCTGATGCCCGAGGCGCAGCTGCACTGGCTCGAGGAGAGCACACCCGTACGCAACGGCCGGGTCGACATGAAGAACGCCCTGTGGGACTTCGCCGACTGAGTGTCATCCCCGTCTGGTGAGATGGGGGCATGCCTGAGTACGTCCTGCAGCGGCCGAGCGCCGCGTCGAGCACCCCGCCGGTGCTCGACGAGAGCCAGCAGGCCGTGCTCGACCACTTCTCCTCCGGCGGCGGCCCGCTGCAGGTCCTGGCCGGGCCGGGTGCGGGCAAGACCACGGCGCTCGTCGAGCTGGTCGTCGACCGGGTCGAGAACGGCGGTCTGAGCCCCGACCAGATCCTGGTCCTCACGTTCAGCCGCAAGGCCGCACAGGAGATCCGGTCGCGGATCGCACGGCGCCTCGCCCGCACCACCAGCACGACGCCGGCGATGACCTTCCACGCGTTCTGCTACGCCCTCCTGCGGGCCGAGCAGTCGCCGACCGACTTCGCCAACCCGATCCGCCTGCTCAGTGCGCCTGAGAACGACGCCATGATCTCCGAGGTCCTGGCAGGCGTCGACGCCGAGCAGTGGCCCGCCGTCCTGCGGCCGGCGCTGCGCACCCGGGGGCTGGCCTCCGAGCTGCGTTCGCTCATCGCCTCGGCCCGCGCGCTGGGCATGGACGATGCCGACCTGGCCCAGGTGGCCAACCGCACCGATCGCGACGACTGGAAGTCGGCCGCCCGGTTCTTCGACGAGGTCACCGCCGTGGCGGCGCTGGCCAACACGATCGACCACACCGACCTGATCTTCGCGGTGGTCAACGCCCTCAAGGATCCCGAGGTACGCGACCGGTGGCGGGCCAAGCTCGCCCTGGTCGTGGTCGACGAATATCAAGACACCGACCCGCTCCAGGTCGAGCTCCTGCAGGCGCTGGCTGGCGACGGTCGTGACCTCGTGGTCGTGGGCGACCCCTACCAGTCGATCTACGGCTTCCGCGGTGCCGACGTGCGCGGCATCGTCGAGTTCCCTGACGCGTTCGCCACTGCCGCCGGCCCGGCGCCACGGCTGACCCTCGCCTACACCAATCGCTACGGCGACAACATCGCCGCGGCCGTGAGGTCGATCGTCGACAACAAGGGCGCCCTCGGCGCTGTCGACGGATCGGCCTACGCCGCCCTGCGCAACCCCACCAGCAAGGTCGACGACCCGGGCATCGTCGACGTGCGGACGTTCTCCACGCCGACGGCGGAGGCTGAGCACATCGCGCTGATGCTCCGCGAGGCCCACCTGCACGACCACGTCCCGTGGCGTGACATGGCGGTCCTCGTCCGGTCCGGTGCCCATCTGACCCGGATGCAGCGCGCGATGGTCGCCTCCAGCGTGCCGGTCGAGGTGGCCGGCGACGAGCTCCCGCTGGCGGTCGAGCCGGCCGTACGCACGCTGCTGTCCGCTCTGCACGCCGCCGACTCGTTGAGCCGCGGCGAGACGCTCACCCCCGATGTGGCCCACGCGCTGCTGACCGGCCCGCTGGGGCACCTCGACGCAGCCGGCGTCCGGCGCCTCGGTCGTACGCTCCGCAAGGCCGATGCCGCCGACGGCCAGACGCCCAGGGCGTCCCGGATCCTCATCGCCGAGGCGCTGGGCGACCCGACGCATCTGGCCACGTTGGAGGTGCAGGGGCCGCCGGCCCGTGCCGTCGAGGCCGCGACCAGGCTCAGCGAGCTGCTCCTCAAGGCGGCTGAGCAGATCAAGGACGGCGACCCGGCCGAGCAGGTGCTGTGGACGGTGTGGGACGGCACGAGGTGGCCCGCACGGTTGCAGACAGAGGCCGAGGGCGACGGCGACGGCAGTGCCCGGGCCAATCACGACCTCGACGCGGTGTGCGCGCTGTTCGCCGAGGCGGCCCGCGCCGAGGAGCGCGAGGCGCACCGCTCCGTGGCCGAGGTGGCCCGTGCCCTCGAGGCCCAGCAGATCCCCGCGAGCTCGATCGCCCAGAGCGGCGACTCGGGCGATGCGGTGCAGCTCATGACCGCGCACCGGTCCAAGGGACTCGAGTGGCCGCTGGTGGTGGTGGCGGGCGTGCAGGACGGCGAGTGGCCGGACCTGCGGGCACGCGGCAGCCTGCTGCAGGGCGACCGGCTCTCACCCGATGGCGTCCTGCCTCCGCCGTCGCCCTGGACCGCGGCGGCGGAGGAGCGGCGCCTGTTCTACGTGGCGTGCAGCCGGGCCCGGTCCCGGCTCGTCGTCACGGCGGTCGCCAGCGGATCCGACGAGGGAGACCAGCCCTCGCGGTTCGTCGGCGAGCTGCACGCGCACCTCCTCGGCGCGGCCGTCCGTACGCTCCCGGAGGCGGAGCCGCGCCCCCGCCGCTCCCTGTCGCTGCGTGGTGCGATCGCCGAGCTGCGCCGCATCGGCGAGTCCACCGATGACGAGGCCGTCCGCGCCCGGGTCGCCGCCCAGCTGGCCCGGCTCGCCGAGCACCCCTCCGGTCGCTCCGCGCACCCCGACCGCTGGTGGGGCCTGGCCGAGCGCACCACCAACGACGAACCGGTGCGTGACCCGGCCGAGGCGTTGCGGCTGTCCGGCAGCCAGATGAACACGCTCACCAAGTGCGCCCTGCAGTGGTTCGCCGGGCACGAGGCCAAGGGCGACCGGGGCACCTCGGCAGCGCAGGGATTCGGGTCCATCGTCCACGCCCTGGCGGCCGAAGCGGTTCGCAGCGGCGTCGAGCCCGATGTGGCCGAGCTGTCGGCACACCTCGATGCGGTGTGGGACGCGCTGGGTCTCGCGCCGTGGATCAGCGTCCGGGAGCGGCGCGAGGCGGTCGAGGCGCTCGAGAAGTTCGCCCAGTGGCACCGGGCCAACCCGCGCGAGGTGCTCGCCGTCGAGCACCCCTTCGACGTCACGATCGACATCGACGGCCGCGGGGCCAGGTTCATCGGTTCGATGGACCGCGTCGAGCGCGACGACGACGGCATCCACGTCGTGGACTTCAAGACCTCCAAGACCCCCATGACCGCCAAGGACGCGGCCGTCAACGCTCAGCTGGGTGTCTATCAGCTGGCCGTCGATGCCGGCGCCCTCGACGAGCTCGCTCCGGGTGACGGTCCGGCCGGCGCCGAGCTCGTCTACCTGCGCACCAGCACCAAGTCAGCCGCGACTCGCACCCAGCCCGGCGCCCCTGAGGGCACGACGACTGCCCGCGAGCAGGTCACCGAGGCGGTCCGCCTGATCGATGCCGAGGAGTTCGCCGCGACGGTCGGTGGGGCATGCGGCTACTGCGCGTTCAAGCGCATCTGCCCGGCACACGACGAAGGCGCGTCGATCCTCATCGAGGAGAAGCCATGACTGCGGCCCTGGTGCGCGACGAGCAGCACCTCAGCGAGATCCTCGACCGCCAGTTCTCGCGCGCCCAGCTCGACGCGATCACGCTCGGGCTGGACGCGCCGAGCTCGATCATCGCCGGCGCCGGCTCCGGCAAGACCACGGTGATGGCGGCCCGGGTGGTCTGGCTCGTCGGGCACCTCGGCATACCGCCAGAGCGCATCCTCGGCCTGACGTTCACCAACAAGGCGGCCGCCGAGCTGGGCCAGCGCATCCGGGCCAGCCTCGAGCTGTTGGGCGTCGACCACGCCGAAGCAGGCTGGGGTGAGGTCACGGCGTCGACCTATCACGCCTTCGCGGGCACCCTCATCGCCGAGCACGGGCTGCGCCTGGGCGTCGAGCCCGACCTGCGCGTCGTCACCGACGCGTCCCGGTTCCAGCGCTTCGCCCGTGCGATCGAGTCCTACGAGGGATCGCTCGACCTCGTCACGACCTACATCCCGCGACTCGTGCCCGACGCGATGAAGCTCGACTCGGAGCTCTCCGAGCACCTCGTCACCCCGGCGGCTCTGAGGGCCTACGACGAGGCCGTGATGGCCTGCGACGACTGGGGCCAGTCGGGCCACAAGGTCGTCGCACTGGCCGCGGCCACCGCGCGCAAGCGGTCCGAGCTCAGCCGGCTCGTCGACGCCTACCGCGCGGCCAAGCTCGCCGACGGCGTCATGGACTTCTCCGACCAGATGGCCTGGGGCGCCGAGCTCGCCAGGCTGCAGGCCGTACGCGACTCCATGCTTGAGAAGTACGACGTCGTCCTGCTCGACGAGTACCAGGACACGTCCGTCGCCCAGCGTGACCTGCTGGTGGGGCTGTTCGCCGGACTCCCGGTGACTGCGGTCGGCGATCCCGCTCAAGGCATCTACGGGTGGCGAGGGGCGGCAACCGGCAACCTCGAGGACTTCCTCGACGACTTCGCGATCGAGGGCGTGCCGGGCCGGCGCTTGACGTTGCGGCAGACCTATCGGTGCCGGCCCGAGATCATCGGTGCCGCCAACCACATCATCTCGGCGTTCTACGAGGACGCCAGGATCACCAAGAGCGTCGAGCCGCTGGTCTCCGGCAAGGAGCCGGGTGGCCGCGTCGAGGTCGCACTGCACTCGACGGTGTCCCAGGAGATCAGCGCCATGGTGCGCCAGATCGAGCAGATCCGCGACGAGGGCGTCGTCCCGTTGCGCAGCGTGGCGATCCTGGTGCGCGTCGCGGCCGAGAACGGCGAGATCGTCAAGGCGTTGCGCGACTCACACATCCCGTTCGAGATCGTCGGCCTGCAGGGTCTGCTCGCGCAGCCCGAGGTGCGGGACGTGGTGTCGCTGCTCGAGGTCGTCGACGACGTGACCGCCAACCCGGCGACCCTGCGGCTCCTCACTGGACCGCGCTGGAACATCGGCCCGCGCGACCTCGCACTGCTGGGCCGGCGCGCCTCGCAGCTGAGCCGGTCGGTCAGCCGCGACGACGAGTCCGAGCCCTCCTTGGCGGCCGACCTGGCGCACGCGGTCGAAGGCACGGACCCGACCGAGATCGTCGCTCTGGCCGATGCCCTGGAGGACCTCGGCGACCTGCCCTACTCCGACGCCGCCCGAGCTCGGTTCGCCGAGCTGTCCGGCATCATCACCTCGGTGCGCCGGCACAGTAGTGAGCCGCTGATCGACCTGGCGCGACGTGCCGTCCGGATGCTCGACCTCGACATCGAGCTCGAGGCCGGCGACGTCGAGGGTGCCGGCGACAACCTCGCCCTGTTCCTCGACGCGGTGGCGACCTATTCCGAGAGCGATCGCTACGCCTCGCTCGCGGGCCTGCTGTCCTACTTCAACGCCGAGGAGGTCTACAACCAGGGCATGGAGGTGTTCACCCCGTCCGAGGCCGAATCCGTCAAGCTCCTGACGATCCACCGGGCCAAGGGGCTGGAGTGGAACACCGTCTTCGTCCCGTTCATGTCCGCGACCGTGTTCCCCACGGGACAGGGCCGCGCCAACTGGATCACGACCGCGTCGGCCGTGCCGACCGCCTTGCGTGGGGACCGGTCGAGCCTGCCTCAGCTGGCCGATCGTCCGGAGGACTGGACCGACGACTCCCGCAACGTCCACGACGCTCGCAACAAGGAGCTGGGACACATGGAGGAGCGGCGCCTGGCCTACGTCGCCTACACCCGCGCCGAGGAACGTCTGGTGCTGTCGGGACACTGGTGGGGTCGCACCCAGATCAAGCCGCGCGGCCCGTCGGAGTTCCTGATCGCGACCCGTCAGTGGCTGATCGACAACGGTGCGGACGCGACGGTCTGGGCGCCCCAACCCGCTCCCGGCGCCACCAATCCGCACCTCGACACCGTGCAGCGCTCCGACTGGCCGACGGCTCCGCCGGTCCTGGCGCGCCGTCAGGCGCTGGCCTCGGCCGTCCGCGACACGCTCGAGCGCCCCGATCGGCCCGCGTACGACGTGGCCCTGTTGCCCGTCGACCGCCTCGACGAGCTGTGCGCCGACGTCGACCTGCTGCTCGCCGAGGCCGATGCCATGGCTGCGCAGCAACGTGTCGTGACCTTGCCCGGCTCGGTCTCGACCACCTCGATGCTCGGCCTGGCCGACGACGAGGCATCGTTCGCGCGTGAGCTGGCCCGCCCCATGCCGCGCCGCCCGTCACCTGCTGCGCGGTTCGGCACCCGCTTCCATGCGTGGGTCGAGGCGCACTACGGCCAGCAGGTGCTGCTCGACCCCGCGGAGCTGCCGGGACAGGGCGACGTGGACCTCAACTCCGACGCGGAGCTCGACGAGGTCATCAAGCTGTTCAGCGAGGGCGAGTACGGACAACGCGATCCCTTCGCCATCGAGGCGCCGTTCTCGATCGTCCTGGCAGGTCAGCAGGTCATCGGGCGCATCGACGCGGTGTTCGCCACCACGGCCGAGGACGGCCGCACCCGCTTCGAGGTGGTCGACTGGAAGACCAACAAGAAGCCGACGGCCGACCCGTTGCAGCTGTCGATCTACCGGCTGGCGTGGGCCGAGCTCAACGGCGTCGCGCCCGAGGACGTCACCGGGGCCTTCTACTACGTACGTCTGGGCAGGACGGTGCGCTACGAGGCCGACCAGCTGCTCGACAGGGCCGCTCTCGAGGCCCTGCTCCGTGGCAGCGACCCCGCCTAGCCGTTGACCGGAGTCAGGTCGGCGCCGCCGGGTTGCCACCGGCGGGCGAGCGCGGACACGGGGATCAGGAGGAGCCAGCTGTACATCGCCGCTTCGGGCCAGCCCAGCAGCGCGATGCCGATCGAGAGGGCGAACACGGCGGGGTCGACGGCGATCGTCAGCACACCGAACCGATAGGCCCCGCGGTCGACCGTGACGTTGAGCCGGCCCCTCCGGCACACGTACATCCAGGTCGCCAGCTGCACGAGGCCCATCGCGGTCACCGTCGAGGCGTACAGCACGACCGCCGGCACCGTGGAGCCGTACTCGCTGAGCACCGACGTCGGGAACGGCAGGAACGCGATGACGAACAGCAGGGCGAGGTTGAGCCGGATCAGCCCACTGTCCACGCCGTCGATGATCTCGAAACGGCGATGGTGCCCGATCCAGGCGGCGGCGATCACGATGAAGCTCAAGGCGTACGCGAAGAGCTCCGGCGTGAGGTCGCGCAGCGCCGCCCCGACCTCGGAGGGCTCGACGTCGGGCAGCCTGATGTTGAGCACCAGGAGGGTCATGGCGATCGCGAACACCGCGTCGCTGAAGAACTCGACCCGTTCACTCGGCCGCGCGGCGCTGAACAGCCGGGCGTAGCGGGTGCGGGCGTTGGCGGGTGCGTCGCTCATTCGGCCGAGCCTAGCGACGCCGCGACGAGCTCGAGCGGAGGCTCGGACTAGCGTAGAGGCGTGGACTTTGCCTTCGACCGTACCCAGCACGACCGCGCGGGTCATCTGCGCAAGGACGACGCGTGGCGCACCCCGGACGTACGCGTCATGGTGATCGGCGGTGAGCACGTCGCGACCGCCGGCACCGGCATCCGGTGGCTCAGCCTTGACGAGGCACCCGACGGCGAGTGGATCTTCCTCGGCATCAAGGACGGCGTCCGTTATGCGGCGGTCATGGTCGACCGGGTGCCCGACGCGCTGGCGCCGGTGAGCCTCCGCACGCTCGGCCCGACGATGGCGCCCGACGAGGCATCCCTCGGCGTCCATGCCGTCGGCATCGCGCGGTGGCACGAGTACCACCGGTTCTGCGCCAACTGTGGCCAGCCGACCAACCCGGCCGAGGCCGGACATGTGCGCATCTGCCCGGCGTGCGGCACGCACCACTTCCCGCGCACCGATCCCGCGGTCATCATGCTGATCACCGACGGCGACGACCGAGCGTTGCTGGGCCGCGGCCAGCAGTGGCCGGAGGGCCGGTTCTCGACCCTGGCCGGCTTCGTCGAGCCGGGGGAGTCGCTCGACGACGCCGTACGCCGTGAGGTGCTCGAGGAGGTCGGCATCCAGGTCGGCGAGGTCACCTATGCCGGCAGCCAGCCGTGGCCGTTCCCGTCAAGCCTGATGCTGGGGTTCTTCGGTCAGGCGCTGACGTCGGACATCACGATCGACGAGAACGAGATCGCCGAGGCGCGGTGGTTCACCCGTGACGACGTCACGCAGATGACGGCGGCCAGCGAGATGCTGCTGCCGCCCAACGTGTCGATCTCGAGGTGGCTCCTCCAGAAGTGGCACGGAGGGACGATCAGCGGCCGTTGGTCCTAGCTTGCTGCGGCGAGCTGTGCCTTGACCTGGGCGACGGACGGGTTGGTCAGCGCCGTGCCGTCCGAGAAGACCAGCGTGGGGACGGTCTGGTTGCCGTTGTTGGCCTGCTCGACGATGAACGCGGCCTCGGGCACCTGCTCGATGTCGACCTCGTCGAAGGCGATGCCTTCGCGCTTGAGCTGGCCCTTGAGCCGGTGGCAGTACCCGCACCAGGGGGTGGAGTACATCGTGAACGTGCCCGACATGGAGTGTCTCCTTCGACGACTAGTCTTGATTGTCTCAACATCATTGCCACTTCAACCATTCCATGAGGAGCTTGCGTGCCCAGTGCCGACGACCTGTTGACGGGGCTCGATCCTGAGCAGCGTGAGGTCGCCCAGGCGCTGAGGGGGCCCGTCAGCGTGGTCGCGGGTGCCGGCACGGGCAAGACCCGGGCGATCACGCACCGCATGGCCTACGGCGTGGCGACGGGCGTCTACAAGCCCACCGAGGTGCTCGCGGTGACGTTCACGACCCGCGCCGCGGGCGAGATGCGCACCCGGCTGCGCCAGCTCGGCGCCGACGGCGTCCAGGCACGCACGTTCCACTCAGCCGCACTGCGGCAGGCCCGCTACTTCTGGCCCCAGGTCTACGGCGGCGAGTTCCCCGAGGTCACGGCCTCCAAGTTCGCGCTGGTCGCCGAGGCCGCGCGACGCCTCGGCATTCGCACCGACACCCCGTTGCTGCGCGACCTGTCGTCAGAGATCGAGTGGGCCAAGGTCTCCAACATCCGCCCCGCCGCCTATGCGGCAGCGGCAGGTCCCGCGCGCCGCGAGGTCGCCGACCTCGACCATCCCACGGTCGGCAACATCATGACGGCCTACGAGGACGTCAAGCGCGATCGCGGCCGCATCGACATGGAGGACATCCTCCTGATCACCGCGGCGATCCTCGCCGACGACGAGCGCATCGCGGCCCAGGTCCGCCAGCAATATCGCTGGTTCGTGGTCGACGAGTTCCAGGACGTCAACCCGCTCCAGTCGACGCTGCTCGAGCTGTGGCTCGGCGGCCGCAACGACATCTGCGTCGTCGGCGACCCGCGCCAGACGATCTACTCGTTCGCGGGCGCATCGCCGGAGATCCTCAGCTCGTTCGGCCGCCGCCACGAGGGTGCCCAGCGCATCGAGCTCGTCCGCAACTACCGGTCGACGCCCCAGATCGTCGCCGCGGCCAACGCGGTCTTCAGCCGCACCAACGGCACCGACGGCGTACGCCTGCAGTCCCAGCAGGAGCCGGGTGATCCGGTGACCTACATCGGCTTCCCCGACGAGCAGGCCGAGGCTGCCGCCGTCGCGAGTGAGATCGCCCTGCTCCACCGGCGAGGCGTCTCCTACAAGGAGATGGCGATCCTGTTCCGGATCAACGCCCAGTCCGAGGCGTTCGAGGAGGCGCTCGGCGAGCACGGCATCCCCTACGTCCTGCGCGGGGTCGAGGGATTCTTCCGCCGGGCTGAGGTACGCCAGGCCGTCACGCTGCTGCGCGGTGCCGCTCGCGGCGGTGAGGGCGGTGGCGAGCTGGTCCAGGAGGTGCGGGCGATCTTCGCCGCGATGGGCCACACCGACGAGCCGCCGACCGGAGCCGGCGCCGTACGCGATCGGTGGGAGTCGCTCCACGCGATCGTGTCGATGGCCGCAGAGCTCGTCGAGTCCGACCCCGCAGCCGACCTCACCGCGCTCGTCGCCGACCTCGATCGCCGCGCCGACCAGGCTCACGCCCCCGCGGCCGACGGCGTCACGCTGGCGACGTTGCACTCGGCCAAGGGCCTGGAGTGGGACGCCGTGTTCTGCGTCGGCATGCACGAGGGCATGATGCCCAGCGTCCACGCCGACACCCCTGCGGCCGTCGAGGAGGAGCGCCGGCTGTTCTACGTCGGCCTCACCCGCGCGCGGCACGACCTGATGATCTCCTGGGCGGTGACCCGCAACCGCGGTGGCCGCGGCAACCGCCGGCCCACTCGCTTCCTCGACCCGCTGCTGCCGGCCGACCACGAGGCCCGGCAGACCGCGCGCCAGCCGCGCGAGCGCAAGGTGGCCAAGTGCCGCGTGTGCAACACCGTCCTGGCGGTCGCCGACCGCAAGCGCGGGCGCTGCGAGGACTGCCCGGCGACCTACGACGAAGAGCTCTACGAGCAGCTCCGAGCGTGGCGCACCGAGCAGGCGACCGAGCAGGGCAAGCCGGCCTACGTGATCTTCACCGACGCGACCCTCCAGTCGATCGCCGAGGTCAAGCCCGCCGACCCCGACGCGCTCGCCAAGGTGCCCGGCATCGGCCCGGCCAAGCTCGAGAAGTACGCCGAGTCGGTGCTGGAGCTGATCCGGTCGCGCTAGGCGTCAGCAAACCCCGGGAGGGACTCCTCGAGGATGGCGCGGAACGGGGCAGTGGCGCCGAGCTGGCTGAGCACACCGATGCCACCGATCCACACGCGATGGATCAAGAGGTACTGCGGCGGCAGGTTGATCTTCATCGCCGTACCCATGCCCTCCGATGTCAGTGCGCTCACCCGCAAGGTCTGCGCCCGCATCCACTCGCGGCTGAACGTGAACCGCTCGACGCTGGCCGGCTCGACGAACGGGCCGATGTAGCGGGCGATCGTGTCGGCGTCGAGGTCGGTGGTGCGCTTGAGGAAGCCCTCGTCGCGCAGTCCCTCGAGGACCAGGTCGTAGTCGCCGGCGACCGCGTGGCGCAGCAGCCGGCCGACGGGCTCGGGCAGCCCGTCCGGGAGCCGAGCCACGGCGCCGTAGTCGACGACACCGAGCCGGCCGTCAGGCATGACGCGGAAGTTGCCGGGGTGCGGATCGGCGTGGAGCATGCCGGTGCGCATCGGCCCCGCGAACAGGAACCTGACGTACGCCTCGCCGTACCGGTCGCGCTCCTCCTGCGTGCCCTCCGTGATGACCTGCGCCAACGAGTGATCGCTCTCGAGCCAGGTCGAGACGAGGGCGCGCTCGGTGTAGGCCAGCACGTCCGGCACGACGATCTCGGGATCACCCGCGAACTCGGCAGCGAACATGCTCTGCGCGCCGGCCTCCAGGTTGTAGTCGAGCTCCTCGGCGACCCGGTCCTGGAGCTCCTGCACCAGCGGCTTGACGTCGAGCGCCGGTGCCAGGGTGCCGAAGAGCCGCGCGAGTCGGGCGATCTGCTTGAGGTCGGCGGTCAGCGCCTTGGCGGCTCCCGGATATTGCAGCTTGACCGCCACGTCCTGGCCGTCGGCCCACACCGCGCGGTGCACCTGGCCGATCGAGGCGGAGGCGGCCGGCTTGTCCTCGAACGAGGTGAACTGTTGCCGCCAGTCGGCGCCGAACTCCTCGGCCATCACGCGGTGCACCGTGTCGGGCGGCATGGGCGGTGCGGAGTCCTGCAGCTTGACGAGCGTCTCGCGGTAGGGCCCGATGAGCTCCTCGGGCAGCGCGGCCTCGAAGATGCTCATGGCCTGGCCGAACTTCATCGCGCCGCCCTTGAGCTGGCCGAGCACCGAGAAGATCTGGTCGGCCGTACGCCGCTGCACCTCGTTGAGCACGACGTTCGCCGGCGCGCCGACCATGCGCTTGCCGAGACCCAGCGTCGTACGCCCGGCGAAGCCGACGGGGAGCGAGGCGAGGCGAGCGGTGCGCATGAACGCACTACCGGTCAGCGGCCGGCCCTTCGGGTCATCAGCTGGCTTGTTCGGCACACCCCTAGGGTAGTCGGGCGGGCGCATTCAGTCGGCTGAACGGCCGCGCCACCATCGCCGGTGGGCGGCGAGACTCGGGAGGTCGCAGGGAATGGAATTCGTGGATCAGGTGGCGCTGGTCACCGGTGGCGGATCGGGAATCGGCCGGGCTGCGGCCGTGGCGCTCGCCGCCCAAGGAGCGACCGTCGTGGTCGCCGGCCGACGTGCCGCGTCGCTCGACGAGACCGTGGCGGCCGTCGAGGCGGCCGGCGGGACCGCCTATGCGCATCGTGCCGACGTGACGGTCGCGGACGAGGTGGCGGACCTGATCAGCGCGACCGTGACGCGGCACGGCCGTCTCGACATCGCGTTCAACAACGCCGGGATCCTGGCCGCCGCACCGTTGGCCGATCTCGACCCGGTCGACTGGGACCGGCTCGTCGCGGTCAACCTGACGGGCGTCTTCCTGGCGATGAAGCACGAGATCGCCCACATGCGCAGCGCCGGCGGCGGCGTCATCGTCAACACGGCGTCCAACATCGGCGCCCACCAGCGGCGCGCCGGCATGGCGGGCTACGTCGCCACGAAGGCAGCGGTCAGTGCGCTGACCCGTGGTGCGGCGCTCGACCACATCGGCGACGGCGTGCGGATCAACGCGATCAGCCCGGGACCGACCGAGACGACGATGTCGTTGCGGCCGGGGGAGTCCGAGGCCGACCGTGCGCGCCGCCTCGCCGAGGTCAACCCGTCCGGCCGCGCGGCCACCGTCGACGAGATCGTCGCGGCGGTGCTGTGGCTGTGCTCGCCGCGCTCGTCGTACGTCGTGGGGCACGACCTGGTGGTCGACGGCGGCGCCACGGCCTGAGCTCAGGCGGCCCTGAGCAGGTCGCACGTGCACGCGTGGTGGAACGCCAGCGGCCAGCTGTCGCGCTCGTCGTGGGCCGGTCCGACGACCAGGCACCGGCCGAACGTGCGGCTCGTGCGGCCGTCAGCATGGGCCAGCACCTCGACGGCGACCTCGAGGGCGGCGGCGTGGGTCGTCACCGCGTCGACGGCCGGCGGAGTCATGGTGGCGCTGTGCCGGCCGAGCTGGTGCACCAGAGCCGGCCAGGCGCGGTCCCAGTCGGCCCGGTGCAGGTCGTGGCACGAGACGCACGGCGTGCGCCCGGGACGTACGAGCGGACCGATCCGCACGCGGTCCTCGTCGATCACGACGGGCAGGTGGTCGATGCCGAGGCGTACGGGCTGCTCGAACACGGTGCGCGCCGGCTCGCCGCACGAGGCGATGACCAGCAGGTCGGGATCCTCAGGCGCGAACTGGCTGATCCCGGAGTCGACGAGGGCGGACTGGACGATCTCGGTCAGCCGCCGGCTCCCGGCATCAGCGTGGAGCGCGATCCCGTACGCCTGCCGGTGGCGCAACCGGGCCGGGTCGTCACCGCCGAAGTCGGCGTGCCGGGCCTCCGCGTCGAGGCCCCGGAGGTGGGCCGCGCTCCAGCGCGTGGCGTCGTACACGACGCCGGCGGATCGGAGCTCGGCGAGGATCTCGGGGACCGGCGCCGTGAGCTCGGGGATCATCGTGCCGGCGATCGCGGCCAGCCGGTCGACGTCACGGGCCCCGTCGAGGAGGCGCAGCAGCTCGAGGAGTCCCGGGCGGTCGGCGATCACGATGCCGGGGGAGGTGCCGACCTGCAGGTGCGTGGCGTCGCGGCGCAGGAGCGGTGCGCCGGGTCGAAGCGCAGGTCGGAAGGCCATGTCGTCAGGGTGACGCCTCGGCGTTCGCGTGACGAACGAGTCGTCCACAAGGTAGGCGATCGCTCAACCTGCCTGCACGCTCGCTCGCTCGCAGAGCTCGCTCGGTGCAGACAGAGGTGCGGAGGACCCGACGGTGTCGGATCCTCCGCAAAACTCGGGGAAGTGCGGGGCCCGGACCCCGCGGGTGGTTCAGGCCTTACCGAGGATCCGGTTCAGCTTGGTACCACAGACCGGGCAGACGCCCTTGGCCATACGAGTGCCCTTGTCACTGACGTGGACCTCTCCGGACGCCTCGCGCTTTTCCTTGCACTTGACGCAGTAGAACTCGCCACTCCATGTTTCCGACATTGCGGCCTCCTTGCCGATGTGGTGCTAGTCACGTTCAGCGTACGCGTGGGAGGGCCGTTTCACGCTCAGCTGAGCGTAAAGGCGTTCGGCGCGTCGGAATGCTGAAATCGCAGGTCCAACCCCGCGTGAATCAGCCGGGACGAAGAAGAGGCTCCCGACGGAGCTTGCCTTCCCCTTGCGAGCTCCGTCGGGAGCCTCGAATGCGGTTCACGCTAGGGCCGCGAGAGGCTCCCGGCAACCGGTTTCGCCCAACCGTTGTCCACGCCTGTGGATAACAGTGGGGACAAGTTGTGGGGAACGCCGAGGGGGCATGTGGACGGCGCGGTGTACAACCTGTGTGTCCACCGCCTCACAGTCGCGAATCTGCCTGTGTGACCAGCCGGTTTGCCGGGCAGGCGTTGTGGACGGACAAAAGGTCGGCTCCAGCCGATAGGTTTCGGGCATGGGAGAGGTCGAGATCCGGCGCAGCGCGCGGCGCAAGCGCACGGTGCGCGCCTACCGCGAGGGCGACAAGACGATCGTCCTGATGCCGGCGCACCTCTCCAAGGCCGAGGAGGAGCGCCACGTGCGCAGCCTCGTCGAGCGCCTCGACCGCCGGGAGCAACGCGTACGTCCGAGCGACGACGACCTCCGGGCGCGCGCCACCCAGCTGTCGACCAGGTGGCTCGACGGTCGCGCGGTCCCGCTGTCGGTGCGCTGGGTGTCCAACCAGAACAGCCGCTGGGGCTCCTGCACCAGCGCCGACCGCAGCATCCGGCTGTCCGACCGGCTCAAGGGCATGCCCGAGTGGGTCGTCGACTACGTGCTCCTGCACGAGCTGGCGCACCTCATCGAGCCCAACCACAGCAAGCAGTTCTGGGCGCTCGTCGACGCCTATCCCGAGACGGCGAGGGCTAAGGCGTTCCTCGAAGGCGTGTCCTGGCAGCAGCGATCAGCGCCCTGACCGACGCGTCGGTCTCGGTCGGCAACGCGTCGACGCTGAACCACGCCAGGTCGTCCGACTCGTCGCTGATGACGTGCTGCGCCCCGACAGGTGCGACGGCGACGTACTGCACGTCGAGGTGATGGGCCGGTCGCACCGGTCCGCACGGCACCTCGTGCCGGGACAGCAGCACGGGCACCGGGTCGATCACGAGGTCGACGATCCCGCTCTCCTCGCGACCCTCCCGCAACGCGGCGTCGGCAAGGGTCGCGTCGTCGGGCTCGCAGTGCCCGCCGGTCTGCAGCCACCGCTTGATGATGCGGTGCAAGGTCAGCAGGACGCGCTGGTGATCGGCCGAGAAGATGATCGCGCTGGCCGTGAGGTGATCGGGATGGCACTCCCGGCTCATGGCGTCGGCGTACGCCTCGGTGTGCGCGACGTACAGCTCACGCAACTGCTCCTGCCCGGCGTCGGGCGCGCGCCAGCCGCTCAGCACGCCGTGCGCGTCGTGGCGCAGCGTCACTCGCGCGGGCTGTCCGGACCGGCGTCGGGGCCGTCAGCCCCGTCGCCCGGATCGCTGTCGAGCAGCTCGCCCAGAGCCGCGTCGAAGTCGTCGTCGCTCTGCGTGCGGTGCTCGCCCTGCGCGAAGCCGAGCGGATCGTCGAGGTCGGCCGCGGACGGCATCAGGTCGGGGTGGCTCCACACGGCATCGCGGGCGTCGGCGCCCTGACGGTCGCGCAGCGCCGCCCACAGCGTGGTGGCCTCGCGCAGCTTGCGCGGACGCAGCTCCAGGCCGACGAGGGACGCGAACGTCTGCTCGGCCGGGCCGCCGGCAGCACGGCGGCGGCGCATCGCCTCGGCGAGCGGCCCGGCAGCCGGCATGCGGTCCTTGGTCGCCTGGGTGACGATCTCGTCGACCCAGCCCTCGATGAACGCGAGCAGCGTCTCGAGCCGGTCGAGGGCTCGCTGCTGCTCCGGGGTGCGCTCAGGCTCGAACAGGCCGCCGGCCAGCGCCTCCTGGATCTCCTCGGGGCGTGACGGGTCGAGGCCCTGCAGCTGCGACTCGATCGCGCTGACGTCGATGCGGGTGCCGCGACCGAACTCCTCGATCGCGCCGACGAGTGCCGGGCGGAGCCAGGGGGAGTGGTGGAACAGGCGGTGGTGGGCGCACTCGCGCAGCACGATGTACAGCAGCACGTCCGAGGCCGGGTGCTCGAGGCCCTCACCGAACGCCTCGACGCCGGACGGGAGCACCGCGGCGATCCGCTCGGGGCCGAGCGGGATGCCGATCTCGGTCGATGACACGACCTCGCCGGCGAGCCCGCCCAGGGCCTGGCCGACCTGCTGGCCGAACATCGCGCCACCGGCCTGCGTCAGCATGCCCATCAGCGGCCCGGCCATCGCCTTGGCCTCCTCGGGGAGTGCCTCACCCATCGCCTTGACGACGTGGGCGGCGATCGGCTCGACGAGCTGCTGCCAGGTGTCGGACGTCGCCTCGATCCACTCCGCGCGACTCCACGCCGTCGCGGTGGTCGCACCGACGGGGATCGACGTGACGGTGTCGAGCCACGACTCGGCGAGCTGGGCGGCATCGTCGACCGCGCCCTGCTGGGCCGAGTTGGGCGTGGGGTCCGGCCCGGCCGCGGCGACGGTGTGCCGCGCGACATCCTTGGCCAGGTCGAAGTTGACGCTGCCTTCGTGCGGCGCGAACATCTTCTGCATCTGGCCCATGATCTGGTTCATGTCCATCTGGCCCCCGGAGAACGCGCCGAACAGCTGCTCCATGGGCGTGCCCTTGAAGGGGTTGTCGGGCTCTTCGTTCTCGTTCTCGGCCATACGTCAACAGTAGCGACCGGATGCGCCGATCCCACGGGATCGATGTTCGCTTTACGATGAATCCGACATGACTGCCGTACGCCTCCTCGACATCCGCGACGCACCGCTGAGCCTCGACGAGGTGTACGCCGCGGTGACCGATCCGGCGGCGGGCGGCATCTGCGTGTTCATCGGCACGGTGCGCGACCACGACGAAGGCCATGAGGTCTCGGCACTCGGCTACTCGTCCCATCCGACGGCGCTCGCCAGGCTGCGTGACGTCGCCGAGCGCATCGCCACCGAGTGCGACGTCGTGGGCCTCGCCGGCGTGCATCGGGTCGGCGACCTGGCGATCGGTGACCTCGCGGTCGTCGTCGCGGCGTCGGCGGCCCACCGCGCCCAGGCGTTCGAGGCGTGCCGCAGGCTGATCGACGAGCTCAAGACCGACGTGCCGGTGTGGAAGCACCAGACGTACACGTCCGGCGACGCCGCATGGGTGGGCTCGCCGGACGCCCCGGCCGCAGGCCCGCCGGTTGCCGGGACTGACTAGGCTCACGGTGTGTCCGACCCGTCGAAGCTGAGCGCGCGCTACACGACGCTGGTCGTGGCGGCGATCTCCCTGATCGTGCTGACGTGCGTGGCGTTCATCGTGCCGGTGCCGTACGTCGAGCTCAGGCCCGGACCCGTGCGCGACACGTTGAGCACGGTCAAGGGTGGCCAGCCGATGTTCACGTTCGGCGCCAAGGTCAAGACCTATCCGACGACGGGATCGCTCTACTTCACCACGGTGCGGGTGCCCCCGCCGGACGCGAAGATGTCGCTCGCCGCGGCCCTCACCGCATACGTCCAGTCCGACCACGCCGTGATCCCCAAGGACCTGATCTACCCCGAGAACGAGACCGCCGAGCAGTCGGATGCCGAGTCCGCCGCCCAGATGACCGGCTCCCAGGACTCCTCACGGGTGGCCGCGCTGCGAGCCGCCGGCTACAAGATCACCGGTCGGCCCTCAGTCGTCCAGGTCGTCAAGGGCGGTGCCGCCTTCGGCAAGCTCGTGGTCGGTGACGTGTTCCTCGACGTCGACGGCAAGAAGGTCTCGAACCCCGACCAGGTCGTCAAGGCCGTCGGCACGCACAAGCCCGGCGAGGCCGTACGCCTGACCGTCGAGCGCCGCAAGAAGCCCGTGAACGTGTCGATCGTGACCCGCGCGGACCCCAAGGACAAGTCGGTCCCGCGCGTCGGCATCTCGATCGGCGTCACGTACGACGGGCCCGACGTCAACAACAACGTCGGCACCGACGTCGGCGGGCCCAGCGCCGGCACGATGTTCGCCCTCGCGATCTACGACAAGCTGACGCCCGGCTCGCTCACCGGCGGCAAGAAGGTCGCCGGCACGGGTGAGATCACCCCGGACGGCACGGTCGCTCCCATCGGGGGGATCCGGCAGAAGATGGCCGGTGCCGCCAAGGCGCAGGTGACGATCTTCCTGGTCCCCGCAGCCAACTGCGCCGAGGCCGCCGATGGCGACGACCACGGGCTCAAGCTCGTCAAGATCTCGAACCTCAAGGGCGCCATCTCGTCGCTCGAGGCGCTCGCCAAGAACCCCGACGCCAAGGTGCCGTCATGCAGCTGATGCCGGACTCGCCGCTGCGCCAGGCCGCGCTCGAGGTCGAGTCGCACGTCGCCGCCGAGGGCTGGGACCAGCCGCCGCGGCTGTTCGCCCTCGTGCCGACCGCCGACCTCATCGCCAAGGAGCCGGGACTCGCCGACCAGCTGTCGGACGACCCGGCGAGCATGACGCCGGTCGAGCAGGAGCTGCCGGGCGACCGCGAGCTGGAGGACCTGCTCACCGAGATCGAGTGGCCCGATGCCGTCATCGGCTGCGCTGCTGTCGTCGAGCGCATCATGCTGCCGCCCGAGGCTGAAGCCGCCCTGCCCGACGACCCGGACGAGCTGCTCGCCGTCGTCGCGGCCCACCCCGATCGCCGCGAGGTGCGGCTCGTCGCCGCCGTCGTCCGTGACGGCGGGGCGCACAGCGCCGTACGCGCCAGAGAACCCCGTGATGCCGAGCTGCTGGAGGGTCCCGACCTCGTGCCGGGACTGATCGAACACCTCCGCCGCACTCTGGCATAGAGTCTTGTCACCCCGTCACCAGGAGCCACGTGAGCGACATCTTCGGAACCCCCCGCCCTCGCCGGGAGCCTCGGCGCGGTCCTGACCGTCGCCAGCGCGTGCTGGTTCCCACGCTCATCACGCTGGCCCTGCTGCTGTTCCTGGGCTCGATCTTCACGAGCGTGTGGACCGATCGTCTGTGGTTCAAGTCGGTCGGCTACAGCGACGTGTTCCGCAGCGTGCTGTTCACGCGGGTCGCGCTGTTCCTCATCCTGGGCCTGATCTTCGGGCTGTTCGTGATCGGCAACCTCTACGTCGCCTATCGCACGCGTCCCGACGCGGCGCCGATGCGCCGCGACGACCCGGCCTATCGCTACCGCCTCGCGCTGACCCCGCTGCTGCGCCCCATCGCGATCGGTTTCGGCCTCGTGCTCACCGGCTTCGCGGGTTCTGTCGCCGCAGCCCACTGGGACACCTACAAGATGTGGCGCAACAGCACGTCGTTCGGCACCAAGGACGCGCAGTTCCACAAGGACGCCAGCTTCTACGTCTTCGAGTACCCGTGGTGGCGGTTCCTGACGTCGTACTCCTTCGCGCTGATCGTCATCACGGTCCTGGCGGTGCTGTTCCTCAACTACGTCTACGGCGGCATCCGCATCGCCGGCCGTGGCCCCAAGCTGACCCGTGCCGCTCAGGTGCACCTCTCGGTCCTCGTCGGACTCGGCGTGCTGCTGCGCGCGGTGTCCTACTACCTCGACCGTTTCGGCCAGGTGATCGCGTCGGGCGGGCTGGTCGACGGCGTCACCTACACCGACGACCACGCGCGCATCCCGGCCAAGAACATCCTCATCGCCGTCGCGATCGTGTGCGCGCTGCTGTTCTTCGCCGCGATCTTCATCCGCTCGTGGGCGCTCCCCGCGATCGGCCTGGGCCTCCTCGCGCTGACGTCGATCCTGATCGGCGCGATCTGGCCGGCCGTCATGCAGGGCTTCCAGGTCAAGCCCTCGGAGCCCGACAAGGAAGCGCCCTACATCGCCCGAAACATCGCGGCGACCCGCGAGGCGTACGACGTGGCCGACGTCCAGGTGGAGACCTATACCGCCAAGACCACGCTCACCCCGGCCGAGCTCGCCGCATCGGCGGAGTCGCGGGTCAGCACCCGGCTCCTCGACCCGACGCTGATCTCGGACGCGTTCGAGCAGCTGCAGCAGGTCCGCGGCTACTACGCCGTGCCGACGACACTCGACGTCGATCGCTACCGCATCGGTGCCGACCAGCAGCCGCAGGACGTCATCATCGCGGCGCGCGAGCTCAAGCTCTCGGGTCTCCAGCAGAGCCAGCGCAACTGGACCAACGACCACACGGTCTACACGCACGGCTACGGCATCGTGGCTGCGCGCGGCAACCAGCGCGGTCCCAACGGCGAGCCGGTGTTCGTCGCCAAGGACATCCCGCAGACCGGTGAGATCGAGACCACGACCCCGCCGCGCATCTACTTCGGCGAGCAGTCCCCGAGCTACTCGATCGTCGGCCGCCCCAAGGGCGCCACACCGATCGAGGTCGACACCCCGCGCGGCGGCACGGCGACCAACAAGGCGACCAAGGCCAACGCGACCCAGAACACGTACGACGGCAAGGGCGGTGTGCCGATCGGCAACGCGTTCAACAAGCTGCTGTACGCCTTCAAGTTCGCCGAGCCCAACATCTTCCTGTCCAACCGCGTCAACTCCGAGTCCAAGATCCTCTACGACCGCGAGCCGCGTGACCGGGTCAAGAAGGTCGCGCCGTGGTTGACGGTCGACGGCGACTCCTACCCGGCCGTCGTCAACGGCCGCGTGGTCTGGATCGTCGACGGCTACACGACCAGCAACTCGTACCCCTACTCCGAGCACCGTTCGCTGCGCGAGGCCACGGCCGACACGCTCACGACCAGCAACTCGCAGACCGCGTTGCCGACCGACCAGGTCAACTACATGCGCAACTCGGTCAAGGCGGTCGTCGATGCGTACGACGGCACGGTCAAGCTCTACCAGTGGGACACCAAGGATCCCGTCCTCAAGACGTGGATGAAGGTGTTCCCCGACGTGGTGGAGCCCAAGAGCAAGATCAGCAACGGGCTGCTCGAGCACCTGCGCTACCCGGTCGACCTGTTCAAGGTGCAGCGCGACGTGCTGCAGCGCTACCACGTGACCGACCCGCAGGCGTTCTACAACGACGACCAGCGCTGGAAGGTGCCCGAGGACCCGACGGCCCCGACCGGGTCCAACGCCCTGCAGCCGCCCTACTACCTGTCGACCGCGCGGCCCGGCGAGGACACCCCGAAGTTCTCGGTGACCAGCGTCTACCTGCCCAACAGCCGGCAGAACCTCGCGTCGTTCGTGTCCGTCAACTCCGAGGCGACCGACACCGAGAACTACGGCAAGATGCAGATCCTGCAGCTGTCGAGCGGCAGCCAGATCGACGGTCCGAGCCAGATCGCCAACAAGCTGCAGACCGACAACGGGGTGACCCAGGCCCTGTTGCCGTTCAAGCAGGCCGGCACCGACATCCAGTACGGCAACCTGTTGACCGTCCCGGTCGGCGGCGGACTGCTCTACGTCCAACCGGTCTACATCAAGCGGCAGGCGGCCGAGGGCACCTACCCGGTGCTCCAGTACGTCCTCGCGTCGTTCGGCACCGATGTCGGTTTCGGCAAGACGCTCGACGAGGCGTTGCGCGTCGCACTGGGCCTCGAGGAGGGGTCGACGCCGGACGACCCGGGCACGACGACGCCCACGCCCGAGGACAACACCCCGGGATCGACGACGGCCGCGGCGCTGCTCGACGACGCGGCGAAGCTCTACGACGAGGCCCAGAAGGCGCTCAAGGACGGCGACCTCGCGACGTACCAGTCCAAGATCAACCAGATGGGCCAGAAGATCGAGGACGCCCAGCAGGCCGTCAAGGACGAGGGCGCCAAGAAGAAGTAGGGAAGGGGACCCCGGATTTGATCCGTGGGTCCCTGACCCGTAAAGTGGAGCAGGCGACGCGGGGTGGAGCAGCTCGGTAGCTCGCTGGGCTCATAACCCAGAGGTCACAGGTTCAAATCCTGTCCCCGCTACCAATCGAAGGCCCGGACCAACAGGTCCGGGCCTTCGTCATGTACTGGCGGTCAGAGCAGTCCGGCTTCGTAGGCGGCGATCACGAGCTGGACGCGGTCGCGCGCGCCCAGCTTCGCGAGGATGCGGCCCACATGAGTCTTGGCGGTCAGCGGACTGAGGACCAGCTCGTCGGCGATCTCCTGGTTGCTTCGACCCGCGGCGACAAGGAGCAGCACCTCGCGTTCCCGTGCCGTCAGGCTTGCCAGCCTTTCGGGCGCCGTCGCGTCCGGGCGGCTCAGCGCTCGGGTGATGACCGCCTTGGTCGCGCCGGGCGACAGCAGCGATGCCCCAGTCGCGACCGTGCGGATGGCGTCCAGCAGGGCGTCCGGGCGGGTGTCCTTGGGCAGGAACCCACATGCACCCGCGCGAAGACCCTGCATCACGTTGGCGTCTGTCTCGAACGTGGTCAGGATCAGCACCTTGCTGCCGCTTGATCCGTCGTCGGCGACGATCTGCCGTGTGGCCTCGATGCCGTCGGTGTGGGGCATCCTGATGTCCATCAGGACGACGTCGGGGCGCAGGTCCCGGAACAGCGCCACCGCCTCGTCGCCGGTCCCCGCCTCCCCGACAACCTCCATGTCAGCAGCGGAGCTGACCAGCAAGGCGAACGCCCCGCGCACCAGGGCCTGGTCGTCGGCGAGCAGGACCCTGATCACGACGGCTCCCGCCAGGCCCCCGGCAACGGCAGGTTGGCCCAAACTTCGAATCCTCCGGATTCCACCGGCCCGGCGGACAGCTCACCGCCGACGGCCTGCGCCCGCCCTGTCATCCCGACGATGCCGAAGCCCGGTGACGTCACGGCCGAGCTCGTGCGCGCGGGGCCGTGATCGAGGACCCCGATCCGGAGGCGGTCGTCGTCTTGGTCGAGGCGGACCGTCGCCTGCTTGGCCATCGAGTGTCGAACGACGTTGGTGAGCGACTCCTGGATGATCCGATAGGCCACGACGGACACCGCGGCCGGTACGTCTCCCGGCACGCCGTCGGCCTCCACGTCGACCCGGAGGTCGGTCGCCTCCGCCATCTCCACGAGACGCTGCAGCTCGCCGAGGTGGGGCGCCGGCTCGGTCGGCTCGGCATCGCCTCGGTGCAGCACGTCCAGAACCGCGCGCAGCTCATGGAGGGTGGCCCGGCTCGTGTCCGACAGGTCGTGCAGGGTCTTGGACAGCTCACCCAGGGACGCATCGTCGTTCTGCGGCAGCTGGTCGATCAGGTGCGCAGCGACCGACGCCTGGACGTTCGCGACCGTGAGTCCGTGCGCCAGGACGTCGTGCAGCTCCCGAGCGATCACGACCCGCTCCTCGGAGACTCGTCGCTCGACCTCGTCGGCGCGCTCCAGCTCGAGCCGCGCGGTGACGGCAGCTGTCCAGTTCTGGTAGAAGCGGACCGCCAGCCCGGCGAAGAAGGCCATGAACAGCCAGCCGACGCCGAGAAGGGCGTCGTCGGGTGCTCCCGACGCCTCGTCGGCCACGACGGGAACAGTGGCCGCCGCCACCGCCACCAGGACGGCGACGGCCCGCCGCTGCGGCTCGCTGTAGCGCGCCACCGTGAATGCCGCCACCAGCGAGGCGGGCATCGTGGCCTCGTGGGGAAAGTCGAGGAGGTGGTACGGAATCGACACGGCCAGGACCGCAAGAAGGGCGGGGATCGGCCAGCGCCGCCGTGCCAGCAGCGGCACTGACATCGCGGCAAGGAGCACGATGGCCAACAGATCCACGCGTCGCTCGCCGTCGAAGTCGACCGACTCCAGCGTCAGCGCGACGACGATGCCGAGCACGAACGACCCCGCCGCCAGCAGCCAATCGGCCGCCGGCGGACGGAGCACCATCATCGTTCACCCACGGTCATCGGCCCGGTCCTGTTCTGCACGCCAGAGCTTGCTGGGCCACCATATCCGCGAACTCAGCGACATCGTCAGCGCTGGAACCACGACGGACCGCACCAGCAAGGTGTCGATGAGCACCCCGACAGCCACCAGGATCCCGATCTCGACGAGCATGACGAGCGGCAGCGAGGCGAGCACCGCGAACGTCGCCGCCAGCACGACGCCTGCCGAGGTGATCACGCCACCGGTCGTCGCGAGACCATGCTTCGTGCCCTCGACAGTGCCGTGCCGGACGGCCTCCTCCCGCACCCGGGTCATCAAGAAGATGTTGTAGTCGACACCGAGCGCGACCAGGAAGAGGAACCCGATCAGGGGCACTGACGACTCCAGCCCCGCGAACCCGAGCACGTGGTCGAAGATCAGGTTGCACAGTCCAAGGGCTCCGAAGTACGACACCACGACGGTGGCGACCAGCACCAGCGGAGCCACGACGGCCCGTAGCAGCAACCCGAGGATGGCGAGCACGACCAGCAGGATCAGTGGCATCACCAGATTGCGGTCGCTCTGGTTGGTCTCGGCCTCGTCGAGCTTCTCGGCACTCGGACCGCCCACCAGCGCGTCCCCACCCGCGACCTCTCGTAGGTTCGTCCGAAGTTGCTTGATCGTTGCCGTCTCACCCGCGCTCTCTGGCGAGTTGACCGGGGTCGCCGAGATCTCCACCCAGTCGTCGCTGGCCCGGCCGATCTTGGCGCTGTCCACCCCTGGCGTACGTTCGACGGCCGCCAGGACGTCACGGCTGTGGTCCGGACGGCTCATCACGGTCAGCGGCTGACCGCCCTGATCGGGGTAGCGCGCGTCGATCAGCTTCGCCCCGGTCACCGACTCGGGTGTCGAACGGGCGAACTGGTCGAGCTGGGGAAGGGCGCTGTTGACGCCAACGGTGCCCAGCGCGAGACCGCACAGGACCACCAGCGGCACGACCCAGCCGACGAGGCGGCGACGGGCGACCAGCTCGCCGAGCCGAGCCCATCGCGACGCGGAGACGCGTACATCAGCACCGAGTCGCGGCACGAACGGCCAGAAGATGCGGCGGCCGAGCAACACCAGCAGGGCCGGGAAGAGCGTCAGCATGACGAGCAATGCGGCCCCGATGCCCGCGGCACCGACCGGTCCGAGACTGCTGATGCTGTTGAGGTCTGCGGCCAGCAGGCACAACAGGCCGGCGACCACGGTCGCCGCGGACGCGAGGATGGCCGGACCTGCGGCGCGCAGTGCCGCCAGCATGGCGTCGATCGCTCGCTCGTGGCGGTGCAGCTCTTCTCGGTAGCGAGACACGAGGAGCAAGGCGTAGTCGGTGCCCGCGCCGAAGACCAGGACGATCAGCAGCGCCGAGCTCATGCTCGTGATGGTGAAACCGAAGACTTGTGTCAGTGCGTAGACGGCACCCATCGACGTGATCGCCGCGACCCCGACCGAGGCGAGTGGGACCAGCCACAGCAGCGGGCTGCGGTACGTCAGGATCAGCAGGAGCGCGACCACGACGGCCGTGGCGAGCAGCAGTCTCGAGTCCACGGCGTCGAAGACCTCGTCCATGTCGGCCCCGAGTGCGGTCGGACCGGTGACGTACACGTCCAGACCGTCGGGCTGGTCGGCGAGCACCTGACGCGCGTCAGTGGTGGCGTCGGCCTCCTCGGCGACCGCATCACCCTCGAGCGACAGCGTGTACATCAGGGCCGTCCCGTCGTCGGACCGAACGATCTCGGACGGTGCGCCGGCATCGGCGCCGAAACGATCCGCCAGCGCGGACTGACCACGTACGACCGCGTCCCGGTCGCCCGGTCGGAGGCCCCCGGGTCGTTCGGACACGACCACCAGCAGGCCGTTCTCGCCGCCGGGGAGATCGGCCTCGGCCTGGAGCACCTTGGTCGACTGGGCGCTGGCCGGCAGGTAGTCGGCCTGGCCATCGCGGGTCACGGAGTCGAGCTTGCCGGCGAGCGAGAGACCGCCCACCACCAGCCCGACCCACACGGCCACCATCAGCCAGGGCAGCAGGGTCTTGGTACGGGATCTCTTCGGTCTTGGATCGGCACCGCTGTGGTCCGGTGCTCTCAGGTCAGTGGTCATGACAATCACGCTGTCAGCCCTGGAGGGGCGACGCGTCTGGCCACGGTAGGCACTTCGGCGTACTCCTCGAGGAGTACGGCGGACAGCTGCTGGAGGCGGCCAGGACCAACGTCTCGCGGTCTTTGAGTCAGCGCTGACAGGCGAGCTGGGTGGTCATGCTGCCGCCAACATGATTCACGGGCGGCCTACCCCAGCAGTCGCGCCGCCACGCTCCGGAGCGACTCGGCGATCTGCTCGGCGGTGAGCCCGGCGGCCCTGGCGTGGAGGAACACGTCGGGCGCCAGAGGCGCGAGGATCGCGTCAGGGAGGAAAGGGTCCTCCACGCCGGCTTCATCGACGAGGTTCGACACGTGCAGGCGCCAGAACCGGAACGCACCCGTGGTGAAGCGAGCCCCCCCGATCTCTGAGCCGAGGACGAGGTGGGCGTGCTGCTCGAGGAGGGCGACCATGCCGTCGTAGAACGCCGCCAGCCGTTCGGCGGGCGGCGAGCCCGGGCCCAGCGGCGGTGGACCGCTGATGATGCGGCCCTGGAGGACTCGTTCGTGCTCATCGAGGAGCGCTTCGGCCAGCTCGCCGATCGAGGGGAAGCGGCGATAGAGCGTCCCCTTGCCGACCTCCGCGCGACGGGCGACGTCCTCCATCGTGACGGTTCGAGGATCCCGCTCCGCGAACAGGGCTTCGGCCGCCGCGAGGACGCGCGCGCGGTTGCGCTGTGCGTCGACGCGCAGGGGCGGGGGCTCGTCGGCGCGGGGAACGTCGGGAGATGTGGGCACGTCGGCACCCTACCAAGTGGACGGAGCGTCCTGATGGGAATAGCATTCGGACGTACCGTCCATTTAAGGAGACCCATGAACCTGCTCCACCTCGATGCGAGCGCGCGCCCCCAGTCCGTCTCCCGGGAGCTGGGCGCCGAGTTCGCCGCTGCGTACCGGGAGTCCGACCCGACCACGTCGTACGTCCACCGCGACCTCTCGCGGGATCCCGTGCCGCACATCGACGCCGCGTGGACCGAGATCTGCGACACGTTAATGTGCGAGGGCATCACCGACCTTCATCGCCTCCACGAGGGGGCGCGTACGCCCGCACAGCTCAAGGCGTGGTCGGTGGTGCAGCCGTTGCTCGATGAGGTCATCGCCGCTGACGTCATCCTCATCGGAACCCCGATGTACAACTTCTCCGTCCCGTCGGCCCTCAAGGCGTGGATCGACCAGGTCACCTTTCCAAGGATGTCGCTCGCCGACCGGAGGCTCGTGGTGGTGGGGGCCCGCGGCGGTGACTATCGACCCGGCGCGCCGCGCGCCCCGTTCGACCACCAGGTGTCCTACCTGCGCGACTTCTTCGCCGGGCACTTCGCGGTCAGCGATGCCACGTTCATCGTCGCCGAGCTGGCCAACGCGCGCGTGGATCCGCACCTGCGCGAGCGATTGGCCGAGCACGAGCAGTCGGTGGCGGAGACGATCGAGGCGGCTCGCGACGTCGCGCGAGTCATGGCTGGTGGGCGACCGTGACGGGCTGGTGGTGGCTCCTGCTCGCCGGACTCCTGGAGATCGCGTGGTCGCAGAGCATCCGACCGACGCAGAACTTCACCGCTCCCTGGCCCACGGTGGTGTGCTTCGTCCTCGGCGCCTCCTCGGTGTACGTCCTGACGCTCGCCATGAGGTCGGTGCCGGTCGGCACCGCGTACGCCGTGTTCACCGGCATCGGTGCGACCGGCGCGATCGGACTGGGAATCGTCCGCAGCCATGACCCGGTCACCCCGGCTCGACTCGGCGCCCTCTCGCTGATCGTCGTCGGCGTGCTCCTGGCCCGGTTGACTGACTCCGGTGCTCAATGACCGCCGCGCCGTCAGTGGGCGGCACCGACGAATGATGCGGACGTGACGGGGCACGCCGGCGGTGCTGACCGACCAGGTGAAGGATGAACACATGGCAACGTTGAGGAGCTTCACGATCGACGTCCCCGACGCCGAGCTGGAGGATCTGCGGCGCCGGCTGGCCGACACTCGGTGGCCGGACCCCGAGCCGGTGGGCGACTGGTCGCAGGGCGTACCGCTCGACTTCGTCCGGGACCTCACGGCGCACTGGCTGGAACGGTACGACTGGCGCGAGACCGAACGCCGTCTCAACACCCGCGCCCAGCTCGTCGCGAGCGTGCAGGACGTCGACATCCACCTGCTGCACGTCGAGTCCCGCCATCCCGAGGCCATCCCACTCGTCATGACGCACGGCTGGCCGGGATCGGTCGTGGAGTTCGAGGCGTTGATCGACCCCTTGGTGGATCCCACGTCCCACGGGGGAGCCGCGACCGACGCCTTCCACGTCGTCCTGCCGAGCCTTCCTGGCTACGGATTCAGCGGCAAGCCAGCCGAGCCCGGATGGGGCATCGACCGCATCGCGGACGCCTGGGCGGAGATCATGGCTGCGCTCGGCTACGAGCGGTTCGCGGCCCAGGGGAGCGACTGGGGCACCAGCGTCACCACCAGGCTCGCCCAGCGGGCGACCGATCGTGTCATCGGGATCCATGTGGTCCCGCCACTGGTGCCGCCCGACCCCGAGACGTTCGACGACCTCACCGACGCCGAGGCTTCGGTCATCGACGAGATGAACGGTGGCGAGTGGGAGGAAGGCTATGCGGTCCAGCACTCCACCAAGCCGCAGACCCTGGGGTACGGGCTGGTCGACTCGCCGGTCGGGCTGCTGGCCTGGATCGCCGAGAAGATCGTCGACTGGACCGACCACGAGGGTGACGTCTACTCGGTCCTGTCGAAGGACCAGATCCTCGACAACGTCATGTTCTACTGGCTCAACCGGGCCGGCGCATCGTCGGCGCGGCTCTACTGGGAGAGCTTCAAGGAGGTGCGGCGCTGGTTCACCAGCTCCGACGACGACTGGTTCGCCAGCGGCGCCGGCGATCGGGTCGCCGTCCCGACCGCCGCGTCGATCTTCCCGGGCGAGGCGCCCCGCCCGTCCAGGCGTTGGGCGGAGAAGAGATTCGTGAACATCACGCACTGGAACGAGCCCGCGCGAGGCGGTCACTTCGCCGCCTGGGAGCGGCCGGAGCTGATGATCCGCGAGATCCGTGCCGCCTTCGCCGATCGACGAAAGGACAACCCGTGAGCCGTGATGCCGAGGACCGGAAGCTTCCGTCGACCGATGTGGAGGAGTTCCGGCCCGTGGTGGACGACGACGTCGTCGACGACCTGGTCGCGCGGCTCCGGCACGTGAAGCTCCCCGCCGTACGAGCATTCGACGACTGGGCGATGGGCACGCCGGTCTCCTTCGCGAGCGACCTGGTGCACTCCTGGGCGACGGAGTTCGACTTCGACGACCACCGCACGCGGCTCCAGGCACTGCCGCACTTCCGCGTACGCATCGAGGGTGCCTGGACCCATTTCCTGCACGCGCGCAGCCCGCACCCGGAGGCCCGGCCCATCATCATCACGCACGGCTGGCCGAGCTCCTTCCTCGAGATGGTGCCGCTGCTGGACCGGCTCACCCGGCCCGAGGAGCACGGCGGCCGCCGGGAGGACGCCTTCCACGTCGTGGTGCCGTCGATGCCGGGCTTCGCCTACTCGGACGCGCTCGAGAGCATTCCGGAGCTGACTGCGGCGTCCATCGCGGACCGGTGGCGGAGCCTGATGTCCTCTCTCGGCTACGACTCGTTCTGGGCCTCCGGCACGGACATCGGTGCTCGGGTGACCGCATGGCTCGCCGTCCGGCACCACGATGCTGTGCTCGGCGCCCATGTGAGCACCAACGCCTTGACCCCCACACGTACGCCGGGGGTTCACGACGGCACCCTCAGCGAGGAGGAGGAGAGCTGGCTCCGACGTATGGCCGAGTGGTCCGAGTCCGAGGGGGCGTACCACCACCTGCAGGGCACCAAGCCGCTCACCGTGGCACTCGCCTGCGCGGACTCGCCGCTGGCCCTCGCCGCGTGGGTCTCGGAGAAGTGGCACGACTGGAGCACGCTCGACCTGACGTCGCCGGCCACGCGCACCGACCTGCTCTCGCTGCTCACGCTGTACTGGACGACCGGTTCGTTCGGGTCGTCCGTGCTTCACTACTACGCCCACGACCTGCCGCCGGGGCCTCGACCCACACGAGCGATGCGGTCCGCCCCGCTGTCGGTCTATGCCAGCCGGGACGAGATCGGAGGCACGCCGCCCCGGTCAATCGCTGACCGCCAGTACCACCACCCCCGGTGGTCGGTCCTCCCCCGCGGTGGGCACTTCGTGGCGCTCGAGGAGCCGGACCTGCTGGTCGCCGACATCCGCGCCTTCGCTCGACAGTCCTAGTGACGATGCCGACTAGTCCTACGGGATGGGCCGTTCCGGGCTGGACCGGCCGAGACCCTCATCGATGGCCGCTGCGGACGCGCTCCATCGTGTACGAGAAGGCGAACCCGCCGTCGACGGGTCCCTCCTCGCCGAACGCGGTGACGTTGTCGAACACGCAGATCTGGACGAGCGCGGGGCCGGCGTGCAGCCGGCGCACCTTGGCGACGAACCCGGGCTGCGGCTTGAGGACCAGCGTCTGCGTGTGGCGAGCGCCGTCGCAGCGCAAGGCGTTCGGGCCGGCGTCCGACTTCCAGTTCGTGCTGTAGAACGTGTCGGCCGATGCGCTGGTCGAGCCTTCCTCGGTGTTGACGTGCGGACCCTGCTTGACTCCGACGTACAGGTGCGAGAGCGGCGCATCCGCGCTCGTGGTGCAGCTGTAGCGGATCTTGACGGTCGTGGCGCCGGGACCGGCGACGAGATGGCCGGCGAAGTCGGCGGAGGGTGGTGGAGGCGCAACATCGGCCGTGGCTGCTGTCGCGCTCAACGAGAGGGCGGCGGCAGCCAGTGCGGCGGCGGGGGCCCAGCGATGTGTCGTCATTCTGTTTCCTCAGTGCGGATGAGTCGACGGTAATTCGTATGCGTGAGAGTCGAAATAGCCCGAAATGACCGGGACGCTGACCCAGGCGGATGGCACCCAGCCGCATGCCGACGCGCCCAAAGACCCGTAAATCGACAACAGCTGGGACCGGAGAGAACCGGTCCCAGCTGTCAGCGAGCGCTGGCTACTCCGCCATGGCCGGGGCCGCTGCCGGAGTCGGCGGGGCCACCTTGTTGACCCGGATGAGTGCCAAGGACGCGATGAGCGCCAGGGCCGTCACGACGATCGCCGCCTCGAAGGCGTGGTGCTGTCCGGCGACGAAGATGTCGGACTGACCTGCGGCCGTACGCGCCTGGGCGCCGATCTCGCGAGCGCGATCGGCCGAGGCGTGAGCGAAGACCGTGCCGAAGACGGCGAGGCCGATGGCGCCGCCGACCTGCTGGCCGGTGTTGAGCAGAGCCGAGGCGAGGCCCGTCTCGTGCGGAGCGACGCCGTTGACCGCCGTCATGGTCAGGGGCACGAAGCTGCAGCCCATGCCCACGCCGAGCAGCAGGATCGAGCCCAGGAACGGCCAGTAGCTGCTGTGGGCGTCGAGCTGCGTGAACGAGATCATCGCCAGGATCGCGAGGATCGGGCCGACCGTGAGGAACGGGCGGATGCCGATCGTCGGGATGAGGCGCCGGACCACCACGATCGACATGAACATGATCGTCGCGGGCATCGGGAGGAAGCCGACACCGGTGTGGAACGGGCTCCAGCCGTGGACGTTCTGCTGGTACTGCGCGAGGAAGTAGAACGTCGTGAAGAGCGCGCCGGCGAGGAACAGCATGATCAGGTAGGCGCCGGTGCGGTTGCGGTCGGCGAAGATCCGGAACGGCATGAGCGGGTGCGTCGAGTTCTGCTCGATGATCACGAACGCGACCAGCAGGGCCGCCGCGATCGCGAGGGTGACGACCGTCGTGGTGGAGCCCCAGCCGTCGCTGGCCGCCTTGGTCAGGCCGTAGACCAGCGTCGACATGCCCGCGGTCACCGAGATCGCGCCCGGCAGGTCGAGCTTGGTGCCGGCGCCCTGCGACTCGTTGAGCACGCGCGGGGCGAGGAAGAGCACGATCGCACCGATCGGGGCGTTGATGAACAGGGCCCAGCGCCAGCTGGCGTAGTCCGTGAGCACGCCGCCGAGCAGCAGTCCGAGCGCGCCGCCCGATGCGGCCATCGCCGCGAACACGCCGAACGCGCGAGCGCGGGCCGCCGGCTCGGTGAACGTCGTGGCCAGCAGGGCCAGGGCGGTCGGAGCGGCGATCGCTCCGCCGGCACCCTGGGCAGCGCGGGCGATGATCAGCATCGCCTCGCTGTTGGCGAACCCGCCGAGGAGCGACGCCGCGGAGAAGAGCGCGATGCCGATCATGAACATGCGTCGACGGCCGAACAGGTCGCCCGTGCGCCCGCCGAACAACAGGAGCCCGCCGAAGGCGAGGGAGTACGCGGTGACGACCCACGTGAGGTTGTCGAGCGAGAAGTTGAGATCGTCGCGGATGCTGGGAAGTGCGACGTTCACGACGGTGGCGTCGAGCACGACCATGAGCTGCGCGACGCAGATCACGGCGAGTGCGAGCGCCCCGTTGCGGGTCGCTGTCGAGGGTGGTGCTTCAGTCATGGGAGGTCTCCGAGTCTGTGGTCGTGAGGGGTTGTGCGGGGCGGCCGAGCACGGGAAGCAGCACGCTCCGCACGATTTGTTCGGCGTACGTGCGCCCAGCCGGCTGGCCGGTGGTGAGGGCTCGCTGGAGCATGAGGGAGGGCAGGAGGCTCGCCGCCATCTCGATGTCGATGTCGGGGCCGAGCTCCCCGCGTGCCTTGGCGCGTTCGAGCATCGCGCTGATGCGCGCAATGCGCGGCTCGGTGAACCGGGCCCTGAACGCCTCGAGCAGCTCGGGCTCACGGGGGAGCGCCGAGCAGATGCTCACCATCACTTGGAACAGCCGCTGCGAGCGGGGGCTGCAGGAGACCGCGACCATCAGCTCGATGTCGCCGTCCAATGAGCCCGTGTCGATCGTGTCGATCGACGGCTTGAGCGTGGCCATCGCGTCGACGACCAGCTCGGCCTTGCTGCCCCAGCGGCGATAGACCGTCGCCTTGCCGACGCCCGCGGCGCTGGCGACGTTCTCCATCGAGACGCGGTCGTAGCCGTCCCGGATCAGGAGATCGATCGCCGCGTCGATGATGGCGTCGTCGCGGCTCGGGTCACGGGGTCGTCCACGGCGAGGTTCTTCCGTCGCGACGAGATCGTTGGCAGGCACGGCGAAAAGCCTACCACGAAACGGAACGAGTCCGTATCGTAAGTGTTAGACCTTCTGAGCGTTGCGACGCAGCAGGATCGACGACACGAGGAAGAAGAGGGCGCCGAGGAGTGCGTAACCGCCGAGGGCGCTGAGGGACGGGTCGTCCTGGGATGCCATCGCTGCGAAGCTGCCACCGGCGAGCGCCGAGATCGCGCCGCTGACGATCATCGGCACCTGGCCGCCCAGTGAGCGGCGCCGGAGTGCGACGACCAGCTGGGCGATGCCGGCGACGATCGCCCAGGCGCCCCACACGCGCAGCACGGCCGGGATGCCGGATGCGGCCGCGAGACCGAGAGCAACGGCTGCGGCGGCGCTCACGGCGGCATTGACCAGGAGCGCCGACCGCGGCGTGGACGAGCCGGACAGTCGTGCATCAGCCGCGGTGGCGACGAGGTCGTAGACGGGGTAGAGCACGAGCAGCGTGCCGACGAACGGGTTGATCTCGGACGCGGCGATCAGGACGACGACCGCCCAGCTGAGTGCGAAGGCGAACCGAGCCGCGTACAGGCGGCTGAGTGCGGGCGCGGTGGACGACGGGGTGGTGGGGGCGGTCATGGCTTTCCTCGAATGAAGTAGAACGATCTGTCTAGTTGAGTGAAGCGGAGAACGCCGCACAAGTCAAGACCGATCGTTCTGTCTCTGTGCCGGTCGCGGCTATCATGGTTGTATGAGTGCCCCAGCCGTGAAGGTCTCCAAGGCGCGCGCCAAGCTGCTCGACACGGCGACGCGGCTCTTCTACACCGAGGGCGTCAACACGGTCGGGATCGATCGGGTGATCGCCGAGGCCGGCGTCACCCGGGCGACGCTCTACCGGCACTTCCCGAGCAAGCAGCAGCTCGTCACGACCTACGTCGAGGAGGCGGACCGGGCGATCAGGGAGCAGGTCGCCGAGCTGACCAGCAGCGACCTGTCGCCAGCCGACGCCCTGCGCGCCATCGCGAACAACATCGCCGACGGCATCCGGTCTCCGCACTTCCGGGGCTGCGCCTTCCTCAATGCTGCTGCCGAGTTCCCCGACCCCGCCGATCCGGTCCACCAGGCGGTCCTGGCGCACCGAGCATGGTTCCTCGCGCTGGTCCTGGAGCTCTTCGCGGCGCTCGGCGGCGACTCGGAGGATGCGGCACGGAGATTCGTGATGCTGCGTGACGGCGCCATGGTCGCCGGCTGCCTCACGGACCCCGACGGCGTCTCCCGCACCTTCCTGCAGGGCGTCGATGCACTCCTGCCCTGAGCGAATACGGTCGCTGCTTCGATACAGTCGCGGTCATGGCGAATGACTGGCGCAGCGACACCGTCGACTCGATCCGAGGCTTGATCAACGAGGCGGCCCCGGACGTCGTCGAGGAGGCCAAGTGGCGCAAGGCCTCGAACCCCGACGGCGTGCCCACGTTCTCGCGGTCGGGCCTGATCTGCACCGTGGAGACCTACAAGGACAAGGTCAAGGTGACGTTCGCCAAGGGCGCGTCGCTCGAGGACCCGTCCGGCCTGTTCAACGCGAGCCTCGACGCCGGGACTCGGCGGGCGATCGACACCCAGGAGTCCGACGGCCTCGACGACGCGGCGTTCATCGAGCTCGTACGTCAGGCAGTCGCGCTCAACGAGGGCTGAGGCTCACGCTGCCGGTGGCTCCCACAGCTCGACCGGGTTGCCCTCAGGATCGTGGATGCGCGCGAAGCGTCCGGTCTCCGGCGAGTCCCAGTCGGCCTGCGTCGTCACGGCGACACCGGCGGTTCTCAGGGTCTCGAGCAGCGCGTCGAGATCGCTGACCCGAAGGTTGAGCATGACCTGCTTCTCTGCGACCCAGTAGTCGGTGTCGGCGTCGAAGGGCGCGAACACCACTGGACCTCCTTGCGCCTTCCAGGTCCATTCCTCGGGTTCACCGGTGCCCGGCGCGGCCTGCCCGGCACCGATCCCGAGGTGCTCGCGGTACCACTCGCCGAGTGCCTCCGGGTCGTGTGCGCGGAAGAAGATCCCGCCGATTCCGAGTACGGGCATGGTCGCTCCGATCGTCTGGCCACCTTGCGGAGGCGCGACGAGCGTAACCGGCTCAGGTCACGTCGACGACCAGAGCGCGGTGGTCCGAGATCGGGAGCCGGCGCGCCTCGGCGTTGACGACGGTCCAGCGGCCGTCGGTCAGGACATGGTCGAGCTGCTCCCGAGGGGCGTCGGACGGGAAGGTCGGCGCGTCGATCAAGCCCCGCATGCCCGTGATGGCGGTCGCGCGGTCGGACGTCATGTTGAGGTCGCCCATCAGCACGAGGTCGTCTCCCGTCCGGTCCAGCGACCTGACGAGGGACCGCAGCTGCCGGCCGCCCCACCACGGCACGAACGAGAGATGCGTGTTGGCCACCGTCAGCGGGCCGCTGGGGGTGTCGACGAGGGCGGCGACCGCGACCCGCGGCTCGTCCCGCACCATCGTGGGCATCCGGCTGCCGCGGAACCACATGGGCACGCGAGCGTGCAGGGTCGGTAGCCGGATCACCTCCCACGCAGCGACGGGGAAGCGACTGAGCAGGGCGATCCCGTACGCCGCTGAGTCCGGTTGCTCGCGCCCGGTCGCGGCGATCCACGTGGCACCGGGACTGCCGCTCAGGGCTGCCACGAAGCGGTGGTCGACGGCGCCCATGGCGTCCGCGGCGGCGGCGGTCAGATCGGTGCGCCCCGACCTCGGTTGGTTGCGGTCGACCTCTTGCAGCGCGAGGACATCGGCATCGAGCGACGCGATGGCGTCCCGGAAGACCCCGAGCTCGACCTGGTCGTCCGACGCCGTACGCCCGTTGAGGATGTTGAAGGTGGCCAGTCGCATCGATGAGGACGTACCCGCCGCGCGGGACATGACACGTCGCGAGGCGGGTACACCAGCGGCGTGACGGACGACAACGATTCAGGCCGGGACCTGCGAGAAGCGCTCAAGCTGGTGGCGGTGAACCTCAAGGAGAGCGGCATCCCGTTCGCGTTGGCCGGTGGCTACGCCGTGTGGGCACGCGGTGGACCGGAGCCCGACCACGACGTCGACTTCGTGGTCGCCGAGGACGACGCGGCCAAGGCCGCCGCGATGCTGGCGGAGCGCGGGCTCGACGTCGTGGAGCCCCCGGAGGACTGGCTGTTCAAGGTGTACGTCGGTGAGTCCCTGGTGGACGTGCTGTTCCAGACCAACGGTGAATCGGTGACCCGGGAGTCGCTGATGCAGGTGGAGGAGCTCGAGGTCGAGTCGGTGGCGATGCCGGTGCTGTCGGCCACGGAGCTGCTGGGTCAGAAGCTGAACGCCCTGGAGGAGCACGCGTGCGACTTCGGCCGGCAGCTGCCGGTGGCCCGCGCCGTACGCGAGCAGGTCGACTGGGACGAGGTCCGGGCAGCGACTGCGGACAACCCGTTCGCCGCCGCGTTCCTCTACCTGCTGGAGCGCCTGGCCGTCATCGAGCCGGCCGGCTAGCGCGGCTCGAGCACGACGACCGGGATCTCGCGGTCGGCCCAGGTCGCGTACTTCGCGAAGTCGGCATAGAGGTCGAGCAGCTTGGGCCACAGCTCGGCCCGCTCCTCGGGCGTCGCCACGCGGGCTCGTACGGGGCGGGCCTTTTGCCTCGACAGCCTGACCTGGGTGTCGGGATGCGCGACCAGGTTGCCGTACCACTGCGGGTTCTTCGGGAGACCGCCCTGCGAAGCGACGATCACGAGGTTGGGACCGTCCTCGAGGTAGAGCAACGGTGCCGTGAACTGCTTGCCGGACTTCCGGCCGACGTGGTCGAGCAGCAGGATCCTCACCGGCTTCCGGAACGCCGCACCGACGCGCCACTTCGACCCCAGCCAGCCGTTGGTCAGCTTGAACGCCGCCACCTGGGCCTTGGAGCCGTACTTGATCAGTTTGCCGGTCAGGGACGAGTCGAGGCCGCTGGGCCGTTCGTCCGGCATCGAGAAGCGGCCCATGTCAGCCGCCCTCCGCGGGCGCGGTCGTGCCGCCGAGAGGGATGGGGTCGAGGCCGAGCTTGCGGTGGTCCCACGACCGGGTGCGCTCGACGTCGAAGCGCACCGCGACCCGCTTGTGCAGCATGAGCTCGACGAGCGGCTGCATCTCCTCGGTGTAGGGCCCGTTGTAGCGCTCCCACACGTTGACCCCCACCGCCCACAACGCCTCCGGATCGTCGACGATCGTGCAGCGCCCTTCGAGGGAGACCCCGCGGAGCGTGTCGTACGTCAGGCCGTCCTCGACGAGCACCGTCGCCCGCGGGTCGCGCCCGATGTTGACGGCCTTCTGCGCCTTGGCCTTGGTCTCGAACCAGATGACTCCGTCGATCACGGCGAACCACATCGCCACGGCGTGGGGATGCCCCGTACGCCCGAGGGTGACGAAGGTGGCGGTCCGCCGGGACGGGATGAAGTCGGCGATCTCCTCGGCCGTCATCTCGACCTGGGAGCGCTGGTTGATGCCCATGGGACTCCGTTTCCCCAGCCTTTGCGGCCGGTCAGGCGTCGTGCCTGACCGGCATCATGCCATGAGTGCGCGGGCCCGGCAGGTGGGTAGCATCGCAGCACATGAGCCGCATCTTCACGGTCAGCTTCGCCGCGGTCTACCCGCTCTACGTGGCCAAGGTCGAGAAGAAAGGGCGTACGAAGGCCGAGCTCGACCAGGTGATCGCGTGGCTGACGGGCTTCGACGAGGCGCAGCTTGCCGCCCACCTGGACGCCGGGACGTCGTTCGAGGACTTCTTCGCTGACGCGCGGCTCAACCCGGGTGTCGACCTGATCACCGGGATCGTGTGCGGGGTGCGCGTCGAGGAGATCGACGACCCGCTGATGCAGAAGATCCGCTACCTCGACAAGCTCGTGGACGAGCTGGCCAAGGGCAAGGCGATGGACAAGATCCTGCGCTCCTGACGCCGAAGGAACGCTGGTGGGACCGGCCGGATGCCGTGCTGCTTCAATTGTCAGGACATGACTCGACGCAAGGAGCGGTGATCGCATGGACCCGGTCAAGATCGGACTGGTCGGCTACGGCTTCGGCGGGCGGTACTTCCACGCCCCGCTGATCGCCTCGGCACCGGGATGTGAGTTCGTGGGCGTGGTCACCGCGTCGGATGAGCGCCGAGCACTCGTAGCCGAGGACCATCCAGGTCTTGCCGTGTTCGACTCGCTCGAGGACCTGGCTGCGTCCGGCGCCGAGGCGGTCAGCATCTCGACCCCCGCCGGCACGCACTCGGAGCTCACGGACGAGGCGATCGCGCTCGGCCTGTCGGTCGTCTGCGACAAGCCCTTCGCGCTCGACCCCGCGGCCGCTCGCCGTTCGGTGGAGCTCGCCGCGGCGAGCGGCGTGACGCTGAGCCCCTACCAGAACCGTCGATGGGACTCGGACTTCCTGACGGTGCGGTCGCTCGTCGACGACGGGACGCTCGGCGAGGTGCGCAGGTTCGAGTCGAGGTTCGAGCGGTATGCCCCGGAGAACGGCCCCGGAGCCTCCGGTGGTGGCACGCTCCTCGACTTCGGCGCCCACCTCGTCGACCAGGCGCTCGTGCTGCTCGGCCCCGTGGAGTCCGTGTACGCCGAGTCGCGGACCCGCGAGAACGGCCTCGACGACGACGTCTTCGTCGCGCTGCGCCACAGCTCCGGAGCCGTCTCGCACCTGTGGGGCAGCTGGACCCAGTACGCCTCCGGCCCTCGGCTCCGCGTCACCGGCACCGAGGCGTCCGTCGTCATCACGACGGGCGACACGCAGGAGGAGGCCCTGGTCGCCGGCGCGAGCCCCGCGACCAGCGACGCCTGGGGCGCCGAGGCCGCGTCCGACCTCGACCGGGTCTTCACCGCCGACGGCTCCGCCCCGGTCGCCCTCGAGCGCGGCGCGTGGGACACCTACTACCCGACGTTCGCCAAGGCCGTACGCGGTGAGGGTGCGCCGCCGGTCGAGGCTGCCGACGCGGTGGCGACGGCCGACGTGCTCGAGGCGGCTCGCCTCAGCGCCCAGAGCCACACGACCGTACGTCCGGGAGCGGGCGTGTGACCGGCAGCGAGCTGCTCGACGAGCTCGAGGCGCAGGAGTCGCGCCTGGTCTTCGACCGGTTCGACGAGCAGGTCGCCTGGCAGGTTGGCGTCGCCCTGCGTGAGGCCGGCCTGGCCGCCGGCCTGCCGATCGCGATCTCGATCCGGCGCAACGGGCAGGAGCTCTTCCACGCCGCGCTGCCGGGGGCCTCGGCCGACAACGACGGTTGGCTCGCCCGCAAGAGCGCGGTCGTCGACCGCTACGGCCGCTCGTCGCTGCGGGTCGGCGAGGAGTTCCGCGTCAACGGAGGGTCGTTCGACGAGGACTCGAGGCTCGACACCCAGCTGTTCGCCGCGCACGGGGGAGCGTTCCCGGTCCTCGTGCGCGGGACGGGGTGCGTCGGCAGCATCGCGGTCTCGGGACTGCCGCAGCTCGAGGACCACCGGCTCGTCGTCGAGACCCTCGAAGCCGTGCTGGAGCAGCTCAAGCAGGCGTGAACCGCTCGTTGATGCTGGCGACGTAGCTGCGCAGCATCGTCTTGGCCTCCGCCATCAACGCTGAGTCACCGGAGTCGCTGGTGCGGAACGCCTCCTGCGTGATGGCGTCCGAGGCGAGCATCGCCGCGTGGCACACCGTGGCCAGCTCGGGAGCGTCGCTCGCGATGTCCTGGGCGACGAGGATGTGGCGCAGGCCCTGGGCCATGACGCGCTTGTGTGCGCGATCAGCGACGCGCAGGTTCTCCGACAGCAAGCCGCCGAACCAGATCGCCCGCAGGCTGGCGTCGGTGCGGTAGAGGTCGGTGTAGACGTCGAACAGCATGCCGACCGGGTCGGCCCACTTCTCAGTGCGTGACTGCTCGACCAGGGCGTCCATGAGTGACTCGAAACGGGCCAGGCAGCGGGCCGCGAGCGCGTCGAACAGCGCCTCCTTGTCGGGGAAGTAGCGGTAGATCGTGCCCACGGCGATGCCGGCCTCGGCGGCGACCCGTGTCGTCGTCACGGCGTTCGCGCCACCGCGGGACAGCAGGCGATCGGCGGCGTCGACGGCCTGCTCGATCTTGGCCTGGCTGCGCAGCTGCTGCGGTGCGTTGCGCAGGCGCGACTGCCAACCGGGGTCTGTGGCCACGGGAGCGCTCATCGACATCTCCGAACTCAAACTAGTGAACATGAATTCATCTTCATGTATCTTACACGGATGCAGAGCACCCCGGAGGTGGACGAGCGGCGCGCCGAGATCGCCGCCGCCTGCCGCCGGCTCGCCGATGACGGCCTCGTCATCGGCACGGCGGGCAACGTCAGTGCCCGCGTCGGCGACCTCGTTGCCATCACCGCCACGGGTGCGGCGTTCGAGTCGATGACGGCCGAGCAGGTCTCGGTCGTCGACCTCGCCGGCCAGGTCGTGCATGGGGACCTGGCGCCGACCTCCGAGCTCGAGCTCCACCTCGGCATCTATCGCGACTTCACCGCCGGCGCCGTCGTGCACACGCATGCTCCGATGGCCACGGCCGTCGGCTGCGTCGTGGACGTGCTGCCCTGCGTCCATTACCAGATGCTGCTGCTCGGCGGCGACGTCCGCGTCGCTCCCTACGCCACGTTCGGCACCCCTGAGCTCGCTGTACACGTGCACGCCGCGCTGCAGGGGCGTACGGCCGCGTTGATGGCCAACCACGGCGCCGTCACGCACGCCGGCGATCTGGCCAAGGCGGTCGAGCTCGCGCTCCTGCTCGAGTGGGCGTGCACCGTCTACTGGCGCGCCGCGGCGATCGGCACGCCGCGCGCCCTCGACAGCGACGCCCAGGCTGCCGTCATCGAGGCAGCCCTCCAACGCGGCTACGGCACCAGCCGCCCGGCCCACGACAACGACAAGGACACCGCATGACCGACAACGACATGACCGTGATCGCGATGGGCGTGCACGTCCTCGACGTGCTGGTCCGCCCCGTCGAGGAGATCCCCGAGGGGCAGGGCGGCCAGCTGGTCGACCAGATCAAGATGACGGCGGCAGGCTCGGCCGGCGGCACGGCGCTCACGCTGGCCAAGCTCGGAGCCACGGTCCACAGCGCTGGCGCGATCGGCACCGACCCCATCGGCGACCTCCTGCTGACGCTGCTGCAGCGCGACGGTGTCGACACCTCGCTCCTCGTACGCCGTGACGGCGAGCAGACCTCGTCCAGCGTGCTGCCGATCCGCCCCGACGGCTCCCGCCCGGCGTTCCACGTCGTTGGTGCCAACGGCACGTACGGCCCGGACGACGCGCCCTGGGACGCCATCGCGTCGGCGACCCACCTGCACCTCGGCGGCCCGGAGTTCATGGGCGGCGAGGCAGCGGCCAAGATCCTCGCGTTCGCGCAGGAGCACGGCGTCGTCACGTCGGCCGACTTCCTGGCGCCCGGCGAGCCAGGACTGCTCGACTGGATCGCGCCGGCGCTGCCGCACCTCGACTACGTGCTGCCCAACGACGAGCAGGTCCTGGGATTCACCGACACCACTGATCTCGCCGAAGGCTGCCGCAAGCTGATCGAGCTCGGCGCCGGCTGCGTCGCCGCGACGGCCGGTGCCGACGGCGCCCTCGTGGTCGACGGCGCGTCGGAGACCCGGGTCCCGGCCTTCGCCGTGGAGGTCGTCGACACGACTGGTTGCGGCGACGCGTTCTCCGCCGGCTTCCTTCGCGGGCTGTCCCTCGGCCGTACGCCCGTCGAGGCGGCGACCCTCGGCTGTGCCACGGCCGGCCTCGTCGCCGGCGGGCTCGGCAGCGATCACGGCGACTTCGACCTCGCCGCAGCCCTCGAGCTCACGCACGGCGAGCTCGCCACCAGCTGACCCTCACCCCTCACTCCCGAGCAGACAGGCCCACCGCATGACTGACGACATCACTCCCAGCAGCGCGGGCGCGCCCAGCCGGCGCACGGTCCTCCGCGGGCTGACGATCGGCGGCATGGTCGCCGCGTCGGGCATCAAGCTCGGATCAGGGGCGGAGGCCGCGACAACCGAGGGCACGTTGCCCACCTCGGTCGACGTCGTGGTGGTCGGCGGCGGGCTCTCCGGGCTCGTCGCGGCGCGCAAGGTCAAGGCCGCCGGCAAGTCCGTGCTCGTGCTCGAGGCGCGCGACCGGGTCGGCGGGCGCGTCCTCAACCACACGTTGTCGGGCGGCTCGGTCATCGAGGTCGGTGGAGCGTTCGTGGGCCCGACGCAGGACCACATCCTCAAGCTGGCCAAGGAGGTCGGCGCGACGACGTTCAAGGAGTACGTCGCCGGCAAGAACGTCTACTCCGCCAGCGGTCAGCCGCCCAAGAAGTTCACCGGCACGGTGCCGCCGGACATCCTGATCCTGGCCGACGCGGCGATCCTGCAGGCGCGCATCGACTCGATGGCCGCCGAGACGCCGATCGACGCGCCGTGGACCCGCAAGGACGCGCACACGCTCGACAGCATCTCGGTCGACACGTGGCTGCGGCAGAACTCGGTGCTGCCGCAGGTGCGCCGGCTGTTCCTCAGCTACCTGCAGCCGACGTTCGGGTCCGACGGCCTCGACGTCTCGATGCTGTTCTTCCTCTGGTACATCGCCGGTGCCGGCAACGAGCAGAACGTCGGGACGTTCGAGCGTTCGTCGGCCACCGCCGGCGGCGCGCAGGACTCGCGGTTCGTCCTCGGCAGCCAGATCGTCCCGCTGCGGCTCGCCGCCAAGCTCGGCAAGGCCGTCGCGCTCAACGCCCCGGTCCGCAAGATCACCCAGAGCACCGGATACGTGACGGTCAAGAGCGACCGCGGCACGGTGCGGGCCAAGCGGGTCATCGTCGCGTGCCCGCCGCCGCTGGTGCTCGGCATCGAGTGGTCGCCGCAGCTCCCGCCCCGCCGGCGGCAGCTCCTGCAGCGGATGCCCATGGGCGCGCTGATGAAGTGCGACGCGGTCTACGCCAAGCCGTTCTGGCGCGACAACGGCCTGTCGGGCTACGGCTTGTCCGACAGCGGTGCGGTCCGCGTCTGCTTCGACAACAGCCCGGCGGACGGGTCGGTCGGCGTCATGCTGGCGTTCGTCGGCGGCTCCAACTGGAACACGTACGGCAACCTGTCGCTCGCCGAGCGGCGCAAGGCGGTCCTCGAGGGGTTCGCGAAGCTGCTCGGGCCCGAGGCGCTCAACCCGATCGAGTACACCGAGCACGACTGGACCCACGAGCCGTGGTCGACGGGCGGGCCGGTCGCCGTCCAGGTGCCCGGAGCACTGACGGCGTACGGCGACACGATCCGCACGCCGTTCCGCCGCGTGCACTGGGCGGGCACCGAGACGTCGACGTACTGGGCCGGCTTCATGGACGGGGCGGTGCGCGCCGGCGAGCGGGCGTCGCACGAAGTGCTGGAGCTGCTCTGATGCCGGCCGTCAGACGACGCCTGCTGGTCGGGCTGGCAGCCGCGCTGGTCGCTCTCGCCGTGGCGGCGCCCCAGGTCTCGGCCGAGACGTCGCGGCCGCGGTGGGACACCCGTGTCTTCGCCAAGGTCGGCAGTCCCGGCTATCCGGCCAACGTCTACGCCCACCCGAACGGCAAGATCTACGCCGGCACCTACTCCAACCTGCTCGGCGACTCGATCCGCTCCAAGGTCTTCGAGTGGTCCGCAGGCGGCAGGTTGCTGCGCACGTGGACCGTGCCCGGCCAGGACCTCGCCGAGTCGCACGGCGTGCAGGTCTCGATCAGCGACGCGAAGGGCCGCCTCGTCCTGCTGGAGAAGTCGACGTCCCGGATCCTGCGGCTCAACCTCAGCACCGGCAGCTTCACGACGTACGCCAAGCTGCCCGACCTGCCGGTCTGCTCCAAGGCCCCGGCCGGTGCCGCCTGCAGCCCCAACCTCATCGACCACGCCGGCGTCCCCAACTACTCTGTCTGGGGACCCAAGGGCGAGCTGTACGTCACGGACTTCGCACAGGCGGTCATCTGGCGCGTCCCGCCAGGCGGCGGCACGCCCAAGCCCTGGTTCACCGACAAGCGGCTCGACGGACTGGAGTTCGGCACCGCCGGCATCGCCCTGTCGCCGCAGCGCAACGCGCTGTACGTCATGCAGCAGACGTCGCTCGGGCTCGGTGAGCTGAGTGTCGGGTCGGGCAAGCTCTACAAGCTGCCGATCACCAGCACGGGCCGCCCCGGCACGCTGACGAAGATCTGGACGAGTCGCCTCGCCGAGCTGCCGGACGGCTTCAGCTTCGCCAAGTCCGGCCGGATCTACGTCGGCAACGCCGGCCTGATGCAGCAGCTCGTCGTGCTCGACGGGAAGGGCAAGGAGGTCGAGCGCTTCCCCAAGGTCCCGCTGCTCGGCGACAACGGCTCGCCGATCGCGTTCGACGGGCCGTCCAACGCGACGTTCGTGGGCAACCGGATCCTGGTCGCCAACCAGGCGCCGCTCGGCGCGACGGCGCACCACGCGATCCTCGACGTCAACGTGGGGGAGCCCGGGGTCAAGATTTACATCCCGGCCGGCGCCGGATCCTGACGACGTACGTCGAAGCGCCCCTGACCGCGATGGTCAGGGGCGCTTCGTCGGGTGGCTACTTGACCTCGGACCGCATCAACGACCAGAGACCGAACGCCAGGGGTGCGACGAGCCAGACGACACCGGTGACGGCGAGGTTGGCCCACTGCTCACCGTTCAACGAGCCGTTGAACAGTGCGCCCTGGGCGTAGTTGAAGTCGACCCACGGCTGCAGGTTGGCGAACCAGTCCTGCGTCGCCGCCAGCACCTCGGTGATCGCCGTCAGGGCGAACGAGTACACGAAGTAGGCGACGATCGCTGCCGATGAGCTGCGGATCACGACACCGAGCATGAAGCCGACGAGCATGCCCAGGACCTGGGCGAGCACGATGTTCGCCAGGTCGACGAAGCCGGCGTCCCACACGGGGCTGATGCCGAGGATCGCCGAGCCGACAAGGGTGCCGACCACGCCGATCGCCATGGCCAGCAGCATCGACACGACGCTGATGCCGACGGTCACGCCGGCCTTGGCCGCGATGACCTTGCTGCGGTTGGGCACGAGCGTGAACGAGGTGAGCCCGCTGCGCTGGCTCCACTCGCTGGTCACCGACAGCACCGCGACCATCGGCAGGATGATCGCCATCGGGAAGCCGATCGCCGTGGCGAACGTCGAGTAGGTGAGCTCGGAGTCCGGGGCCCACAGCAGCACCGCGATGGTGGCCAGCAGGGAGGCGATGCCGATGCTGGCCATCAACCAGAAGCCGGCCCGCGTGTTGAAGCACTTGCGGAGCTCGACGGACAGGAGTCGCGTGAACGGGATGGGTGCCGGTTCACGTCGTTCGGCCTGCGCGACGGTGGCGGTGCCGGGGGTCGCGGCGGTGATCGTGCTCATGCTGCTGCTCCTTCGGTGACGGTCTCGCGCTGGGTGTCTGAGGTGAGCTCGAGGAACATCTCCTCGAGCCCGGCGCCCTCGGCGGGGCGCAGCTCGAGGAGCAGGACGCGTGCCTCGAGGGCGACGCGGCCGACGACGTCGGTGTCGGCCTCGACCCGGAGGACGTCGTCGCCGCCGGTCGCCGCGCTCTTGGAGAACGGCACGCCGCTGACGGTCAACGCCTGCGCGAGAGCCGTGACGTCGGGCGTACGCACGAGGGTGCCCGCGGTGGCGAGCAGGTCGGACTTGGCGCCCTGGGCGACGATCCGACCGTTGCCGATGACGACCAGGTCGTCCGCGACGACCTCGATCTCGTGCAGCAGGTGCGACGACAGCAGGACGGTCGCGCCCTGGTTGGCGTAGCCGCGGAGCAGGTCGCGCATCCAGCGGATGCCGGCGGGGTCGAGACCGTTGGCGGGCTCGTCGAGGATCAGGACCTCGGGCTGGCCGAGCAGCGCGGTGGCGATGCCGAGCCGCTGGCGCATGCCGAGGGAGTAGTCGCGCACCCGGCGATCCGCCTCGCTCGGGGTGAGGCTGACCAGGTCGATCATCTCGTCGACGCGCGACTTGGGCAGGCCCATCGTGCGCTGGGCGACGGTGAGGATCTCGCGGCCCGTACGGCCGGCGTGCTGGGCCGACGCGTCGAGCAGGACGCCGACCTCGAGGCCCGGGTTGGGCAGGTCGCGGAACTGGCGGCCGCAGACGGTGACGTGGCCCGAGGTGGCGGGCGTGAGGCCGACCATGACGCGCATCGTGGTGGACTTGCCGGCGCCGTTGGGGCCGAGGAAGCCCGTGACCCGGCCGGGCCGGGCGGTGAACGTGACGTCGTCGACGGCCGTGAAGCCGCCGTACGTCTTGGTGAGGGAATCGACTGTGATCATGGGGTCAACTGTCGGTGCGAGGGGCCCTCCGGCACATCGGGGAAACCGCGACTCGCAGCCCCCACGCACCCCTGAGGTCACCCTGAGGGGTGCCCTGAGTCGCAGACGATCAGGAATCGAGAAGCGCCCGACGGGCGTGCGCACCTAGCGTGATTCGCATGACAACCATCGACAACATCACGCTCGAGGTGGCCGATCCCACGGCCGCCGCCACGTTCTACGACACCGCCTTCGGGCTCGGCTCCCGCGTGCAGCTGCGCGCGTCAGACGCGCCGACCGACGGGTTCCGGGGATTCACGATGTCCCTGCTGGTGTCCCAGCCCGCCAACGCCAACGCGCTGGCCGACGCCGCCGTCGCAGCCGGTGCCTCGGTGCTCAAGGCACCCGCCAAGTCCTTCTGGGGCTACGGCGGTGTCGTGCAGGCACCCGACGGGACGATCTGGAAGATCGCGTCGTCGTCCAAGAAGGACTCCGGCCCGGCCACGCGCGACATCGACGACGTCGTGCTCCTGCTCGGTGTCGACGACGTCAAGGCGACCAAGCAGTTCTACGTCGACAAGGGCCTGAGCGTCGGCAAGAGCTACGGCAGCAAGTACGTCGAGCTGGAGACCGCCCCGATCAAGCTCGCGCTCTACGGGCGCGCTGCGCTGGCCAAGGACGCCGGGGTGCCGACTGCGGGGTCGGGCTCACACCGGTTCGCGATCGGCGGCGACGCCGGATCGTTCACCGACCCCGACGGGTTCACCTGGGAAGCGGCTCGCTGATGTGCCACCCGGGACGGGCCCGCGCCCTGCTCGAGGAGCTCGCGTCAGAACGGCGGCCAGGGGATCGCGGGCATGTCACCGCGGGGGGCGGGGAACTGGCCCTTGCGCAGCAGGGCGTCACAGCGGCCGGCGAGCACGGCGATCTCGGCATCGGTGAGGAGCGCCGCGAGCGTCTCGCCGAGGTCGCCGGTCAGCGCTGAGCGTACGCGCGTGACGCCGTCGAGCTCCTCGGCCGTGAGGTCCTGGCCGAGCCAGCCCCACAGCACCGTGCGCAGCTTGTGGTCGGTGTGGAACGTGAGGCCGTGGTCGACGCCGTGCCGGCGGCCGTCGGCCATCTCGAGGACGTGGCCGCCCTTGCGGTCGGCGTTGTTGACGACGATGTCGAACACCGCCATGCGGCGCAGCGCGGCGGAGTCCTCGTGGATCAGCGACACCGGCCGGTCGCGCTCGTCGAGGCCGTCGAACACGTGGCACCAGCCCTGCTCGGGCATGCCGTCGGTCGCGACGAGCGTGACGGCCTCCTGCGCAGGGTCGGTGTCCTGCCACAGCTGCACCATCCCAGGGCCGAGCGGGCCGTCGCGGAGCCAGGTGGGCGGTGCGATGTTCCAGCCGAACGCCTCCGACACGGCGTAGGCCGCGACCTCACGGTGCGCGAGGTTGCCGTCGGGGAAGTCCCACAGCGGACGCTCGCCGGCGATCGGCTTGTAGACGACGCTGACGTCGCCGATGCTCGCGAGGAACGTGGCGTTGGAGGCCGACAGGATCCGGCTCGACAGCTCGAGGTCGCCCTCGACGAGCTCGGCCGCGATCGTCACCGGAACCCGTCGGGCAGCTCGCAGATGTGGTCGTCGGAGTCCATGGGCAGCCGGCACAACGGGCAGATCGGCCGGCCGGCGCCGACGACCTCCCGGGTCCGCTTGGCGAACGCGCGGGCCGTGCCGACCGGGATGCGTACGAGGAACGCCTCCTCCGGCTCGACCTCGATGACCTCGACGTCCTCGAGCTCGTCGACGTCGACCTCGATGATGGGGAACGCCTCGATGACGATCTGGGCGGTGGTGGGGTCCCAGCCGAGGCTCATGACGCCGGCGCGGAACTGCTCCTCGATCGGCTGCTCCAGCGGCTCGTTGTCGACGAGGCCCTCAGGGGTCAGCGCCGGCACGCTGTAGGGGTTGCCGTCCGTCGCCATGAGCTCGTCGAGGACCTCCTCCACGCGCTCGGCGAGGGCTGCGGACTGGTCCTTCTCGAGCGAGACGCTGACCATCCGCGAGCCCGCGCGGGCCTGCATGAAGAACGTACGCGACCCGGGCTCCCCGACGGTCCCGATCACGAACCGATCGGGCCAGTCGAATCCGTGGACGATGGGTGGCATGTAGCCAATGTTAGGAGCGAGCCCGAGGCGAGTCCTCAGGGCCTGCTCCGCCACCGACCGTGGCATCGTCCGTTGCGGGCTTCGCGGCGAGCCATGCGAGGTCGCCGCTGTCGGAGTTGATGGTGACGACGTCGGGACGGGCAGCCCCGAAGCGTACGACCGACACCGATGCCGGGTTGACGTTGAGGCGCTGGAACAGGTCGAGGTGCATGCCGAGGGCGTCGGCGAGGATCGACTTGATGATGTCGCCGTGACTGACCGCCGCCCACACCGCGCCGGGGCCGTGCTCGGCCTCGATCGCCGCGTCGTGCCGGCGGATGGCCGCGACAGCGCGGGACTGCATGGCCCCGAGCGACTCGCCACCGGGGAACACCGCGGCGGATGGCTGCGTCTGCACGACCGACCAGAGGTCCTCCTTGGACAGGTCCGCGAGCGCGCGGCCCTGCCAGTCGCCGTAGTCGCACTCGGTGATCGCCTCGTCGACCGATTCCGTGGGGGCGCCGGTCTGGTGCTTCATGATCGCGTCCGCCGTCTGGCGGCAGCGCTCCAAGGGGCTGGAGACGACCGCGACCAGCGGCAACGTGCTCAGCCGTTCGCCCGTGCGTACGGACTGGTCGATGCCGACCGCGTCGAGCTCGACGCCGGCAGTGCGGCCGGCCAGCACTCCGCTGGCATTCGCGGTCGTACGCCCGTGCCGCACCAGGATGACTGTGGCCATGCCACCGAGCGTAGAGGGTCGAGCGTGAGGCGGTGGGCCGCTGCCAGACGTCCGCGAGCTCCGTCCGGGCGCATGGATAGGCTGGCGCTGACTGCCGGGTGAAGGGATGCGCGCGAGTGAAGTGGCTGGGTCCGTCGTCCGGTGGGCCGGGACTGGCGGCGCCGGCTGACGTCCCGCAGCCGCGTCGGGCGCATGGCGTGCTCGTCACCGCGGGCCAGATTGCGCTGATCGTGGGGCTCTGGCTGTTCTACCTGCTGTGCCGTCACGTGTTCGAGGGCTCCGAGCACGTCGCCCGCGCCCACGCCGACGACGTCTGGTCGTTGGAACGCACGTTGCGGCTGCCCAGCGAGGCGCGTCTGCAGGACTGGGTGCTCCACTCCGACACTGCGATCCGCCTCGTCAACGGGATCTATCGCTACGTGCACTTCCCGGCGATGTTCTGCACGCTCGGCCTGCTGTACGTCCGGCGGCCCGATGTCTATCGCTGGTTCCGCAACGTCCTGATCCTGACGACCGGCCTCGCGCTGGTGGGGCACATCCTCTATCCGCTCTCACCGCCGCGCCTCGAGCCGGGCTTCGGCATGGCCGACACGGGGCTCGAGTTCGGCCAGAGCACGTACGCGGGGAAGCCCGGCACCGGATTCACCAACCAGCTCGCCGCGATGCCGTCGATGCACGTCGCGTGGGCGGCGCTCATCGCGTTCACGGTCGTCCTGTGCCTGCGCACGCCGTGGCGCTGGCTCGCGCCGCTCTACGCCGTGCTGATCCTGCTGGTGGTCGTGGTGACCGGCAACCACTACTGGCTCGACGGCATCGTGGGCCTGGCGCTCCTCGCGGTCGCGATGGTGGTGTTCCGGCCGCCGCGGCCCGCGGCCGTACGCGCCTAGCGTGCGGTGGCGAGCCGCTCGTCGCGCTTGCGGGCGCGGTAGGCGGCGGCCTTCATCTTGTTGCCGCAGGTCTCCATCGCGCACCACTCGCGGCGGCCACCGCGTGAGGTGTCGAGGTAGGTCTGGGTGCACCCCGGGCGCGAGCACTCCTTGAGCAAGGCGGCATCCGGGCCGCCGAGGATCGCAATGGCGTCGCGCGCCACGGTCGACAGCGCCTGCGCCGGGGTGGCCTCGGTGCGACGACCGCCGCGGGTCAGCTGCGGCACGACCGACGGCTTGCGCGCCGCGTCGTTGACGACCTCGAGAGCAGCCTTGGCGTACGTCTTGCCGGCCATGCGCGCGCTCACGAGGTCATAGATCGCCTCCCGCAGTGCCATCGCTGCCGTGACGTCGGCCGGCCGTGACGTGGTGGGCGCGTCGACGATGCCGGACTCGGCGAACCAGGAGTCCAGCCGGGCAGGGGAGGTCAGCATCTCGATCGGTGACTCGTCGCGGCGTGCACGGAGCGAGCCGACGAAGTCCAGCGAGATGTTGCCGCACGGGAATGCATGGTCCATGTCACCAGTCTGACAGGTGACGCAAGGAACACCAAACCGGCTTGACCGGTGACGCACGGCGTGCCAAAGTCGTAACCAGTCAGACCGGTGACGGACGGAATCCGCCAGAGAGGCAAGGAGCAGGAATCATGGACATGAAGCTCGAAGTGGTGGTCGTACCCGTCTCGGACGTGGACCGCGCCAAGGAGTTCTACGCATCGCTGGGTTGGCGCGAGGACGCCGACTTCTCCGCGGAGGACGGCTTGCGAGTCGTCCAGTTCACCCCGCCGGGGTCCGAGGCCTCGGTCATCTTCGGTGACCGCCTCACGTCGGCAGAGCCGGGATCGGTCCGTGGCCTGCACCTGATCGTGTCCGACATCGAAGCGGCGCGTGACGAGCTCGCTGGCCGGGGCATCGAGGCCGAGATCTTCCACGACGGTGGTGGCGTCTTCCACCACGCCGGGACCGAGAGCCGCGTGCCGGGGCCCCATCCCGACCGGGCGGACTACGGCTCGTTCGCCGCCTTCAGCGACCCTGACGGCAACGAGTGGGTCGTCCAAGAGGTCAAGACCCGGGCGCCGGGGCGATGAGCAGCATGCTGACCGAGACGATCGTGCTGGACGCGCTCGAACGAGCTGCGGCAGCGCACGGTGTGCACGAGGCCGAGGAGCTGGGCGGCGTCTACGACGAGGAGTGGTCCAGCTGGTACGCCGCGCACATGGCTGATGCGCTGGCGGAGCACGGCCTCGACGCCGAGGTGCTCAGGACTGCGCTGGAGCAGGCCGCGGCCGCCCACGCGGCGCACGAGGCAGAGACCGGCGCGAAGGATGGCGACTGGCCACGGTGGTACGCGGCGTACATGACGCCGCTTCTGACCCGCTGAGCGGCTAGAGGCCCAGCAGGAACTCGAGCAGGCTCTTCTTGCGAGGAGTGGGCGTCGGCGACGGCGTGGGCTGCGTCGTGGGCGACGGCTTGGCGGTCGTCTTGGTCGGCTTGGGCTTCGCGACGGGCTTGGGCGCCTGGGTGGCCGGGTCCGTGGCCTCGGGTGACGGAGTCGTCTTGTCGGGGCTCGGCTTGGGCTTGGGCTTCGGGGCCGGATCGCGGCGGGCGACGATCGGGGCGTCGTTGCCGGCCTTCGGCACCGTGGCGATGCGATCGGCGGCCGCAGTGTCGCTGCGGGTGAAGGTCAACACGGTCGCGGTCGCGATCGTGGTCACGACGGCGGTCATGGCGACCTTGTGGGTCTTGTTCATCCGCATGGGAAAGTGCTCCTGGTGCTGGGTGCCTGGGCTCGTGGGAGTGGTTCGCCGGGGCAACGCTCGGCAGACAGCCTATCGGTCGTCCTGCTCCTGGACCGAATCGTCCGGTGCCTGGGACTCCTGGTGCGCCAGGGCGGTGCACACGTCGAGGTGTGCCGCGCCGAAGGCGAGATCAGCAAGCCTGCGTCGGTTCATGGGTGCCTCCCACAATAGATTCCATGGAATGTATGTGCTAGCGTAGCAAACATGCTTCCAAGGAATATACTTACGTGGAATGTTGGTACGGCTGCATGACCGATCTCGACACGGTCTTCACCGACCTCGTCCGCTATCAGATCGGGCTCTGGAACGCCGTCGACGCGAGGCTTCGAGCCGATCACGACCTGCAGCTCAGCCACTTCGAGCCGCTGCAGATCATCGCGAGCCGGCAGGGCTGCCGGGTGTTCGACATCGCCGAGGAGATGGTCATCTCGGTCGGCGGCACCAGCAAGCTCGTCGATCGTCTCGAGGCGGCCGGCCACGTGCGCCGCACGGCCAACCCGTACGACCGCAGGTCCTCGATCATCGAGATCACCCCGGCCGGAAAACGACTGCTGTCCAAGGCCACGGTGACGTACGAGGACGAGCTCCAGATCCGCTTGGGGTCGTTGATCCCCGCGGGCGAGCGCGAGCAGCTGGCATCCATCCTCGCCACGTTGCGAGCCGCGACTGCCAAGGCGGGCGACGATGACTGAGACGATGCGCGCGGTCGTCCTGGACGCGCCGGGACCGCCCGAAGCGCTGGTGATCCGTGACCTGCCGGTGCCGACCCCGCAGCCCGGCTGGGTCCTCATCGAGGTCAAGGCGTTCGGTCTCAACCGCTCAGAGCTGCACACCCGCCTCGGCCTGGCCGAGGGCGTCACGTTCCCACGGGTCATCGGCATCGAGGCCACCGGCGTCGTGGCCGCCTGTCCCGGAGGCGAGTTCGAGCCGGGCCAGCAGGTCGTGACGATGATGGGCGGCATGGGCCGGCAGATCGATGGCGGCTATGCGGAGTACACCTGCGTGCGGGCCGAGCACGTGATCGCATTCAGCAGCGGGCTCGAGTGGGCGACGCTGGGTGCGGTGCCCGAGATGCTCCAGACGGCGTACGGCTCGCTGACCGTCGGGCTCGACGCGCAGCCCGGCCAGAGCATCCTGATTCGGGGCGGCACCTCGTCGGTCGGGATGGCGACGGCGATCCTGGCCAAGCAGCGCGGCATGACGGTGTTCGCGACGACTCGCGACCCGGCCCGAGCGGCGTCGTTGACCGCGATCGGCGTCGACCACGTCCTCGTCGACGACGGCGATGTCTCCGCGCAGGTGCGTGCGATCGCACCGGCCGGAGTCGACACGGCGCTCGAGCTCGTCGGCACGCCGACGCTGCCCGACACGCTGCGGTGCGTCCGGGTGCACGGCGTCGTGTGCTTCACGGGGATGCTGTCGAACGAGTGGATCGTCCGTGACTTCTACCCGATCGGCTACCTGCCGCAGGGTGTGCGGCTCACGGCCTACTCGGGTGAGGCGGGTGACCTGCCGGCTGGGGTCCTGCAGGACTACCTCGACGTGGTCGCCGCGGGACGGGCCCAGGTCCCGCTCGACCGGGCGTACGCCTTCGACGAGATCGTCGACGCGCACCGCGCCCTCGAGCACGGGCACGGCAGCGGCAAGCTCGTCGTGACGGTCTGACCGCGGCGCCGCGAGTTCGGCCGGTCGGGTAGTTTCACGCCCATGACGGAGTCCACCCCCGGCAACCCCGTGATCCTCGTGGTCGCCGCCTCGCCCGAGCACCACGCGATCCTGGCCGACGAGTTCGCCAGCCGCTACGCCCGCGACTACGACCTCCATGTCGTCCAGGGCGGCGCCGAGGCGTACGAGCTGAAGCACTACCTGATGTCCGAGGGGCGGCAGATCGCGCTGATCGCGGTCGACCACTCCCTCGAGGGCGGCGCGCTGCCGATGCTCGACAAGCTTCGCGTGGCCTCGCCGGCCAGCCGGCGGGTCGCGCTGGTGCCGGTGTCGGGCTTCGCCGAGGCGTTGGACGAGCTCCGGCCGGCGTTGGGTCAGGGCCGCCTCGACACCTACCTGATCATCCCGCAGGGCGCGCGCGACGAGGAGTTCCACACCGCGATCTCGGAGTACCTCTCGGACTGGAGCTGGTCGTCCACGGCGCCGGTGGTCGCCGGCGTGCGCATCGTCGACGACGGCACACAGACGGCGGTGCCGGCGATCCGTGACTTCCTCGACCGCATGGGCATCGCGTACGAGCGCCTGCATCCCGACACCGACGAGGGGCGGCAGCTGATCGCGTCGGTCGACGGCGAGGCGGTGCTGCCGATCGTCGAGACGTTCAGCCGTGGACTGGTGAACGGTGCGACGGAACGCTCGGTCGCCGCGGCGTTCTACGGCACGCCGACCGAGCTCGGGGATGACTTCGTAGCCGACCTGCTGATCGTCGGTGGTGGCCCGGCCGGGCTGGCGGCGGCCGTGTACGGCGCGTCCGAGGGGCTCAGCACCGTCGTGCTGGAGTCGGACGCGATCGGCGGTCAGGCCGGCACGAGCTCGATGATCCGCAACTACCTCGGCTTCCCGCGCGGCGTCTCCGGCATGCGTCTGGCGCTGCGGGCCCGGGTGCAGGCGACTCGCTTCGGTGCGCGGCTCTACACCGGCCGCGCGGTCACCGCCCTGCGCGTCGGGGACGTGCACGAGGTCGACTTCGACGGCGGCACGCTGCGCGCCCGTACGGTGCTCGTGGCCTGCGGCGTGACCTACCGGCGGCTCGGGGTGCCCTCGCTCGAGGAGCTCGAGGGCCGCGGCGTGCACTACGGCGCCGCGACCAGCGTGGCGCGAGACATGCAGGGCCGCGACGTCTACATCGTCGGCGGCGGCAACTCGGCCGGTCAGGCCGCGCTGCACCTCGCCCGCTTCGCCAACAGCGTCACGATCGTCGTGCGCCGGCAGAGCCTCGAGGAAACCATGTCGGCCTACCTCATCAACGAGATCGCGACGCACAAGCGGATCTCACTGCGCACCGGTGCCCACGTCGTCGACGGTGGCGGTGAGGGCCGGCTGGAGTGGATCTGCCTCGAGACCTCCGACGGGGTCATCGACCGGCTGTCGGCCGACGGGCTGTTCCTGCTGCTGGGCGCTGACCCGGGGTGCAGCTGGCTGCCGCCCGAGGTGGTCCAGGATGACCGCGGCTTCGTCCTCACGGGCCGCGAGATCCCCATGGATCGCTGGGTCAACGGCCGCCCGCCCGCGCCGCTGGAGACGACGGCACCGGGCATCTTCGCCGCCGGCGACGTCAGGTCGGGCTCGATGAAGCGCGTCGCCTCGGCGAGCGGCGAGGGCGCGGCGTCGGTGTCGCAGGTGCACGGGCACCTCGCCCCGACGGCGCCGGTGAGCTGATCAGTCGGACGTACGGGACGGTCGCCAGCTCGTGACGAGCATGCCGGCGGCGCCGAGGATGCCCGCAGCCGCGGCGCCGAGGCCGATCGCGACGCCGTCGAGGTCGAGGTCCAGGGCGTGGTCGAGCGAGGCCTGTCCGCCGCCGAGCACCGCCAGGGCGGTCAGCGCGAACGCGATCGTCATGACGTACTCGTAGCCCTCGCCCTCGCGGAAGATGAAGAACCCGTTCTTGCGGTGCACCGTCATGAACGCCACGGTCATGATGCCGACGCCCGCTGCCGCGGCGAATGGCACGAGGAAGCCGACGAGCAGCGCGGCGCCCGCCGCCAGCTCGAGGTAGGAGCTCACGGCGGCGTGCACCTTGGCGGGGCGCAGGCCGATGCTCTCGAACCAGCCGGCGGTGCCCTTGAGGCCGCCGGGGCCGAAGCCGTGGTTCCAGCCGTGCGCCATGAGCGTGACGCCAATCGCGAGCCGGAGGATCAGGGACGCGGTGTCGAGCTCGTTCATCGGACTCCTTGGGTACGTGCGACGGACAGCCTACGGGTGGCGGACGCGGACCCACCTGGTCAGCAGGCCGCCGTCGGCCTCGATCGCATGGCCGAGGGTCATGTCGTGGTGCACCAGGTCGTGGCCGTGCGCGATGCGTGGCGCGTCGCCGGCGGCGAGGATCGGGGCGATCGTCAGGCACAGCTCGTCGACGAGGTCGAGCTGGACCAGCTCGCCGTGCAGGCTGGGGCCGCCCTCGCACAGCACCCGGTTCCAGCCCCGGGAGGCGAACTCGGTGAGGACCGCGGTCCAGTCGATCTCGCCGTCCCCGGCCTGGATGACCTCGACGGTCTCGCGCAGCGCCGCGACTGCGCCGGAGTCAGCGTCGGCCGTCGTCACGACCGCGATGCCGGGACGTACGAGCGCCGGCGGGATGCCGAGACTGCGGCTCACCAGGACCATCGTGGGGACGGGTGACAGGCCGAGTCGCGCGCGCAGGCCGGTGTCGACGTCGAAGTCGGCATAGGCCTCGTCGCGCGCGGTGCCGGCGCCGACCACGATGACGTCGGCGAGCGAGCGGAGCAGCCCGAACACCTGGGTGTCGGCCTCTCCGCCGAGCGTGCCGGAGGTGCCGTCCTGGCCGGTCGCCGCCCCGTCGAGGGTCGTGACGAAGTTCGTCCGCACCCAGGGCCGGTCGCCGGCCGGATAGGCGTAGAGGCGTTCGAGCTCATCGGCGTCGAGGGTCATGCCTGAACCCTAAACGCCCCCGGCCGCCCGTCGCTTGTGCTGTCATGAGACATGAGCCCGGTCCCTGCCGCGATCACCAAGGAGATCGCCGGCCTCCGCAAGGCCGTACGCGCGACGGTGCCGGACCGGACGGGCGCCAACCTGCTGATCGGCAGCTGGAACCTCCGCGCGTTCGGCGACCTGACGCCGAAGTGGAGCGCGGGGCCCAAGGACTCGCCCAAGCGTGACTGGCGATCGGTGGCAATGATCGCCGAGATCGTCTCCCACTTCGACGTCTTCGCGGTGCAGGAGGTGCGGCGGAGCACGACGGCGCTGCGGTTCCTGATGGAGCGACTGGGCCTGTCGTGGCGGTTCATCACGTCGGACGTGACCGAGGGCGACGCCGGCAACGGTGAGCGCCTGACGTTCCTGTACGACTCCGCGCGCGTCCAGCCGTCGGGCCTCGTGGGCGAGATCGTGCTGCCCGATGCCGTCGACAAGTCCGCGACGCAGTTCGCCCGGTCGCCGTACGCGGCGAGCTTCACGACGCGTGGCGTCGAGTTCATCCTCACCACGGTGCACATCATCTGGGGCAAGAACGCGGCCGCCCGGGTGCCGGAGCTGTCGGCGTTCGCGGCGTGGATGCGCGCATGGGCCGATCGTACGGACGACTGGAACCAGAACCTGCTGGTGCTCGGCGACTTCAACATCGACCGGTTGGACGACCCGCTCTACCAGGCGTTCATCTCGACAGGGCTGTTCACGCCCGGCGACCTCAGCGCGGTGCCACGGACGATCTTCGACGACGACAAGTCGAAGCACTTCTACGACCAGATCGCGTGGTTCTGGGACACCGACAGTCCCGTGCTGGCCGACATCCTCACGGGCCTGAGCTATGCCAGCGCCGGGTCGGTCGACTTCGTGCCGCACGTGTTCACGGGGCTGAGCAAGAACGAGCTGTCGTGGCGCATCTCGGACCACTTCCCGCTGTGGGTCGAGTTCCACCTCGACTGAGTCGTCATAGGCTGGTGACATGGAAGCCATCAACGTCTCGCAGCCCCCGTCGGGCGACGGGTGTGCGGAGTGCCTCGAGGCCGGCGGCTGGTGGGTGCACCTGCGCCGCTGTGCCGCGTGCGGCCACGTCGGCTGCTGCGACACCTCGCCGATGCAGCACGGCACGAAGCACTTCCAGGAGACGGGTCACCCGGTCATGCAGTCGTACGAGCCGGGCGAGGACTGGTTCTGGGACTTCCGCACCGAGGAGGCGCTGGACGGCCCTGAGCTCGCACCGCCGCACCACCATCCGGCTGACCAGCCGGTGCCGGGACCGGCAGGTGCCGTCCCGGTCGACTGGCGTTCGCAGCTCAACTAGTCGGTCGGCTCGGTCTCCGGCTCGGGCTCCGGCGCGCCGCCAGGGCCTGGGTCGCCGCCCGGCAGCACCTCGGGGAACGCCGGGTCCGGCAGATCGGGTTGCGAGGGCTTGCTCGGCTCGTCCTCACCGGGTCCGGTCGGCTCCTGGGCGGGTTCGGGTGGGGCAACGCTCATGCTTCCTCCTTGGGACGCGTGACCAGGGCGTACCCGCGACAGTCCGGCCCAATCGCTGGCACGATGAGCCTGCAGACGTACGGACGGAGATCCCATGACGAGCGACTCGCTCCCGCAGGCGGTGGCCGACTTCTTCGCGGCGACCAACACCAATGACCGCGACCGGTTCCTCGCCGCGTTCGCCGACGACGCCGTGCTCGACGACTGGGGCCACGTGTACGCCGGCAAGGACGCGATCGCGGGCTGGAACGAGACCGACAACATGGGTGTCTCGAGCCACATCGACGTGCTCGACGTCAATCAGCGCGACGGGTCGTACGTCGTGTCGATCCAGGTGACCGGCGACGGCTACAACGGCGGCGGCTCGATGACGTTCACCCTCGATGGCGACCGGATCTCCCGCGTCGTCATCGCGGGCTGAGTCACTCCGGGCCGCGCAGGCCGCCGTCGCGGGCGTCGCGCGTCAGTCGCAGGCTGCGCTCCTCGCTGTCGAGCACGGACTCGAGGCGCAGGTAGATCGCGCCGTCGATCTGCTGCTCGTCGCGCAGCGTCGTGAGGGCGTCGCGCTGGGCGCCGATCAGGTCGAGCCGCAGGTCCGTCTCGAAGTCGAGGAAGTCGCGCACGGTGGCGGCGCGCCCCTCGTCGTCGGGCGCCGGGACCGTCGCACGCTGCTTCTCGAGGGAGTGGCGGATGTTGTCGATCACCTTCTGCTGGTGCGGCGTCTCCGCAGAGGCCTCGTCGAGCCGGTCCAGCGAGACGGCGATCAACGCGTGACGGGCCAGGTCGTGCTCGCGCGCGGCCGCGTCGTCGGGGTCGTAGCGGGCCCAGCGGATGACGCGCGGCAGCGTCATGCCCTGCACGACGAGCGTCAGCAGCACCGTGCCGCCGGTCACGAAGATGATGAAGTCGCGCTCGAGGAACGGTTGACCTGCGTCGGTCCTCAGCGGCACGGCCAGCGCTGCGGCGAGCGAGATGCCGCCGCGTACGCCGGCCCACATCGTCGGCACGCGACGCCGGTTGTCGACCCGGCGGGCACGCTGCGACGGGCGCCGGTCGATCGTGCGGATCAGGAACGTGGCGGTGTAGGACCAGACGACCCGGCTCAGCACGACTGCAAGGGTCGCGACGGCCACCGCCAGGATGCCGTCGCGCAGGGTGTGGGACTCCAGCGCCTCGGTGGCCTTGGGCAGCTCGATGCCGACGAGCACGAACAGCGCGGCGTTGAGCAGGTAGGACGTGAGGCCCCAGAACGAGTAGGTCCGCAGCCTGCTCTCGGCCGAGATGAGCCGCGGGGCGTAGCGCGCCACGGTGAGGCCGCAGACCACCACCGCGAGGACGCCCGACACGTGGAGCTCCTCCGCCGGCAGGAATGCGATGAACGGCGTCGCGACGCTCAGCACCGTGCCCAGCATGGGGTCGTGGAGGTAGCGGCGTACGAGGATCACGATCCCCGCCACGGCGACGCCGATCGCGATGCCGCCGGCGTACGAGAGGACGAGGTCGAGCCAGATGCTGCCCCAGTGCACCCGCTCTCCGCCGACGGCGACGTCGACGGCCGCGGCGACCAGCACGAGGGCGGTCCCGTCGTTGATGAGGCTCTCGGCGCGGAGCATCGTCATGAAGCGACGGGGCAGCATGTAGGCGATCGCAGCCACCGCCGCGGCGTCGGTCGGCGCCAGCACCGCGCCGATGATGAACGCCGTCGGCCAGTCGGTGTCGTTGAACTCGTGCAGCGCCCAGGCGACGACCGGTGTCGTGAACAGCACGAGCCCCACGGCCAGCAGCACGATGACCCGCAGGTTGGCGCGCACCTCGCGCAACGACGTCGTGAGCGCCTCCCAGTAGAGCAGGGCGGGCAGGACGATCGTGAGGATCAGCTCAGGCGCGAGCTCGACGTCCTTGACGTGCGGGACGAGGCCGATGGCGAGGCCGCCGAGCAGCAGGATCGGTGGCTCGACCAGGCCGAAGCGGCGGCACAGCGCGCCGAGGACGAGGATCGCGACCAGGACCACGACGAGGGGCTCGAGCACGGCACCATCGTTCCAGATCGGTCAGACCGCTGCGCCCGAAAGCAGCGCGTCGCGGCGGGCCCAGGCCCAGCGCAGGGCGGTGACCGAGAACGCCAGCGTGATGAGGTTGATGGCGGCCTCGATGATGCCGCCCGCGCCCTCCGTGTAGATGCCGTTCTCGAGGTCGTACAGGACGTCCATGCCGAACAGGTACATGCCGGCCGAGCCCGCGGCGATGAGCCAGAGCAGCGCCGTGGGGGAGCGGCGGTTGAGCGCCATGAGGGCGAGCACACAGGTCAGGCCCAGCCACGCGTCCGCCAGCGGGAAGGCGTTCTCGAACTCGACGTACGCCTGGGAGGTGTCGCTCTCGATCCACGAGCGATGGGTGAACCAGATGCTCCAATAGGCGACGTCGATCACGATGGCGACGACGAGCATGATCCGGACGCCGCGAACAGTCATGCCGGTCAGCGTAGGCCGTGATTGATTGAATGGACGGCATGTTTCCCGAAGGCCTCACGACCCGTCCCCTGGCCATGTCCGATGCTGCCGCGGCGGCCGACCTGATCGGCACGTACGAACGGCACTTCGTCGGCGAGACGTTCATCGACGAGGCCGACGTCGTGGGCATGTGGTCGACGCCGGGCATCGACCTCGACGTCGACTCGCTCGCCGTGTTCGAGGGTGAGGTCCTGATCGCCGGCGCGCTGGTCGACGACCGCCACCACCTGGTCGTCGACGTGCTGCCGTCGCACGTCGGCATGGGACTCGGCACAGCTTTGGCGGAGTGGGTCGAGCACCGGGCGCGGACGCGCGGGCTGGCGTACGGCGAGCAGCAGACCGCGGCCTCGGACGATGCGGCCGCGACGCTGCTGACCGGTCGCGGGTACGAAAGGGCCTATCGGGACTGGGTCCTGCGCATGGACCCCGGCACCGAGCTCGCGCACCGCGACCTGCCGCCGGACGTCACGATCGGCCCGTTCGAGGAGGCCGACGCCCGGGCGGTGCACGCGGTCATCGAGGATGCATTCGAGGAGTGGGAGGGTCGCATCCGGCGCTCGTACGACGACTGGCGCGTCCTGATGCTCGACCGGGAGGGCGCCGACCCGTTGCACTTCCGGGTCGCGAAGGCCGGCGCCGAGGTCGTGGGCGCCGCGATCGTGCACGACAGCGGCAGGACGACGTGGATACCGCAGCTCGCGGTGCGAGCGGATCGTCGCGGTGAGGGGATCGCCCAGGAGCTCCTGGCGCAGGCGTTCGCGGCGGGCCGCGATCGTGGCTGCGCCACCGGCGAGCTCGCCACCTCGGGCCTCACGGGGGCGCTGGGGCTCTACGAGCGACTCGGCATGCGGGTGGTCGCGGAGTTCCAGACCTGGCGTCTGGACCTCCAGACGTACGAACGGCGCCCTCCGAGGAGGGCGCCGTCCGGTTGCTGCCTAGCCCTGGCGGGCCTTGAGGCGGGGGTTGTTCTTGTTGATGACGAACGTGCGGCCGCGGCGGCGTACGACCTGCGAGCCGGGCTGGTCCTTGAGGGACCTGAGCGAGTTGCGGACCTTCATGTCTGATCCTTTCGTGGCGTGAGCATCACGCACACATGACAACGATTGTCAGGTAGCGGCTATTCCCACGATCCCGAACGGCCCTGCTTGATCGAGCTCCGGCGCTTCTTGGCGTCGAGCCGGCGCTCCTTGGAGGCGCGGCTCGGACGCGTGGCCCGGCGCGGCTTGGGCGGCACGATCGCCTGGGAGACGAGGTCCTCCAGGCGTACGCGGGCGGCCTCGCGGTTGCGGTGCTGCGAGCGGTACTGCGACGACACCACCGTGATCGTCCCGCCGACCAGCCGGTTGCTCAGCCGCTGGGCGGCGAGCTCCTTCTGGGCGGGGGAGAGCGCGGTGGTGTCGGTGAGCGACCAGATCAGCTCGACGCGGGTGTCGGTCGTGTTGACGTGCTGGCCGCCGGCGCCCGACGACCGAGAGAACCGCCAGGTCATCTCGCTCTCGGGCAGGGACAGGCGTCCGTTATGACTCATCGTCCGCAAGTATGCGGTACATGGCCTTCCGGGCGTCGTCGACCACGGCCTGGGCCTTCTCGCGCTGCTCGGGTGTGCCGGCCTGCGCGACCTGCTTCCAGGCGTTGATGAATCCCTTGAGGCCGTGCGCGAAGTCGCGCAGGTCGTGGGCGGGGTCGCCCTTGGCGTCCTCCCACGGCGTGCCGAGCTGCTCACGGTTCTCCTCGACGTACGCGGTGCCCTCGTCGGTCAGCGTCGCGGTCTTGCGACCCTCGACGCGCTCGAACGTGATGAGTCCTTCGTCCTCGAGCTGCTGGAGCACGGGATAGATCGAGCCGGGGCTGGGGGTCCAGCTGCCGTTCGACCGTTCGCCGATCTCCTGGATCAGCTGGTAGCCGTGCTGCGGCTGCTCGCTGAGTAGCAGGAGCGCGGCGGCGCGGACGTCGCCGCCTCGTCCGCCACGTCGGCGACCACGGGGGCGGCCGGGACCGCCGAAGCCGGGGCCGAAGCCGAACTCGCGGCCGAAGCCGGGTCCGAAGTCACGACCGAAGTCGCGCTCGGGGTGGTTCCTGCCGCGGCGGCGATCTGCCGGGCGGCGCTGTTCTGAGAAGTCATTGCTTCGCATGGGGGTGTCCCACTTTCTCTTGCTCTCGATCGACCACCGATCGGTTGTCGATATCTAAACGATATATCGCTAACCGATCGAATGCAAGCACCGGTTTCCGGGAACGCGAAAATGCCCGGCCTCCGAAGGGGGACCGGGCAGGCGCTGGGGCTCGGATCAGCCGCCGGCGACGTAGTTGTTGAGCTGGTCGCGCTCGAACTCGAGCTGCTCCATGCGGTACTTGACCGCGTCGCCGATGCTGACGACGCCGACGATGACGTCGTCGGCGATCACCGGGATGTGCCGGACGCGGTGCTCGGTCATGACCGACATGAGGTCGCCGAACGAGTCGTCGGGCCCACACAGCTGGACGTCGGTCGTCATGATCTCCGAGACCGGCATGTTGCGCGGGTTCTCGACCGTACGGAGCTTGCGCACGATGTCACGCTCGGACACGATCCCGAGCATGGCCTTGCCGTCGTCACTCACGATCAGCGCGCCGACGTTGAGCTCGGCGAGCTGGTCCAGCAGCTGCTGGACCGTGGAGTCGGGGGTGATGGTGTAGACAGCATCGCTTCCCTTGGAAGCCAGGACATCGCTCACGCGCATACGGGACACACTCCTCAGGTCGTTCTTCGCAGCGTAGCCCCGGTTCGCTCCTGAGGGCGAGATTCTGTCGCCACGGTCAGGGCGCGTCCTCGACGTGCTCGCGGGTGAAGTCGAAGCTGCGTACGTTGTCGGGCTCCGGCTCGGGCTCGGGCTCGTCGGTCCACGACTGGTCGGGCGGCCCTTGGTCGGGGAAGTGCCCGAGGTAGGCCATCGCGGAGTCGTGGAGCCTGCCGTTGGTCGCGAGCGCGTTGTCGCCCCACGGTCCGGGCTGCCCCGCGAGGCTCGTGAACGTCCCGCCGGCCTCGCGGACGACGATGTCGAGCGCGGCCATGTCCCACACCTTGAGCTCGGGCTCGGCGGCGATGTCGACGGCTCCTTCGGCGAGGAGCATGTAGGACCAGAAGTCGCCGTAGGCGCGGGTGCGCCAGCAGCGCCGGAGCAGGGCGGCGAACGCGTCGCCCTTGCCGATCGCGTCCCAGCCGCCCAACGAGGCGTAGGAGACCGAGGCGCTGTCGAGGTCGGAGACCTGCGAGACCCGGATCTCGCGTGATGCCATGAGCGACTTGCCGGTGTAGGCGCCGGTGCCCTTGCTGGCCCACCAGCGACGGCCCAGAGCGGGTGCCGAGACGCAGCCGGCGACGATCTCGCCGTCCTCCTCGAGCGCGATCAGCGTCGCCCAGACCGGCACGCCACGGACGAAGTTGGAGGTGCCGTCGATCGGGTCGATGATCCAGCGGCGGCCGCCGGGTCCGGACGTGCCCTCGACCTCGCCGTTCTCCTCGCCGAGCACGATGTCGCGCGTGCGCGCCGACTTGAGGGTGCGCCGGATCGCGGCTTCGACAGCCTCGTCGGACTCGGTCACGTAGGTCATGTCCGGCTTGGTGTCGACCTGCAGATCGATCGCGCCGAAGCGGTCCATCGAGAGGTTGTCGGCGTTGTCGGCGAGCACGTGAGCGAGGCGCAGATCGTCGTTGTACGAGTGAGCCATGGCCCTCAGAGTACGGCTTTCACACCCGAAAACCGTGTCCGGCATGCGCCTAGTAGTCGTCCTTCTGGTTCATGCTCGCGAGGATGCGGCGGAACGACTCGACGCGTTCGGGTGCCAGGGTCCCGTCGGCGACCGCGAGATCGAGGGCGCACTCGGGCTCGGTCGCCGAGTGCAGGCAGCCACGGGGACAGTCACGGGTGACGTCCTGGAGGTCGGGGAACGCCTTGATCAGGTCGTCGACTTCGACGTGCGCGAGTCCGAACGACCGGATGCCGGGGGTGTCGATGATCCAGCCGCCGAACGGCAGCTCGAGGCTGATCGCGGACGTCGAGGTGTGACGGCCGCGGCCGGTCACGGCGTTGACGTAGCTCACCGAGCGGTTGGCGTCCGGCACCAGGGCGTTCACCAAAGTCGACTTGCCCACGCCGCTGTGCCCGACGAGCACGCTGACCCGGTCGCGCAGCGCATCACGGATGCCGTCGAGGTCGCCGTCGCGGCGGGTGACGACCACGCGTACGCCCAGGGGCTCGAACATCGCCACGATCTCGTCGGGGGAGCCGAGGTCGGACTTGGTCAGGCAGACCAACGGCTCCATGCCGGCGTCGAACGCCGCGACGAGGCAGCGGTCGATCAGGCCCGCTCGCGGCGGCGGATCGGCGAGGGCGGCGACGATCACGAGCTGGTCGGCGTTGGCGACGATGATGCGCTCGATCGGGTCGTCGTCGTCGGCGGTGCGCCGCAGGACGGTGCGGCGCGGGGTGACCTCGACGATGCGGGCGAGCGAGCCGTCGGCGCCACTGACGTCACCGACGACCCGGACCTCGTCGCCCACCACGACACCCTTGCGGCCGAGGTTGCGCGACTTCATCGCGGTCACGGTCCTGCCGTCATCGTCGAGGGTGACGGTGTAGCGGCCGCGGTCGATCGTCACGACCCGCGCGGTGTCGGCGTCGTCGTAGTTGGGGCGGATCTTGGTGCGCGGCTTGGTGTGCCGGCGCGGCCGCTCGAACTGCGCGTGCTCGTCCTGCTCCCTCATGTCACGGCGCTCATGTCATCAGGCGTTCCCAGACCGGGGCGAAGTTGGGGTAGGTCTTGACCGTCGTCACGACGTTCTCGACGAACAGGTCCGGCGTGCGCAGGCCGAGCACGACGCCCGCGTGCGCCATGCGGTGGTCGTCGTACGTCCGGAACGTCTCGCCGTGCAGCGGGCGGGGCCGGATCAGCAGCCCGTCGGCGAGCTCCTCGGCATCGCCGCCGAGGCGGTTGATCTCGGTCACGAGCGCCTTGAGCCGGTCGGTCTCGTGCCCCCGCAGGTGGGCCACGCCGACGAGGGTCGACGGACGCTCGGCCAGGGCTGCGATGGCCGCGATGACCGGGGTCAGCTCGCCGACGTCGTGCAGGTCGAGCTCGACCCCGTTGAGGGCGGGCCCGGCGGAGAAGACCAGGTCGGCGCCGTCCTGCTCGACTGTGCCGCCGAAGGCCGGGACGATCGTGCGCCACGCGTCGCCGGCCTGGTCGGTGTCGGCGGGCCAGTTGCGGATGCGGACCCGGCCACCGGTCACGAGCGCGGCACCGATGAAGACGCCGGCGTTGGACAGGTCGGGCTCGATCTCGACGTCGAGCGCGCTGATCGGCCCCGGGTGCACGTGCCACCGGTTGGGCTCGTCGGTGTCGACGCGTACGCCCCGGCGGCGCAGCTCGGCGACCGTCATGTCGATGTGCGGCATGGACGGCAGGGTCGCACCGGTGTGCCGGAGGTCGAGACCCTTGTCGAAGCGGGCGCCGGCCAGCAGCAGCGCCGAGACGAACTGGCTGGACGACGACGCGTCGACCTCGAGCGCGCCACCGGCGACACCTCCGGTGCCGTGGACCGTGAACGGCAGGGCTCCGCGGCCGTCGTCGTCGACCTGGACGCCGAGGTCGCGCAGCGTCGCGATCGTCGTCGCCATCGGGCGTACGCGGGCGTGCTCGTCACCGTCGAACGTCACCGGTGCGGAGCCGAGCGCGGCGATGAGCGGGACGAAGCGCATCACAGTGCCGGCCAGCCCGCAGTCGACCGTGGCCGGCTCGGTGCGGTCCCACGCGGACGGCGTGATCGTCCAGGTGATGCCGTCGCGCTCGATCGTCGCGCCGAGGGTCGTGAGGGCGCCCAGCATCAGGGTCGTGTCGCGCGACCCGAGCGGCCGGGTCAGCACCGACGGACCGTCAGCCAGCGCCGCAAGGATCAGCACGCGGTTGGTCAGCGACTTGGAGCCGGGGACCAGCACCTCGCCGTCGAAGGGCGTGTCGCGGTAGGGCGCGAGCCAGGGCAGCGGGGCAGTCATCGCCCCCAGCCTATCGGCGTCAGCCGCGCAGGTGGTCGAGCTGGTCGTGCACGGAGGCGGCGGCCTGGTTGACCTTGTCCTTCGCGCGGCGGCCGATGAACTTCTTGTGCGGGTCGGGGTCGAGCGTCGCCATCAGCAGCCCACCGGCCATCGAGACGTTCTTGAGGAAGTGGATGCGCTGGTTGGCGCGCGCACCGGGGTCGCTCTCGTTCCAATAGGGGTGACCGACGACCGTCGTGGCCGGCATCGTGGCGGCCAGGCCGAGCGCGGCGAGCCGGGGGAAGCGACCGGTCGCGAGCGCGAGACCGCCGAGCAGCTGTGCGGCGGCGTTGACGCGTACGAGGTTGGCTCCGTCGACCGGCAGCTCCGGCGCGAACTTCTTGATGAGGTCAGCCGTCGGCTGCGCCTTGGTGGCGCGCGGGCCCGGAGCCTTGAGCGCCGTGGCTCCGCCGTAGATGAACATCGAGGCGAGCATCGGACGGGCAACGGTGCGCAGGAGGGTCATGCCTCATTCATACCCGAACGCCCCGGACAGGCAAGTCCGGGTCAGCTCAACGGCCAGAGTCCCGGGCGGAACGTCGCGGTGTTGTTGCCGGGCACCGGGTCGCCGGGCGCCGAGACGGTGATCGTGCCACCGGAGTGGATGAGGTTGCGCGACCGGGCGACGAACGTCGCGCCCTGGCCGGCCGCCGGCCGCGACGTGCAGGTCAGGGTGCGCAGCGACTGGTTGGGCACCGCCGCGCCGCAGCTCCAGCCCGGGCTGGTGACGCCGCCGAAGTGGACACTGCGGCGGAACGCGAGGGTGATCGTGACGGTCTCGACGGCCGCGCGGCCGCTGTTGGCGGCGCTGATGTCGACCGAGATCTGCCGCTGCAGCAAGGGCAGGAGCGTGTTGGAGACGCGTACGGACGCGATCGCGTAGTCCGTCGGAACGATCGGCTCGACCGTCGGGCTCGGCTTCGGCTCCGGTGCGCGTTCGTCAGCCGCCGTCCCGGGGTCGGCCGGCGCGACAGCGGCCGGAGCCACGCTCGGAGGTGCGGTCGTCGGCGCTGCCGTCGGGGTCGGCTTCGCGACCGGCTTCGTCTTCGCCGCCTTGGTCCTGGTCGGCGAGGGCGTCGGGGAGGGCTTCGGCGTCGAGCTGCTGGCCACAGGGGCCGACGCGGCAGGCGGGTCGTCGGAGCCACCGCGCGAGCTCGTCACCGCGACGGTGCCGGCCGCGGCGACGGCGACCACGACGGCTGCGGCGACCATGCCCTGGGTGCCGGCACCGGCGACGGCGTTGCCTGCGGCCTTGACCGGGGCGAGCGCCGACTCCACGACCGCGCCGACACCGGTCGCCGCGGCGCCGGCCGTGACGTAGCCGGCAGCGGCGGCGCCGAGGACGGCCGGGCCGAGGATGCCGGAGAGGTTGGAGTTGATCTCCGCGAGCTCGAGGTAGAGCCCGGTGCAGCGGCTGCACTCGTCGAGGTGCGCCTCGACGCGGGCCGAGTCGCGTGCGGAGAGGCCCCTGCGGACGTACGAGCCGAGCATCCCGGTCGTCGTGCGGCAGCTCGCGTGCAGGCTGGGAGCGAGGTGGCTCTGCAGGTAGGCCTGGCGCAGGCCCTCCCGTGCGCGGTAGGCGAGAGCGGAGACGCTGTTGGGGCTCATGCCGAGCAGCGGGGCGATGTCGGCGGGCTTCTGGCCTTCGACGTCGAGGTGCCACAGCACGAGCTGCCACCGCTCGGGGAGCGAGGCGAACGCAGCAGCGGCCGCGCCCTGCTCGAAGCGCATCTCGGCGGGGTCGACGAACGCGACGGCGCGGTCCAGCTCGGCGTCATTGTCGGTCGTACGTACGCGCTTCTGGCGACGGCCGCGGTCGACGTGCAGCCGGCGGATCGCGGTCAGGAGGTAGGCGCGGAAGAACTCGTCGGGTCCCTTGCCGTCCTGCAGCAGGGCCAGCACGCGGGTGAACGACTCGGCGACCAGGTCGTCGGCGTCGGGGCCGGGCACCAGCTGTGAGGCGAGGCGGTTCGCGGCGTCGCGGTGGCGGTCGAACAGCTCGCCGTACGCCTCGGTGTCGCCGCCGCGCACGGCAGCGATGAGCCGGGCGTCGCTCGCCTCGACGCGTGTGGTGCTGGTGTCCGACACGGTGTCCCTCCCACGTGCACAACGACCCAGACGTGGAGCGGTCACGAATTGCTCGCCGGAACCGCGTCATGGCAGCGGCCCTCGTACGTCTCATGGTTGTCCGAACGGCGAAAGGAGTGCCTCATGTTCAGCTCGGGACTGGATGATGTGCTCCTCGCCGATGCGGTACGCGACGGCCGCCCGGATGTCGCTGACGTTGCACTCGAGGTGGGAGCGAGTGCAGCGCGGCTCGGCGTCCCGCTCCACGAGGTCATGGACCACGTGGAGCGGGCTTATGCCGGCAAGCCGCCATCGTTCGAGGCAACCCGGGCGGCCGTCTTGGCATGGGCCGACGAGGCGCTGGTCCTGCACGCCGACATCTCGTGCGAGGACCCGCTGACGTCGCTGGCCACGACGCCGTACGTACGCTCGCGCCTCGCCGAGATCTACCGTGGCGCCGAGCGCGACGGCCACGACGTGGCACACCGGACGGCTCTCGTGGTCGTCGAGCTGCCGCGCGGACATGCCGGGCACGAGCTCGAGCAGTCCCTCAGGGCGCTCGACGTCGCCGAGGCCATGCGAGCGGTGTTCGCCGGCGACGAGACCGTGGCCCGCGTGTCGCCCCGCCGGTTCGCCGCTCTGGTCGGCCGCGAGCGTGCCGACTTCCTGACGCTCAGCATGCTGCGCATCCTGCTCGAACGCGCCCTCGGTGACGACGCCCGGCCGCGGCTGTGGGTCGAGGAGCTGCCGCCCTCGTCCGACGGCGTCGCCAGGGTGCTGGCCGGCCTGTCCGAGTAGCCCACGGTGTCGGTGGCAGCGCCTAGGCTGGAGGCATGTGCGGGCGCTATGCAACCACCCAGACCTCGGCATCGCTCAACCAGGCGTTCGAGGTCGATCTCGCCAACTCGTTCGTCGAGCTCGAGGCCGACTACAACATGGCGCCCACCAAGCTCGCGCCGCTGATCATCGGGCGCCGGCCCGAGGAGCTGTCCGCCGACGCTCCGCCCCAGCGGGAGCTCATGACGGCGCGCTGGGGCCTCATCCCGAGCTGGGCCAAGGACCCGTCGATCGGCAACCGCATGATCAACGCGCGCTCGGAGACCGCCGCCGAGAAGCCCGCCTTCAAGAAGGCGTTCGCCAGGCGTCGCGGTCTCGTCCCGGCCGACGGCTACTACGAGTGGTACGCCGGAGAGGCCCGCGAGGGTGAGCGCAAGCCCAAGAAGCAGCCGTTCTACATCACCCCCAAGGACCACTCGGTGCTCGCGATGGCCGGGCTCTACGAGTTCTGGAAGGACCCGGCGACCGACGAGTGGGTCACGAGCTACACGATCCTCACCACGAGCGCCGAGGACGACATGGGGCACATCCACGACCGCATGCCGTTGTTCCTCGAGCCCGACGCGTTCGACGCGTGGCTCGACCCGGCCCCCAAGCCCCAGGACCAGCTGCTCGAGCTGCTGATCCCGGCCGCGCCGGGCCGCCTCGACGCGTTCCCGGTGTCGACCGAGGTCAACAACGTCGCCAACAACGGTCCCGACCTGATCAAGCCGCTGCCCCCGGAATAGCGGGTGCCTCCGGACGGTTGAACACCGCAGGAGGTTCGATGCTGACATACGCAGATCACGGGCTTGAGAGGTCGATCACGCCCCTCAGCAAGCCAGTAGTGCCCGGAGTAGGCTGGGAGGCGATGACCGTCACCGGCGAAACCCCTGAAAGCGCCGACCAGCGCGACACCGAGACCTCGGAGCAGCAGCAGGCGCGCTTCGAGGCCGACGCCCTGCCATTCCTGGACCAGCTCTACTCGGCCGCGCTGCGCATGACGCGCAGCCCGCACGACGCCGAGGACCTCGTCCAGGAGACCTACGCCAAGGCGTTCAGCGCGTTCCACCAGTTCAAGCCCGGCACCAACCTCAAGGCCTGGCTCTACCGCATCCTGACCAACACCTACATCAACTCGTACCGCAAGAAGCAGCGCCAGCCGCAGCAGATCACGGACGAGATCGAGGACTGGCAGATCGCCCGCGCCGAGTCGCACGGGTCGAGCGGGCTCAAGTCGGCCGAGATGGAGGCGCTGGAGCACCTCCCCGACAGCGACGTCAAGGACGCGCTCCAGGCGCTGCCCGAGGACTTCCGCTACGCGGTCTACCTCGCCGACGTCGAAGGTTTCCCCTACAAGGAGATCGCCGAGATCATGGACACCCCGATCGGCACCGTGATGTCGCGGTTGCACCGCGGCCGTCGGATGCTGCGCGAGATGTTGGCCGACTACGCCCGCGATCGCGGCATGGCTGTCACGGGAGCGGGTGACAAGTCATGACGGATCCGTGCGAAGGGCCTGACTGCGAGAAGGCACTCGAGAACCTCTACCTGTTCATCGACCAGGAGATCGACACCGCGAGCTGCGCCGAGATCCAGGCGCACATCGACGGGTGCAGCGACTGCCTGAGCGAGTACGACCTCGAGCGGGTCGTGAAGTCACTCGTGTCGCGGTCGTGCTCCGAGGTGGCGCCCGAGCCCCTGCGCGAGAAGGTGCTGTTCTCGATCCGCAAGGTGCACATCGAGATCACCGAGCAGCGGTCGACCTAGTCGCTCGCCCCAAACGAAGAAATCCCCGTCCGATGGACGGGGATTTCTTGTTGTCACGCGTTGGGGCGCTTGCCGTGGTTGGCGCCCTTCTTGCGACGCGCACGACGCTTGCGGCCGGTCTTGCCCATGATGATCCTCCTCGGAAGTCGAGGTCTCAGTCTCCCACAGGCGCGATCCGCGCCAGAAATCGCTCCCGGTCCACGATGACCCGACGGATCTCGCCGGTCGCCAGCAACGTGCCGCCGGCGTCGTGGGCCGCGACCTGAAAACGTACGAGCCGGCCGTCGGTGTGGACGACGGTCGCGGTCGCGGTGACCTCGGCGCCGACCGGGCTGGCGGCCAGGTGCTCCAGGTCGACGCGGGTCCCCACGCTGGTCTGCGCCGGTTCGAGCTCGAGCGCCGCGCACGTCGCCTCTTCGCACCAGGCCAGCACGCGCGGCGTGCCGAGCACGTCGAGGTCTCCGCTGCCGAGCGCACGTGCGGTGTCGGCGGCCGAGACGACGTGGGTGATCGATGCGGTGTCCATGGCGCCACGCTAGTCGTGCGTCAGAGGCTGAGCGAGAACGCCCAGAGGTTGACGCCGGGGTCGGGGGACCAGTCCAGCTCGGGCCGGCGGCCGAACCCGAGCCGGCCGTAGAGCCGGTGGGCGGGCGCCATCTCCTTGAGCGAGAACAGCAGGACCTCGGTGAGCCCGGCAGCGCGTGCGCGGTCGAGGCAGTCCTCGACGAGCGCGCGACCGATGCCGCGGCCGCGCGCCTCGGGAGCGATCGACAGCGTGCGGAACTCGCCCTGATGTGGCTCCTTGGCGAGCTGGGCGTCCGCCGAGCCGTAGGGGCACCACGTGACCGTGCCGACCAGGTCGTCACCGTCGACGGCCACCAGCAGCGTGCTGTTGCGCGCGCGGGACGCCGCGTCGGCGAGCCACCCGGCGTACGCGTCGTCGAACGTGCCGTCAGGGAATGTGAGGTAGCCGTCGAAGTCGTAGCCCGCGACGGTCAGGGCGCCCACGGCTTCGTACTCACCTTCCTGGGCTGGGCGGATCAGCACCTCAGATGCCGGTGGTGTTGCGCGGATAGGCGGCGTTGACGTCCGTCATGACGTTGACGAGATAGGGGACACCGGAGGCGAACGCGCGGTCGAGGGCCGGGCCGATCTCCTTGGGGTCGGTCACCATCTCGCCGCCACCCCCGAGCGCTGTGACGACCTGGTCGTAGCGGGTCTGAGGTGCGAGGTCGGCCGCGACGTCGTAGCCGTAGAGCCACTGCATCGGACCCTTCTCCAGCCCCCACGCCGAGTTGTTGCCGACGACCATGACGACCGGGAGGTTGTGGCGCACGAGGCTGTCGACGTCCATCAGCGACATGCCGGCCGCGCCGTCGCCGTAGAGCAGCACGACCTGGCTCGACGGGCGGGCGATGCGGGCGGCCATCGCCGCGCCCATGCCGGCACCGAGGCAGCCGTACGGTCCGGGGTCGAGCCAGCCGCCCGGGCGCTTGGGCTCGACGAACTTGCCGGCGAACGACACGAAGTCGCCGCCGTCGCCGATCACGACGGCGTCGTCGGCGAGACGGGGGAGCAGCTCGCCGTAGATGCGGGCCGGGTGGATGGGGTCGGCCTCGGCCGTCAGCAGCTCGTTGTCGCGCTGCGTGGCCGCGGCGACCTCGGCCTGCAGGCTGCCGATCCACGACGACCAGTCGGGTCGACGGCCGTGCTGCGACGGCGCGGTCAGCGAGTCGAGCAGACCGGTGAACACCAAGGTCAAGTCACCGCTCGCCGAACCCGCGAGCTCGGCATGGGTCGAGAGCTGCCCAGGGGAGTCGGCGATGTGCACCGTGCGCGCCGGGGTCGCGCCCTCCTTGCCGCCGAAGATGCCGTAGCCGAGGCGGAAGTCCAACGGCGTGCCGACGACGATCACGAGATCGGCCTGGTTGAACGACGTCGAGCGCGCCTTGGTGACGAGCTGGGGGTGGCCGCCGGGCACGATGCCGCGGCCCATGCCGTTGGCGATCACCGGGATGCCGGTCTCCTCGACGAAGTGCAGCGCCGCGACCTCGGCCCGGTCGGCCCAGACGTCCGTGCCGAGGATCAGCACCGGACGCGCCGACTGCCGGATGAGCTCGGCGATCTGCGCGAGGGCGTCGGCGTCGGGCTCGATGGGTGCGGTCTGGTTGCCGGTCGACGGTGTCGTGACCGTGGTGCTGTTGAAGAACTCGTCCATCGGCACGTCGACGAACGTCGGTCCGCGGTGGGAGGACCCGGCAAGGGTGAACGCCTCGTCCATCGCCGGGGCGATGTCGTCGACCGTCATCGCGGTCGTCGCGGACTTGGAGATCGACTCGATGATCGGCGGCTGGTCGAGCTCCTGCAGGCTGCCCGAACCCCATCGGTTGTTGGGCGCGCGCCCGCCGACGACCACTAGCGGTGATCCGGAGAAGCTGGCCTGCGCGATCGGGCTCACGCCGTTGGTCACGCCGGGTCCGGCGGTCAGCACGGCCAGGCCGGGCGTACGCGTCAGCTTGCCGATCGCCTCGGCGGCGAACACGGCCGTGGGCTCGTGGCGTACGTCGATGATCGGCATCGCCGGCTCGGCCTTGACCGCGGCGTCGTACATCGGGAACACGTGCGCTCCCGACAGCGTGAACATCGTCTCGACGCCGTGCGCGCGGGCCACGTCGACGGCGTGGACTCCGCCGTGACCTTCTCGGGGCTCAGAACTCATGTGACGCAGGTTACTGGAGCGTCAAGCGAGTGGCCGGGCCCTGGTGGTCGGCCGGTAGAGCCACGGGCTCTCGGCGCGGATCTGGTCGAGCACGGCCAGCAGCAGGTCGGCGCGGTGCGCTGGCTGCTCGGCGAACAGCTCGGCGTCGGCGCGCAGGTCGTCGCGGCCCTGCACGCCGAGCGCGAGCTGCAGGTGCAGAGCGCGCAGGAACGACGAGGTGTTGCGGACGCTGGGCGACGGCCACTCGGCCTCGAGGTGGCCGCGCGTGCGGGGCGGCTTGATGCCGGCACCGAGCCGGGCGAGCCACGGCTCCACGATGCTCGGGTCGAGCTCGTTGCGGTGCAGGAGGGTCATGACGGCGTACGCCAGCCGGTCGTCCTCGCCGTGCCGCCAGATGTAGGCGGTGGGGGTCAGCACGCGGTCGGCGATGACATCGAGGAGCACCGTCAGCTCGAGCCGGCCGAAGTGCCGTGACCGTGCGAGGGCGGCCAGCAGGTCGGCGCCGTGGGCGATCGAGTTGGCCCAGCCCTGCTCCGGGACCCAGCCGCGATGGTCCTGCTCGCGGACGTACCAGGCCGTCGCCCGGTCGCCCCAGTCCAGCACCGAGGCCGCCGACATGAGGTGCTCGTTGTTGTCGCGGCCGATGATCTCGGCGAGCATCAGGGCGCTGTAGGAGCGGCGCAGCACCGAGACGTCGCCGTCGTGGCCGAGGCCGTAGCGCAGCCCGGGAGCGATCCCGTCGCCCAGCCCGGACAGCAGCTCGTCGTAGACGCCGCGGGTGATCCAGGTCGTGAGCAGGGGATAGGCGAGGTCCTCGCGCCAGCGGGGGTTCGAGTGGCCCAGCATCTCGACGAGCTCGACGGTGCACTCGTCGAGGCTGCGGTCGCCGGGTACGTTCATGCCGTTCTGCATCACGGTTTGCCAGTACGCCTCAGACACTCACACATCGTGCCACGTCTGCGCGGTTACGCTGACGGGGTGCCCTCGCTGGACGACATCACGCGCTTCCAGACGTCGCTGAGCTCCGACGACGTCGCGTGGCTGCACGCGCTGGTGACGGACTGGCAGATCATCGCCGACCTGTCGTTCGCCGATCTCGTGCTGTGGGTGCCCGATGCCGAGGCCAAGGGCCTGTGGGCCGGCGCGCAGATCCGGCCGACCACGGGACCCACGACGCTGTTCGAGGACGTCGCCGGCACGTTCATGCCGTCGGGGCGGATCGACGAGCTCGAGGAGGCCCTGCGCACGGGCGAGATCGTCGCCGAGCGGATCGTGGAGCTGCCCGACGGCCGCCGCATCCGGGTCGAGCTGATCCCGGTGACGCACGAGGGTCGTACGCTCGCGGTGATCTCGCGGCGCAGCGCCGAGTCCGGCATCCGCACCGCCAGCACGCTCGAGGCGGCGTACTTCGAGGCGGCCGGCGAGCTCGCCGAGATGATCCGTCGCGGGGAGTTCCCGCTGCCGGGGAGCCGTTCCGAGGTCGCCGACTCGCTGCGGGTCGGCGACGGCTTCGTGCGCACGAACGCCGCAGGGACGGTCCGGTACGCCAGCCCCAACGCGATGTCGGCCTACCGCAGGCTGGGGCTCGTCGGCGACCTCGTCGGCACCCAGCTCGGGCACGTCACGTCCGGCCTCGTCGATCGCCGGCCGACGGACCGGGGTGCCAGGGGCATCCTCGGCGGCGACGCCAGCACCGAGGCCGAGATCGAGAACGCCTCGGCGTCGCTGCTCCTGCGCGTCATCCCGCTGCGCTCCGACGGCCACCGCAGCGGCTCGCTGATCCTGCTGCGCGACGTCACCGAGCTGAGGCTGCGTGAGCGCGAGCTCGTCTCCAAGGAGGCGACGATCCGCGAGATCCACCACCGGGTCAAGAACAACCTGCAGACCGTGGCCGCCCTCCTTCGCCTGCAGGGGCGCCGGACGGAGATCCCCGAGGCACGCGCAGCACTCGACGACGCGGTCCGCAGGGTCGGGTCGATCGCCCTCGTCCACGAGACCCTCAGCCAGTCGTTCGACGACAACGTCGCCTTCGACGAGATCGCCGACCGCCTGCTCCGCACCGTGCTTGACGTCGCCGAGGAGACCTCGGGCGCCGGCCGGATCAGTGCGGACCGCATCGGTTCGTTCGGCCTGCTGCCCGGCGCCGTGGCGACGCCGCTCGCGATGGTGCTGACCGAGCTGATCCAGAACGCGTCGGCGCACGCGTTCGGCGAGGAGGGCGGCACCCTGACGCTCGCGGTCAACCGGATCCGCGACCGCGTACGCCTGCGGGTCAGCGACGACGGGCGTGGCCTGCCGGCCGACTTCGACCCGGCGAGCAGCCTCGGGCTGTCGATCGTCACGACGCTCGTCGAGGGCGAGCTGCACGGCTCGCTGGCGTTCGAGCCGCGCTTCGGCGGCGGCACGACCGTCGCCATCTCGCTCAGCGTCTAGGTGGACGGGATGCAAAGAACCCCGCGGCCGAGGCCACGGGGTTCACCGATACGTGCGTACGTCAGGCAGTACGAATACGTGCCCGAGCATTGCGGCGCTTCAGCGTACGACGTTCGTCTTCGCTCAAGCCTCCCCACACACCGTGGTCCTGTCCGGACTCGAGTGCCCATTGCAGGCACTGCTCGCGGACATCACAGCGGCGGCATACGACCTTGGCCTCTTCGATCTGCAAGATGGCGGGACCCGTGTTGCCGATGGGGAAGAAGAGCTCAGGGTCCTCATCGAGGCATGCAGACTTGTGACGCCAATCCATGTGGACACTCCTTCCCGTTCGGTTTTGCTCCCTGGGCAGGCCTGTTTGACCTGTGACCAAGGCGTTGACCTCCATGTTTTCAACATTTCAACTGCATTACAAGGGCAATGCCCTGCGCGAATTGTCGGATGAGTCACACGCTCCCTAGGCTGGGGACGTGAGCGCTCACGAACGGCCGGTCGGTACGGCCCGAAACCTCCTCCTGCTGGCCGCCGCGATCGTCCTCGCCGAGGCCGTCACCTGCGTCGTGCTGGCCGTGCTCGGCGTCGCCGATCTCGACGGCGACAGCGTCGGCACCGGCATCGGGGTGTCGGTGATCCTGGTCGTCTACGGAGGATTCCAGGCATGGGCGGCCTGGCGTCTGACGCTGGGTGAGGTGTGGGCCCGCAGCCCCCTCGTGGTGACCCAGATCATCCAGCTCATCATCGCGTTCAACCTCGCCGACATCCCGGGCTGGATCCCGGTTCTGGTGGGCGCCGCGGCCGCGGTCACGCTGGGCTGCCTCCTCGCCCCGCCGGTGACCCGGGCACTCGGTGGTGACCAGCCCGTATGAGAGACTGACAGCCGGGCACAACCCGTGTGACCTCGCTGTTGCGGGCGTCACCCCGCGGCTCACTTGCCGCGCCGGCGACCTGATCGGTCCCGATGAGAACGTACGGAACGTCCCGAGGGATTCCCACCATGGTTGCCACTGACATCGACTTGCACACCGACACGCCTGACCCCGACGACCCGATCTTCGCGCTGCATCGCGGCGGCAAGATGGCGATCGCGGCGACGGTGCCCCTGCGCAACGCGCAGGATCTCGCGATGTCCTACACGCCCGGCGTCGCCAAGGTCTGCGAGGCGATCGCCGCCGACCCGGCCCTGGCCCACGACTACACCTGGGTCTCCAACACCGTCGCGGTGATCACCGACGGCACCGCGGTGCTGGGCCTCGGCGACATCGGCCCGGCCGCCTCCATGCCCGTCATGGAGGGCAAGGCCGTGCTGTTCAAGCAGTTCGGCGGCGTCGACGCGATCCCGGTCGCCCTCGACACGACCGACGTCGACGAGATCGTCGAGACGATCATCCGGCTCGCGCCGACATTCGGCGGCATCAACCTCGAGGACATCTCCAGCCCTCGCTGCTTCGAGATCGAGCGCCGGCTGATCGAGCGGCTCGAGATCCCGGTCTTCCACGACGACCAGCACGGCACCGCCGTCGTGACGCTGGCGGCGCTGATCAATGCCGTACGCGTGACGGACCGCGAGCTCGACGACGTCAAGGTCGTGATCTCCGGTGCCGGTGCGGCCGGCGTCGCGATCATGAAGATCCTCCAGACCGCGGGCGTCCGCAAGATCGCCGTCGTCGACCGCTCGGGTGTCATCCACCCGGGCCGCGAGGGCCTCGACGTGGTCAAGGCCGGCATCGCCGAGGCGACGGCTCCATGGGCGAGGCCCGGGACCATCGACGACGCCCTCGACGGCGCCGACGTCTTCATCGGGGTCTCCGGTGGCACGATCCCCGAGGCGGCGGTGGCCTCGATGGCGCCCGACTCGATCGTCTTCGCGATGGCCAACCCCAACCCCGAAGTGCATCCCGACATCGCGCACAAGTACGCGCGCATCGTGGCGACCGGGCGCTCGGACTTCCCCAACCAGATCAACAACGTGCTGGTGTTCCCCGGCATCTTCCGCGGTGCCCTCGACGTACGCGCGACGCGGATCTCCGAGGGCATGAAGCTCGCGGCCGCCAACGCGATCGCAGATCTCGTGGGCGACGACCTCAGTGAGACGTACGTCATCCCGTCACCGTTCGATCCGCGGGTAGCCTCTGCCGTGGCACGAGCCGTCACGGAAACCGCGCGCCGCGAGGGCCTGGCTCGCCGCCCGTACTGATCAACCTCAGACCAGGAGCCGCATGTTCGCCGTCTACGCAGGCACGATCGATCCCAAGGACCCGTTGAGCGGACTCGTCGTGGGTGAGCGACCCGACCCGGAGGTGCCCGACGGCTGGACCACCGTGACGGTCAAGGCTGCCTCGATCAATCACCACGACGTGTGGAGCCTGCGCGGCGTCGGACTGCGCGAAGAGTCCCTGCCGATGATCCTCGGCTGCGACGCCGCAGGCTACGACGAGGACGGCAACGAGGTCGTGGTGCACGCCGTGATCAGCGATCCGTCGTGGCGGGGTGACGAGACGCTCGACCCCAAGCGGTCCCTGCTGTCGGAGCGTCACCAGGGCACGTTCGCCGAGAAGGTCGCGGTGCCCACGCGCAACGTCGTCGCGAAGCCGGCGGGACTGTCGTTCGCCGAGGCGGCGTGCCTGCCGACGGCGTGGCTGACGGCCTACCGGATGCTGTTCACCCAGTCGGGCCTGCAGCAGGGCGACACGGTGCTCGTGCAGGGTGCCGGCGGTGGGGTGGCGACCGCGGCGATCACGCTGGCGCGGGCTGCCGGGTTCCGCGTCTATGCGACGAGCCGTGACGAGGACAAGCGGGACAAGGCGCTCGAGATCGGCGCGCACGAGGTATTCGAGTCCGGTGCGCGGCTGCCCAGCAAGGTCGACGCCGTGATCGAGACCGTCGGCGCGGCGACCTGGTCGCACTCGGTCAAGTCGATGCGGCCCGGCGGCACGATCGTCATCGCCGGCGCGACGTCGGGCGATGCCCCGTCGCACGCCGAGCTGACCCGCATCTTCTTCCAGCAGATGCGTGTCCACGGCTCCACGATGGGCACCCGCGACGAGCTGCACCGGCTCGCGCAGTTCATGGACGTCACCGGCACGCGTCCGCTGATCGACCGGGTGATCCCGATGGCCGATGCAGCCGACGGTCTCGCCTCGGTCATCGACGGCAGCGTCTTCGGCAAGATCGTCCTGACCCTCTAGTCCCCGTCCCCCGAGATCTGGCCGCGAATCCACGTGCGCCGGCGTCCGCGACGTGGATCCGCGGCCAGATCTCGGTGCGTCAGTCGTCGGCGAGGGTGTGGCGGAGGTAGCGCATCGGGGCGTCGAGGTACGCCTTCCAGTGCCTGACGAGCTCGAGGTCCTCCCAGGCGGCCTCGCGCAGTCCCCAGTCGCCGACCTCGAGGATGTGCGCGCCGGGCATCGACGCGAGCACGGGGGAGTGCGTCGCGCAGAGCACTTGGCCGCCCGCCTCGGCGATGTCGTGCAGCACGCGGATCAGCGTCAGGGTCGAGCGGAACGACAGCGCCGCCTCGGGCTCGTCGAGGCAGTAGAAGCTGGGCGAGTCGAACTTGCGGTTGAGCACCTCGAGGAACGACTCCCCGTGGCTCATCGCGTGGTAGTCGGTGTCGTTCGGGCCGCCGTACTCGTCCATGTAGGTGTACCAGCCGTGCATCGTCTCCGCGCGCAGGAAGAATCCCCACGTGCCGGAGCCGATGCCCCTCTGGACCATGAGCGCCCGATGGAGCGGTGACTCGCTGGACCGGGTCACGTGCTTGCCGTGGGCACTGCCGCCTTCGGGGGACAGCCCGTACGCGACGGCGATCGCCTCGACGAGGGTCGACTTGCCGGAGCCGTTCTCGCCGACGAGGAACGTGACGCCCGGGGCGAGGTCGATGCCGTCGGCGAGCAGCTGGGCCACGGCCGGGATGGTGGCCGGCCACTCGCCGGCCGGCATGCCGGCCTCGGGATCACGCGAGACGCGTACGACGGGAGGCTGGTCGAAGTCCACCGTCGTACTGTCTCAGAGCCCGGTGACGTTCCTACTCGTCATCGTCGTCGAGGCGCGCCAGCCAAGTGGCCAGGCGCTCGACGGGGACCTCGAACTCGGGGTTGAGGTCGACGAACTCGACGAGCCGCTCGGCGAGCCAGGCGAAGGTGACCTCCTCGTCACCTCGCCGGCTCTGGAGCTCCTCGATGCCGCGATCCGTGAAGTACATGCGTCAGCTGAAGGCCTGCTGCATCAGCGCGGCCTGCTCCTCGACGTGCCGGTTGTGCGAACCGACCGACGGTGCCGAGGACTCCGGGCGCGACACCCGCAGCAGCGGGAGACCGTCGAACTCACCGCTGAAGTGCAGCGCGACGTGCGGCCACGGACCCTGGTTGGCCGGCTCGTCCTGCACCCAGCGCACCTCGCGGGCGTTGACGAACTGGCCGACCGCGGCGTTGAGCTCCGACGTGGGACGCGGGTAGAGCTGCTCGAGGCGGACGATCGCGGTGCGGGACTGACCCGACTCGCGCTTCTCGCGCTCGGCGAACAGGTCCCAGGCGATCTTGCCGGAGCAGACCAGGACGCGCTCGACCTTGGACGCCTCGACCGAGTCGTCGCCGATGACCGGCCGGAACTTGCCCGACGTGAAGTCCTCGGGCTGCGAGGCAGCGGCCTTGCTGCGCAGCATCGACTTCGGCGTGAAGACGATCAGCGGACGGTGCTGGCTCTCGAGGTTCTGCCGGCGCAGCAGGTGGAAGTACGACGCGGGGGTCGACGGCTGGGCGAGCGTCATGGCGTCGTTGGCGCACAGCTCGAGGAACCGCTCGATCCGGGCCGACGTGTGGTCGGGTCCCTGGCCCTCGTGGCCGTGCGGCAGGAGCAGCACGACGCCGGACTTCTGGCCCCACTTGCTCTCACCGGCTGAGATGTACTCGTCGATCACGGACTGGGCGCCGTTGACGAAGTCGCCGAACTGCGCCTCCCAGATCGTGAGAGCCTCGGGCCGGGCGACGGAGTAGCCGTACTCGAAGCCGAGCGCGGCGTACTCGCTCAGCAGCGAGTCGTAGATGTAGAACGTGGCCTGGTCGTCGCCGATGTTGGCCAGCGGCGTCCACTCGTTGGCGTTGACCCGGTCGATGATCGTGGCGAACCGCGACGAGAACGTGCCACGACGCGAGTCCTGGCCGGCAAGGCGTACGGGCCGCCCGTCGAGCAGCAACGAGCCGAGCGCGAGGATCTCGCCGGTGCCCCAGTCGATCGGGCCGGCGCTGATGGACTGCGCGCGGCGCTGCAGCTGCGGCAGCACCTTGGGGTGGACCGTGAAGCCCTCGGGGACGTTGGTGTAGGCGTCGGCGATCGCCTTCATGGTCTCGGGCGTGACCGCCGTGACGAGCTCGCCGGCGTGCTCGGGCTTGTCGGGGTAGTCCGGGGTGCGCGAGTAGCCGGGATCCGTCGAGGTCTCCTTGACCTCCGCGAAGTTGCGCTCGAGCTGGGCCTGGTAGTCGCTGAGCGCTGCCTCGGCCTCCTCCAGCGTGATGTCGCCACGTCCGACCAGTGCCTCGGTGTAGAGCTTGCGCACCGACTTCTTGGCGTTGATCGTGTCGTACATCAGCGGCTGGGTGAAGCTCGGGTCGTCACCCTCGTTGTGACCGCGGCGGCGGTAGCAGACCAGGTCGATGACGATGTCCTTGTGGAACGTCCGGCGGTACTCGTAGGCCAGGTGCGCCACGCGGATGCACGCCTCGGGGTCGTCGCCGTTGACGTGGAAGACCGGCGCCTGGATCATGCGGGCGACGTCGGTGCAGTAGGTCGAGGAGCGGGACGACGACGGTGCCGTCGTGAAGCCCACCTGGTTGTTGACGATCAGGTGGATCGTGCCGCCGGTGCGGTAGCCGCGCAGCTGCGAGAGGTTGAGCGTCTCGGCCACGACGCCCTGGCCCGCGAACGCGGCGTCGCCGTGCACGAGGACCGGCAGGACGGGGTAGTCGGCACCGCGGTTGAGGCGGTCCTGCTTGGCGCGGGCAATGCCCTCGAGGACCGGGTCAACGACCTCGAGGTGCGACGGGTTGGCCGCCACCGAGACCTTGATCTTGTCGCCGGTGCCTGAGGTGAACTCACCCTCGACGCCGAGGTGGTACTTGACGTCGCCGGAGCCCTGCACGGTGCGCGGGTCGATGTTGCCCTCGAACTCGCGGAACACCGAACCGGCGTGCTTGCCGGCGATGTTGACCAGCACGTTGAGCCGGCCACGGTGGGCCATGCCGATGCAGACCTCGTCGAGGCTGTCGGCTGCGGCCGCCTCGCAGATCTCGTCGAGCACGGGGATCGTCGTCTCACCGCCCTCGAGGCTGAAGCGCTTCTGGCCGACGAACTTGGTCTGCAGGAACGTCTCGAAGGCCTCGGCCTGGTTGAGCTTCTGCAGGATGCGCAGCTGCTCCTCACGCGGAGGCTTGGTGTGCGGGCGCTCGATGCGCTCCTGGAACCAGGCCCGCTCGTCGGGGTCCTGGATGTGCATGTACTCCAGGCCGATCGTGCGGGCGTAGGAGTCGCGCAGGATGCCGAGGATCTCGCGCAGCTTCATGAAGCGCTTGTCGGTCTTGAACGATCCCGTGGCGAACTCGCGGTCGAGGTCCCACAGCGTCAGGCCGTGCGACGCCGTGTCGAGGTCGGCGTGGCTGCGCGGCCGGTTGTCGAGCGGGTTGGTGTCGGCCATCAGGTGGCCCCGCACGCGGAACGCGTGGATCAGCTCGAGGACGCGAGCCTGCTTGTGCACCTCGTCGTCGTGGCTGACCGCGATGTCCTGGGCCCAGCGGATGGGCTCGTAGGGGATCTTGAGCGCGCGGAAGATCTCGTCGTAGAAGTTCTCCTCGCCGAGCAGCAGCGCGTGGATCTTCTTGAGGAACTCGCCGGACTGCGCACCCTGGATGACGCGGTGGTCGTAGGTCGACGTCAGCGTCATCATCTTGGAGATCGCCATCTGTGCGAGCGTGTGCTCGCTGGCGCCCTGGAACTCCGGCGGGTACTCCATCGAGCCGACGCCGATGATGACGCCCTGGCCCTGCATCAGGCGGGGGATCGAGTGGTTGGTGCCGATGCCACCGGGGTTGGTCAGGCTGACGGTCGTGCCCTGGAAGTCGGTGACCTCGAGCTTGCCGTCGCGCGCCTTGCGGACCATCGACTCGTACGCCGCCCAGAACTCGGCGAAGCCCATCGTCTCGGCGGCCTTGATCGAGGGGACGAGCAGCGTGCGCGAGCCGTCGGGCTTCTTGAGGTCGATCGCGAGGCCGAAGTTGATGTGCTCGGGCTTGAGCTGGTTGGGCTTGCCGTCGACGACCTGGAAGCCCGTGTTCATCTCGGGCATCGCCTTGAGCGCCTTGACGATCGCCCACCCAATGAGGTGGGTGAACGACACCTTGCCGCCGCGTGCACGGGCGAGGTGGTTGTTGATCACGATGCGGTTGTCGAACAGCAGCTTGACCGGCACGGAGCGCACGCTGGTCGCGGTCGGCACCGCGAGGCTGGCGTCCATGTTGGCGACGGTGCGGGCGGCGGCGCCACGCAGCACGACGTTCTCGACCTCGCCGGGCCCGTTCTTGGGCGCGTCGGCGGCGCTGCCGTTGGGGGTGGCCACGGTCGTGGCGCGAGAGGTCGGGGCGTCGATCACCGGCGGGGTGGGAGCCGGCGGATCGATGTGCGCGGGTGCGGCCACCTGGCTCTGGGCCGGGGTGACGGTCGCCGGCTCGGTCTTGGGTGCCGGGGGCGTCGACGACGTGGGTGCCGTGGGAGCCGGACTCGGTGCGGCGGTCTCGGCCGGTGCGGCCGGCTGCTCGGCGGGCTTGGCGGCGGCCGGGGCCTGCGTCGCCGTGGTGCCGGCCACGCCGTTGGGGGAGCTGCCGTTGCCGGACCCGTTGGCCAGGGCCGCGCCATCACCGGTCTGGAAGAACGTCACCCAGGTGGCGTCGACCGAAGCAGGGTCTTGGCGGAATCGCTCGTACATCTCTTCGACGAGCCACTGGTTCGTGCCGAAATCAGGGGTTGAATGGTCTTGTGAGGACTCGGCCACAGCCTCGATCGCCTCTTCCGAATTGTGTGCTGGCGCGCGTGCGAAAACTACCGTTAACAGGGTAACGCGACGGTCCATCCGCCTGCAGGCAGGTTCGCCCCGGAATTCCCGCGATCTTCAGGCTGGGGCCCTGCGACGTGGCGGACATCACGTGCCGCCGCATCAGTCGGCGATGACGAGCTCGGGCTCGCGGCCCAGGAAGCGCCCGAATGCCGCTGCCTCCTCGTCGAGCGCGCGCCTGGTGGAGGCCGTGATCCGGGGTGCGCGGTCGACGACGATCCTGACGGTCTTGGCCGTGACGGTCCGGGCCCACCGGCCCGACAACCGGCCGCCGATCATGAGCAGGCCGGCACCACGCATGACGTCGTCGACCGTGCCGTCGAAGCCCGTGTAGTCCTCGGGGTCGCGGGCGTAGGAGATGTACTCGTCGAAGTTGGACAGCAGCATCGCCGGTGGCACCTCGGTGTCGACCGGTTGGTCGAGCGTCCAGTAGGCCTCGCCGCCGACCTCGAGCGGTCGGAGCTCCGCCAGCTCGATCGCGCGGCGGCTGTCGGTCAAGGTCAGGCTCGTCCACCAGGCGAGGTCCTTGTCGCGGAACGCGCCGTGGCCCCGGGCATAGCGCCGGGCGACCTCGGTCAGCAGCTCGTCGTAGGTCCGCTCGTCGGGGGCCGACGGCAGGGCGACGTACGTGTGCTGCTTGCCGCGCATCGGGCCGTTGGCACACAGCAGGCTGATCTCTGCGTTCATGAGCTGATGGACGAGGAACGTGCCCTTGGCCTGCAGCCCGGCATCCTCGAGCGCCGTGGCGAGCTCGGCCCGGGTGTGCGGCGCGCCGTCGGCCAGGGCCGCGACGATGACCTCGGAGCCCCGCTCGATGAGCTCCGGACCGAGGCCCAGCGCGGCCCAGCTGGACGTCATGACCTGGCGGACCCGGGGTGCGGTGAGAGCCAGCAGCCAGTGGATGTCGGCCGGGTCGACGTAGTGCCAGGTCGGCCGCAGGACGTGCGTGCGGAGGAAGTCGCCCCGGTCGAACGCTGCCTGGGCGTCCGCGAGCGTCAGCCCGGTCGTGCGGCGGGCGACGGCCCACAGCGCCATGTCGTGGAGCTGGGACTGGACGCAGCCGAGGTGGCGTACGACGTCGGCGGCCGCGTCGAATCGGGCGGACGTCAGGCCTTGGGCGTGGAGGCGGCCGGGGACGGTTGGCTTCACGCGACCAGCATCTCGTACGAGGAGGACGTTTCGTCGGGTCGATCGCTCACGAGGCCGTGCTCTAGGCTCGCTCTGACGCAACGACGAAGATCAGCGACGAAGGTGGAGAACGATGAGCACTGGGAACCCCTCAGGACGCAACCGGCTCGTGGTGCCGGCTGCGGCGGCCGGCATCGTGATCGTCATCATCCTCGGCGTCCTCCTCGTGCGCGGCGGTGGAGACGACACCCCGGCAGAGCCCAAGGCCACCAAGACGACCGAGGCCGCCGGCACCAAGGCGCCGCAGGACAAGCTCAAGGGCTCCGGCGACGCTCCTGACGAGATCGCCGTCAAGACCGCGACCGTCGCCCGCGGCGCGACCGTGTTCGCGGTCGGTGCCGAGATCCCCGACATCGACCTCAAGAAGATCGACTCGGTCAGCCTCGTCCTGGGCCAGGACAACGGCAAGGTGCTCTGGCGCGTCACCACGTTCCAGGACGCGCGCGGCGCCTTCGTGTTCCCGCAGCTCTACCTCGCCAAGGACGGCAAGGACGAGCAGTACGCCTGCGCGTCGGCGATGCGCATCCGTGGACCGCAGCTGTCCATGACGGTGCCGCTCAAGTGCCTCGACAACCCCGAGAAGCCCCTGCGGGCGCGACTCGAGATCACCGACCGCGACGGGGGCGAGGAGAAGACCTCGACCTCCAAGGTCCTCTCCGCGCCCAAGTCGTAGCCCGTACGCCTAGGGCGTCTCCATCGCGGCATCGAGGGTGATGTCGACGCCGGCGAGGGCCTTGCTGACCGGGCAGCCGACCTTGGCCGCCTCGGCGGCCTCCAGGAACCCGGCCTCGTCGATGCCGTCGGCCTCGCCACGGACGGTCAGCGTGATGCCGGTGATCTTGAAGCCGCCCTCCGGGTCGGGGCCGAGGGTCACGTCAGCGCGGATCTCCATCGACAGCGGTGTCGCGTCGCGAGCGCCCAGCTGCCCGGCCAGCGACATCGCGTAGCAGGCCGAGTGCGCCGCGCCGATGAGCTCCTCGGGGTTGGTGACACCACCGCCGTCCTCGGACGCGCGCTGGGGGAACGAGACCTCGAACGTGCCGAGGCCCGAGCTGGTCAGCTCGACCTGTCCCGAACCGTCCTGCAGGCCGCCGTCCCAGGCCGTACGTGCTGTGCGTGTGGGCATCGTGAACCTCTTCCGTCGTGGATGTCCCTTCGACGCTACTGCGGGAGGCTGGACGCGGAAAGATCGCGAGCCGGTGAAACATTCCGTGCCCGCCGCGGCATGTACGTGATGTCATGTCCAAGCCGACCGGAGGTCCCGCCATCCATGATCGAAGTGTTCACGTGAAGTCCGACGCCGAGCTGATCGCGTCGTCGGGCCACGATCCGCAGGCGTTCCGCGAGCTCTACGACCGCTATGCCGAGCCGATCCACGCCTTCCTGCTCCGTCGTACGTCCGACCGTGAGGCCGCGCTCGACCTCACGGCGGAGACGTTCGCGCAGGTGTGGACGTCGCGGCACCGGTTCGTCGACCAGAAGGACGGCTCGGCCGGTCCATGGCTGTTCGGCATCGCCCGCAACGTCCTCTCCCGTTCCGCGCGCGAACGGCGACTGATCAGCGAGGCCAGCCAGGCCCTGCGGATCACCCACGGCCGCTCGAGCGCCACGCCCGACACCGCATGGGTCGACGGCATGGACTCCGACGTCGAGGAGGCACTCTCGACATTGCCGGAGTCCCAACGCCTCGCCGTCGAGCTCCGCGTCCTCTCCGACCGTCCGTACGACGAGGTCGCCGAGGAGCTCGACTGCACCCCGACCGCGGCCCGCATCCGCGTGTCCCGTGGCCTCGCCCGCATGCGGACCTCCCTCCAGACCGTCTCGAACCCCAAGGAATCGTCATGAACCCCACCACCCAGTCCGACCTCACCCGCATCGGTGACGACCTCGAGCAGGCCGTCGCCGCCCAGATCGCCGGATCGATCGTCGTACGCCGCCGCCGCAAGCGCTCCCGCACCACGATCGCCGCCTTCGCCACCGCCGGCGTCCTCGTCGTCGGTGGCGGTGCCGCAGCCGCCGTCAGCCTGCTGTCGCCCGACACGGTCGAGCGGGGCATGCCGGGCAGCAGCGTGATCTTCATCGACACCGACCCGACCTGCACCAAGAAGAGCGACATCGAGTTCGACTGCACCCTCGCGAAGGCGCCGAGCAAGGAGATCCTCGAGGACTACAAGGGCACCAAGGAGACGTTCAACGACGCCGACGACAACATCGCCGGCGGTTGCATCGGCCAGGACTCCGCCGGTCTGCACTGGACCTGCTATGCCGGCGAGAAGGCCGTCGAGATGGACATCATCGGCAAGGACCTCCTCGGCCAGCACACCAACGGTCCCGCAGCAGGCTGAAAAAAGATCGTCCCGGGTTGTCGAATCGCCCCGCGTCCGTACGACGTAGGGGTGAGGACGCCGAGAGTCGGTGTCCACGACAACCCGGGAGACGATCATGGGATCCATCACCTCAAGCCTCTTCATCTCGCTCGACGGCGTCATCGAGTCGCCCGAGACGTGGCACTTCGACTACTTCGACGACGAGATGGGTGCGGCAGTCGGCGCGCTCATGGGTAGCGCGGACGCGACGCTGTTCGGCCGGCAGACGTACGACGAGATGGCGGCATACTGGCCGACCGCCGACCCCAACGACCCGTTCACGGCCCAGATGAACGGCGCCCGCAAGTACGTCGTGTCGGACTCGCTGACCGAGGCGACGTGGGAGAACTCATCGATCATCAGCGGTGACGTCGTCGCCGAGCTGACGGCGCTCAAGCAGGAGACCCGGCTCGGCACGACCGGCAGCGCGACGCTCGTGCGCTGGATGCTCGAGCAGGGCCTCGTCGACGAGCTGCACCTGCTGGTGCACCCCGTCGTCGTCGGCAGCGGCAAGAAGCTGTTCGCCGATGGTGCCAAGGTGCCGCTCGAGCTCCGGTCCTCCACGACCTTCGGGACGGGTGTCCTGCACCTCGTCTACGGTCCGGTCTCCGCCTGAACGGCTCAGACGCCGAGCAGCTCCAGTGACACGTCCCAGAGCCGCTCGGCGTTGGCCGGGTCCAGCGCGTACGGCGCGACGCCGGTCATGTCGTTGGTCGGCCGGTCGACGAGGACAGCCTCCTGGTTGTCGACGAAGTAGCGGCCACCGACGCCCTCGAGCAGCGGGCTGGTCGCGAGCAGCACCGACGTCGAGGCACCCTGCTCGGGTGTCTTCGCGAGCGGGTTGGGGCTGCCGCCTCCGCTGTGGCGTTGCAGGTTGGTCGCGATGGAGCCCGGCATCAGCGAGTTGGCGGTGATGCCGTCGGCCGCCCAGCGGCGTGTGGCCTCCACCGCGAACAGCACGTTGGCGGTCTTGGACTGCCCGTAGGCGGCCCACGGGTCGTACGGCATGAACCGGAAGAACAGGTCGTCGAAGATCACCGGAGAGCGGAAGTGTGCGCTGGAGCTGACCGAGACGATCCGGGCGTGACCGGCGGCGGCCAGGGCGTCGTGCAGGCCGAGCGCGAGCCTGAAGTGGCCGAGGTGGTTGGTCGCGAACTGCAGCTCCCAGCCCTGCTCGGTGTACGTCTCGGGGGTCGCCATGACGCCCGCGTTGTTGACCAGGACGTCGAGCGGTCCGTCCCAGCCGGCGACGAACGCGTCGACGCTGTCGAGGTCGGTGAGCTCGAGCCGGCGTACGTCGACCGCGCGGCCCGTGGTGGCACGGATGTCGGCGGCGACCCGCTCGCCGGCCTTGAGGTCGCGCACGGCGATCGTCACCTCAGCGCCGGTGGCGGCCAGGACTCGCGCGGTCTCCACGCCGATGCCGGACGCGCCACCGGTCACGACGGCGCGCCTCCCGGTCAGGTCGATGCCATCGACCACCTCGGCTGCCGTGGAGCTGAAGTCGAAGGGCGTCGTGATGCGATCCATGCCCTCCAGCATGGGGGATCAGGCTGGGTGCGGGTACTCGGGGGAGCGGTGCTGGAACGCCAGGATGTCGGGGTTCTGGATGACGCCGTCGCGGATCTCGATCGCGCGCCGCAGGGTCTCGTCGGCGTCCCACGACTCGGGACCGGCGAGGACCTTCGACACGTACGGCAGCAGTGCCTGGCTGATCTCCCACGTGGCGGAGTTCCAGAGGTACGACGGGCTGTGGTCGACCGCGTAGTAGGTCACGCCGTTGCCGACCGTGAACGTCGGCTCGTCGAACGAGGTCGGCTTGGCCCACTCGAAGCCCATGCCCTCGTCGCACGAGACGTCGACCACGAGCGTGCCGGACGCGAGCGTCGGCAGGCCGTCGTTGGTCAGGAACGTCATCGGCGAGGTCGGGCTCTGCAGCACGCAGTTGACGATGACGTCGTGCTCGGCGAGCAGCGCGGGCATCGGGACCCAGCCTTCGTCGACGAACGCGCGGCTCTCGGCCGGCGATGCGGCGGGATCGAAGTGCACGATGTGCGCCGAGTGGATCGGTGCACTGACCGCGGCGACGCCGCGCTGGGTGAAGATGTTGACGTCGTGGATGCCGTGAGCGCTGAGCGCCGTGACCGCGCCGCGGGCGGTCGCGCCGAAGCCGATGACCGCGGCGCTCAGGCGGCGCCCGTAGTTGCCGGTCAGGCCGCCGATCTCCATCGCGTGCAGCACCGAGCAGTAGCCGGCGAGCTCGTTGTTCTTGTGGAACACGTGCAGCAGGAAGTTGCCGTCGCCGCTCCAGTGGTTCATCGCCTCCCAGGCGATCAGGGTCAGCTTGCGGTCGATCGCGGCCTGCGTTAGCGCGCGATCCTGCACGCAGTGCGGCCAGCCCCACAGCGTCTGGCCCTCACGCATCTCCAGCAGGTCCGACGGCTGGGGCTTGGTGAGCAGGATGACGTCGCACCGCTGGATCAGCTCGGCACGGCTGAGGATCCCTCCGACGTACGGCCGGAGCTCGTCGTCGGACCAGCTGAAGTTCTCGCCGTAGCCCTCCTCGAGGAACACATGGGGTCGCTGGGCGTCCGACAGGCGTTCGAGGTGCCGAGGGTGGATCGGCAGACGCCGTTCGTTCTCCTTGGCGGTGTGGGCGATGACGCCCAGGTCAAGCTGTTCCATGCCGACTCCGTCGGTGCGTGTTGCCAGGTTGTCCGCTGCTCGGTGAGGAGCGGTCGCGCCCGGCGAGGCTACACCCGTCAGGCGCCCAGGCCGTCTTCGAGCAGGTCGAGCGCACGACGGCCGAGGGCGAGGACGTCCTTGGCGATGCGCTTGCCGCTCTGGCCCGCGAGCGCCTGCCGGTGCACCGACGCCTTCATGGCTCGGTTGACCCCCATGAGCGCGTTGGCCACGACCCACGCCTCCGGGTCGTCCGGGCGCACGCCCCGCTCCGCTGCGATCAGCTCGGCGAGGGCTTGGGTGAACCGGTCGAACGTCTGGCGCTCGCGGCCCTGGAGGGCCGGGCTGTCGGCCGCGAGCCTGGCCACCGTCGCGACCCGCTCGATGCCCGCGGGATCGCTGCCGGCCAGTGCCCCTCGCGGCTGCAGCACGAAGTCGCGGAAGGCGGTGAGCACCGGGACGCCGTCCGCCCGGTCGTGCACGGCAGCGATCAGCGCGTGCTCGAACGCCTCCATGCCTTCGTAGACGAGGTCTTCCTTGGTGGGGAAGTAGTTGAACACGGTGGCCTCGGAGACGTCGGCCGCCCGTGCGATCGCCGCGACAGGGACCTTGTCGAAGCCGCTCTCGGCGAAGAGCTCGATCGCACAGTCCTGGATCCGCTGCCTGGTCTGTTGCTTCTTGCGCTCCCGCAGGCCCGTCTCGGTGGTCATGTCATGAGCATACCAGTTGACATTGGGGTGAGTCTAAATTTAGAGTGACCCTAAATACGTTTCCAGGACGGGAGAAGACCATGGCCACCACGCATCAGATGCCACCCGACGCTTCCGAGACGGGGCCGCTCGAACGACACGTCGTGGCGGTCGCCGCCGTCGTCGTGCTCGGCGCCGTCATGACGGTGCTCGACTCCACGATCGTCAGCGTGGCGATCGAGACGCTGGGCCGCGACTTCGGCTCACCGATGCCCACGATCCAGTGGGTCATGACCGGCTACATGCTGGCGCTCGCTGCCGTCATCCCGGTGACGGGCTGGGCTGCCGCGCGGTTCGGCGGCAAGCAGGTCTGGCTCTTCTCGCTCGCGCTGTTCGTCGGCGCCTCCGCCCTGTGCGCGACGGCCTGGTCGACCGAGAGCCTCATCGTCTTCCGCGTGCTCCAGGGACTCGGTGGCGGCATGGTCATGCCGGTCGGCATGACGCTCGTCGCGCAGGCCGCAGGACCGCAGCGCATGGGCCGGGCGATGAGCATCGTCGGCATCCCGATGATGCTCGGGCCGGTCATGGGCCCTGTCGTCGGTGGCCTGGTCGTGTCCAACGTGTCGTGGCGATGGATGTTCGTCCTGAACATCCCGCTCGGCCTCCTCGCGTTCTGGCTGTCGTCGCGGGTCATCGAGCGCAAGCCCAGCATGCGCACCGAGCGGCTCGACGTGCTCGGCCTCTCCGTCCTGACCCCTGGTGTCGTGTCCTTCGTGTACGGGCTGTCGGTGCTCGCCGAGCGTGGCGGGCTCGACGAGGTCACGGCGTGGGCAGCCGTCGCAGCGGGCGCCGCGCTGATCGCGGTCTTCGTGCGGCACGCGCTGCGCGTCGACAAGCCGCTGCTGGACCTGCGTCTGTTCGCCAACCGCACCTTCACCCTGGCGGTCGCGATCCAGGTGCTGCTCGGTGCCGTTCTGATCGGCTCGATGCTCCTGCTGCCGCTGTACTACCAGGTGGTGCGGGGCGAGTCCGCCAGCACGACAGGGCTGCTGCTGGTGCCGCAGGGCGTCGGTGCCGCACTCGCGATGGCCGTCACGGGCCGGCTCGCCGACCGGGGCAAGGGCAGGGTCTCGGTGCTGGCCGGACTGTCGCTCATCGTCGCCGGCCTGGCTGCCTACACCGCCTCGACCGCCGGCACGAGCTACGTCGTGATGTCCGCGGCCCTTCTCGTGATCGGCATCGGCACCGGGTGTGTCATGGCGCCGGTCATGGCGACGGCGTACGCGAAGCTCGACCGGGCCGCCATGCCGGGCGCGACGGCGACGCTCAACGTGACGCAGCGGATCGGCGGCGCGATCGGCACGGCGTTCTTCGCCGCGGTGCTGCAGCACCAGCTCAGCCAGGCGCGGGCAGTCGGCACAGACCTCGTCGAGGCGACCGCCGACGCGTTCGGCAGCACGTTCTGGTGGCCGCTCGCCCTCGCTGCGCTGGCGATCGTTCCTGCGGGGTTCCTGCCGCGCAGTCCTCGGCTCGCCTCTGGCGAAGGCCGCTGAACCCCACCATCATCGACACAGGAGGAGCAACGTCATGACAGCTCAGCTCAACCACACGATCGTCGAGTCCCGCGACAAGCGCGAGGCGGCGACGTTCTTCGCCGAGATCCTCGGCCTGCCGGATCCCCAGTCGTACGGGCCGTTCCTCGTGCTGGAGACCGGCAACGACGTCTCGCTCGACTTCGTCGACGCGCAGGGCCCGGTGCACCCGCAGCACTACGCGTTCCTCGTCAGCGACGACGAGTTCGACGAGGTCTTCGGCCGGATCAAGGAACGCGGCCTGGCGTACTGGGCAGATCCGTTCCACCGCCGGCCCGACGACATCAACCACAACGACGGCGGCCGCGGGGTCTACTGGACCGATCCCAACGGCCACAACCTGGAGATCATCACCCGCCCTTACGGAGGATGACCGAGAGCGCCACGACCGGGTGGCCGTGGCGCTCTCGTGGGTCCGTCCTCATCCCTCCAGGTTGCCGAAGAACTCGCGCAGGTCGGCGGCAACGGCGTCGGGACGCTCGAGCGAGGCGTAGTGCCCACCGGTCTCGTGCTCGGTCCAGTGCACGATGTTGCTGTTGTCGCGATCGGCGAACGTGCGGATCGACTTGAAGTCGTCGGCGAACACCGCGACGCCCGTACGTGCGTGGTTGACCGCGGGCTCAGCCCCGGCGTGCGCCTCGGAGTAGTGGTAGCGGCCGACGCTCGCCGAGGTGTTGGTGAACCACTCGAGCGACACCTCGGTCAGGATCTGTTCGCGGGTGACCAGGCTCGTGCCGTTGCCGAACGACATGAACAGCTCGTTCCAGGCCAGCTGGCCGACGGGGGAGTCCGAGATCCCGGCGGCAACCGTCTGGGGGCGCGACGCGTTGATCGCGTTGTAGCCGCCGACCGACTGGAACCACTTCATGTGCTCGAGGGCGGCGTAGTCCTTGGGCTCGAGCTTCTCGAACTCCGCGGGATCGCCCGAGGGGAACGAGAACAGCTGCAGGACGTGCAGGCCCAGGAAGCCTTCGGGCTGCAGCAGACCGAGCTCGCGAGCGACCATCGCGCCGCCGTCGCTGCCGTGCGCGCCGTACGAGTCGTAGCCCAGCTTGCGCATGAGGGTGTCGTACGTACGGGCCACCCGTGCCATGGTCCAGCCGTGGTCCGTGACGGGCGTGCTGAACGCGAAGCCGGGCATCGAGGGCACGACGACGGAGAACGCGTCCTCGGCCCTGCCGCCGTGCGCGACCGGGTCGGTGAGCGGGCCGATCATGTCGAGGAAGTCGACGAACGAGCCGGGGTAGGTGTGCAGCAGCAGGAGGGGTGTCGCGCCGGCCTCCGTCGACGGCACGTGGATGAAGTGGATCGTCTGGCCGTCGATGTCGGTCAGGTAGTGCGGGAACTCGTTCATCCGCGCCTCCTGCTCGCGCCAGTCGAACTCGCCGCGCCACTGCGCCACCATCTCCTCGAGGTAGTGGTTGGGCACGCCGTACGTCCAGTCGTCGCCAGGTGCGGGCGCCGGGTAGCGGGTCCGGGCGAGCCGGTTGTCGAGGTCGTCGAGCTCGGCCTGCGGGATGTCGATGACGAAGGGGCGGATGTCGGATGAGGTGCTTCGCTGTGTGGTCATGAATCTACCGTAGAACTGATATAGGAACGTTTGATTCCTAGTTCTGGGATAAGTTTTCACCCATGATCGACACGTCTGCGAGGCTGCTCGCACTCCTCTCTCTCCTGCAGTCCAGGCCCCAGTGGTCCGGCTCCGAGCTGGCCGAACGGCTCGAGGTGACGACGCGCACGATCCGCAACGACATCGACCGGCTGCGCAACCTCGGCTACCCCGTCAACGCCGAGCGCGGCGTGCACGGGAGCTACCGGCTCGGCGCCGGTGCCGCGCTGCCGCCGCTGCTGCTCGAGGACGACGAGGCGATCGCCGTCGTGCTCGGCCTGCGCGCCGCGTCGACGAGTGCGGTCGAGCGGGTCGCCGAGAGCAGCGCGCTCGCGCTCGCCAAGCTCGAGCAGGTGCTGCCCTCACGCCTGCGGCGCCAGGTCGCGACGCTCTCTCAGGTCACGACCCAGGTCGCCGACGACGCGGGCATCCCGGATGCCGACCCGCGGTTCGATCCCGAGACGCTGACGGCGGTGGCGGCGGCGATCCGCGACACCGAGTGGCTGCGGTTCGACTACGACGGTGAGCCCCGGCTCGTCGAGCCGTACCAGCTCGTCAGCTGGGAGCGCCGGTGGTACCTCCTGGGCCGTGACCCGGATGCCGACTCGTGGGGCGTCTTCCGCCTCGACCGGATGGCGCTGCGCATGCGCACCGGTCGGCGGTTCCCCCCGCAGCCCCTCCCGGACGAGGACGTCAGCGCGTACGTCATGCGGGCCGTCGCCTACGAGGGCTGGGCCGTGCATGCGCGCATCACGGTGCTGGCTCCGGCCTCCGAGGTCGTGGCGAGGATCAACCCCGCGGTCGGCATCGTCGAGCCGGTCGACGACGAGTCGTGCGTCCTGATCACCGGGGCCGACAGCTTCGGGACCATGGCGGTGTACGTGGGCCTGCTCGACATGGACATCCGCGTCGACGGCCCCCCAGAGCTGGTCGAGCGTCTGCGGGTGCTCAGTCGCCGCTACGGCGAAGCGGTGCGCTGAGGCTGCTGGTCGACGTCGTCCGCCGCATCGGTCCACGCGATGCGGGTCACCAGCGCGCGATGGTCCGTACCGGGCACCGCCTGCACATGCGCGTCCGTCGCCTCCAGCGGACCACGCATGAAGACGTGGTCGAGGCCGAACATGGCCGGCAGCCTCAGGCCGATGAGCCGGACGTGATCGGAGGACGGCCACGTGGGTCTCCAGACCAGGCCGGCGTCGGCGCTGGCATCTCGGTAGTCCGCCCGCAGAAGGGTCTCGAGCTGCGGATGGTCCAACGTGGCGTTGAAGTCACCGGCGACCAGCGTCGGCTCGTGCGAAGCCTTGGCCGTGGCGAGGATGAGATCGAGATCTCTGGACCACTGCGCGACGCCGTTGTTCGGGGCGATGGGGTGCACCGCGAGAACTCTCAGCGGGCCGCCGGCGGTCGCCAGCTGCACGCCGAACCCCGGGGTGCTGGTCGCGATGGTGGCGACGTCCCGGAGGGGCTCGTTGGTGAACAGCATGATCCCGTCACGGTTGACCTGGGCGGTGCCGGCGCGATGCTTCAGCCGCCGCTCCAGTCCGAGTCGGTCCAGCTCGGCCAGGGCGGAAGGGGTGATCTCCTCGAGGACGAGGATGTCGACCCCCTCACGATCGACCGCCTCGAGCAGGGACTCCGGATCGGCGCGCCCGATGTGCAGGTTCGCGGTCATGACCGAGAATCGGTTGGCGGTCGCGGAGCCCGGGGCGTCGGCCAGGAACGGCTTGACGAACCACCACACGTGCAGGAGGAGCAGCGACGTGACCACCGCCAGCACCGGGAGGGCGACAGGTCGGGTCACGCTGCGAAAGCCCCACGACAGGACGACCAGCACGATCACCGCAAACGCGTACGGGATGATCGCCACCGGAGCGCAGGCGCGGAGGATCACCCACCAGAGACTGGTGCCTGACTGCAGCCGGGCCGTCGTGATGGCCAGGGTGGGGAGCACCAGGAAGGCGACGAGGAGGCCCCCCACGAGCCTGGCCACCTGCGGGTGAGTCCCTGCGGTCGACAGGTCAGACCTTCCAGCGGCGGAGGGTGACCTTCGCGTTGCGCAGGGCCATGACCTCGGCGCGCAGGTAGCGCCGGTGCCCGCCCATGGTCCGGATCACCGTGAGGTTTCCCGCGTTGGCCCACTCGCACACCGTCTTGGTGTGCACGTCGAATATCGCCGCGACCTCGGCCGGGCGCATCAGCATGTCTGGGGAGTTGACCACCTTCATCTCAGATTCCCCCGTGCTGCGAGTCGTGCCGGGGCGGAGCCGAGCGCGACGTGCGTGCCATCTGATCATTGGCCATGAAAAACTCCCCTGTTGTTGTTTCGAGCCTGATGTTCCTGTCCCGGGCAAGCCGTTGGACTGGTCCGGGACTAGTGACGACAATGCAGGTGTCCAGGAGGGGGCGACAACAGGATTGCCGAAGTCCTACGGGCGTCCGCAATCGCCCGAATCCGACGGATGCGGGGACCCGCATCGCCTGTGGTTTGCCGCCATCGCAACGAGAAATGGCGTCACCATGGTTCAGGCCGGAGGCGCAGTTGCGCTGGGCGGCGCACCGTCGTCGGGAGCGCCGGCACCGGTGAGCACCGCGACGAGCTGGGCGCGGGAGTGGACGCCGAGCGAGCGATAGATGTGGGTGAGTCGCAGCTCGACGGTCCGGACCGAGACGAACAGCTCTTGGGCGATCTCGCGGTTGCGCAGCCCCTGCACGACCCGGATCGCGACCTCCCGCTCGTCCTCGGTGAGCTGATCCAGCATCGGCGCGCTCTCGGTTCGCCGATTCGTGCTGGCAGGGACGACCGGGGCCTGGTCGGTACGAGCGGCCCAGGCGTCGGCCCCCGCGGTCTCGAACGCCGCGACGGCGGCCATGCGTGAGCGCCGGCCCTCCACCGTCATGCCGAGCTCTTCCTGACGGATCGCCAGGCACCGCAGCGTCCGACCGAGCTCGTACGGCAGCTCGTCCCGGCCGAACTCCTTGACGGCGGCGTCGAACAGGTCGAGCGAGGACTCTCCGGTGTCGACCAGCGCCCGGGAGCGCAACAAGGCGAGCTCACCCCACCGCGACCGGTGGGAGGAGAGTCGCCGCTCGAGCGCCGTCACGGTGGCCGCGGCCTCCTGCACGCGACCGGTCATGACGCAGGCCTCGGTGTAGTCGGCCCAATGACGCAGCAACGTCGGGTTGCGGAACCGGGTCGAGGCCGCGCTGACCTCGCGCAGCTCCTTGACGGCAGACTCAGCATTTCCGGCCAGGAGGCGCAACGCGCTGCGCAGGGCCATGGCGCGGGCGCGGAGTGCCGGACTGGCCTCGCCCGCCGCGAGCTCGATGCACCGGTCGAGGAGCTCGTCCGCCTCTGCCTCCCGGCCCAACGAGTAGGCGTACCAGGCCTGCGCGTAGGCGAAGGCGGACGTGCCTCGGGTGAGCGACGGTGCCCTGCCCTGCCAGGTGTCGACCGCCGCCCGCGCCAGGCGGAACTCGGTGGCGTTGATCTCGTTGTGGATCGTCCCGTACGTCGCGAGGTCGTGGCGGAGGCCGTTGCGACTCGTCGGGCGGTTCCGGACGGTCGTGAAGAGCTGCCGCGCATCCGTGTAGGCCTCGTGCACGCTCAGGGCTCTGGCCCGAAGCAGCAACAGGTCGGGGTCCGCCGTCATCGGGTCCTCGAGCCCGATGGTGGGAGGTGTCCCGGTGATCGTCGTGCCTTCCATACCGTCGACGATGTCCTGCATGGCGAGCAGCTTGAGTCGCGTCAGCTCCGAGGCGCCGTCGGCGAGGCGCAGCCCGTGCTCCACCAGACGGCGGGCCTCATCGGTCTCCCATCGCTCCGACCGGAAGGCGGCGCCGAGGCAGATCATGGAGCATGCGCCCTCGCGGTTCGCCCCGGCGTGCAGGTCGGCAAGGGTCGACAGGTCGTCGTCGACCAGGTGCTTCTTGTGGAAGAGCCGGGCCATGAGCCTGACGTTGAGGATGTCCATCGACTGCTCGGGGGCTGTCGTCTCCGCGCGGGCGCGGGCGCTGTAGCGGTCCGCCAGGATCAGGTGACCATCCAACAGGAGGTGGTTGCACAACCGGATGAGCGGCTCTGCGTGATCCTCGATGTGCTCGGCCCGGTTCAGGGCTCGCTCCGTGAACTCGACGGCGGCGCCCACGTGGCGTTCGTCGACGAACGTGACAGCGGCGCTGAGGAGCTGGTCGACGCTCTGCGGCCCCCGCGCGGTCGAGCTGTGGTGCCAGATCGTCAGTCGTTCGTCGTACGGCTCGCAGGCCTCGGCCAGGGCGGCGTGGTTGTGACGGCGCGACTTGGAGCCCTGGTCCCAGTAGAGACGGCTGCGCAGCCGTTGGTCGGTGAACGTGATGTGGGGTCCCCGACGGGTCAGCACGCCACCGTCGACGAGGTCCTCGATGTCGTCCGCCGCATCGGGCAGGATGCCGCTGAGGGTGCCGACGTGGCACAGCGGCGCCAGGGCGACCAGCTGGAGGACCTCGCGCGCTGCCGCACTGAGGCCGTCGAGCGTCCCGGCCGTCACCTGCTCGATCGTGCTGGAGCCGCGCGGCGGCAGGGCGATCGACGCCGTGCCGTGCAGCTGGTCGTCCTGCAGGTTGGCGACCTGTTCCTCGAGGACGCGGGGGTTTCCGCCGGCGTACTTGGCGAGGATGCACACCGTCGACTCGTCGACGTCGTGGTCCGCCATCGTGATGGCGACGATCTCGTCGGGTGTGAACGGCAGCAGGTGGGCCGGTTCGAACCCCGGGACCGCGCTTCCCGGCTGGATCTCGGTGGCGGTCGCCACGATCCACAGGGACGTGCCGGCGAGGTGGGACGCGATCGTCCCGAGGACCGTACGGCTCGCGCTGTCCATCAGGTCGAGGTCGTCGATGAGCGCGACGGTCGGCGGCAGCTCGAGGCCGCGGATCAGGGACAGCAAGTCGTAGCCGGCGGCGAACAACGCATCGGGCTCCTCGGACCGGAGCGCGAAGTGGCGGTGCGGCTCGGACGACGGATCCTGCCGGAGCGCTGCGAACAGCGAGGCGAACCCCGCGAGCGGGAATCGCCACTCCTCCGGATGGATTCGCAACAGCACGGTCGGGGCGGTGGGCAATGCATGAGCGGCGGCCAACAGGTGGCTCTTGCCGCTGCCGTGCTCACCGATGAGGAGCAGGGCGCGCTCGTCGGTGGACTCGTGGAGGGTGGCTAGTGTCGTGTGGGCGTCTGCTCGACTGATCGACTCCATCCGTCGTCGCTCCTCACACCGGGATCCCCTGGTATCGCCGCTCCGGATGTGACCGGCACATGCGCTGTGGTGGTTGTGTGCACCGCGTACCCCTTTCGTCGGTCCCCGGCAGTTGTGCCGCCGGTGGATCACTTGTGTCCTAGCAGTCATATACACGTTCGCGACCACGTGCAACGGCACGCGACGTGTCGACATCATCACGCAACTGCCCGGATGTTGTCGGGTATTCACCTATTTATCCCCCCGGGATTCGAACGAATCCGAGGAGTCGAAGGCCTGGCGCCACGGAATCCGCAACCAAGGGCTCTTGCGAAGAGTGCACGATGTGCGAATTCGGCGCTTGCGGACCCACCGATCGTGCCATTGCGGACACCCGGTCCCCGTAGTGAAGTAGCGGGTGTCAGCAAGTCATGAGACGGCTCCGCCAAGCCGCTCGCCGCGAGGAATGCGAGTGAGTGATGAAGGCAGAGCAAGGACTTCGAGTCGGAGTCGTCGGGTGCGGGTACTGGGGTTCGAAGCACGTACGGACCCTGCTGTCGCTGGAAGCAGTGTCACGCGTGTGCGTGATCGATCCCAGCGACGAGCGACGCGGTGCCGTGACCCGCGTCTATCCGCGGGTCGACGAGTACAGGACCCTCAGCGAGGCGTTGGGACAGCTCGACGCGGTGATCATCGCCGTGCCTCCGACGCTGCACGCGCCCCTCGCGCTGGAGGCCATCGCACGCGGCGTCCACGTGCTGGTGGAGAAACCCTTGGCACCCACGGTCACGGAGTGCGAGGCCATGGTGCGAGCCGCCGAGAAGAAGGGCGTGACCCTGATGGTCGGGCACACCTTCGAGTACCACTCGGCGGTCTGGGAGCTCCGGTCGATGGTGCAGCGAGGCGATCTCGGCGACCTCTACTACCTCGACACGGCGAGGCTCAACCTGGGCCTGTACCAGCGCGACGTCAACGTGGTCTTCGACCTCGCACCACATGACATCTCGATCCTCAACTACGTGCTCGGCTCGTCGCCGTCGATGGTCGAGTGCTGGGGAGCACGCAACGCGCACCCCCGGCTCGAGGACGTCGCGCAGCTGCGGCTCTACTACGACGACCCCGGCGTGTTCGCGAACGTGCACGTCAGCTGGCTCAACCCGAAGAAGATCCGCCAGGTCACGATGGTCGGCAGCAACAAGATGGTCGTGTTCGACGACCTCAAGGCCGAGCAACGCGTCAAGGTGCACGACAAGGGCGTCACCGCCATGAGCGACGGCGCCGACCTCACCGCGGTCCCCATGTCGTACCGGCACGGCGACATCGTCTCGCCCTACCTGGAGATGAACGAGCCGCTGCGCGTCGAGGACGAGCACTTCCTGAACTGTGTGCAGACCGGGCTGCGCCCGCTCACCGACGGCGAGAGCGGGCTCGGGGTGGTCCGGGTGCTGGAGGCGGCGCAACGTGCGATGTCCGAAGGTGTCGCGGTTCGCCTGCCGGGGCGCTCGGAGTCGTTCACGCCCGCGCCGGCACTCGCCGGTGCGTCCGCCGGCGCGGCTCCCACGATCCTGAGCGGCGCCTCCCACGAGGAGGCGGCCGGATGAGTGCGGGCGTAGCTGCGATGGCGCCGGTCCCGGTTCCCCCCTTCGACTCGGTGCCGTTCCTCGACCTCGGCACGACGACCGCCGTGGTCGCGACCGAGGTGCGCGTCGGCTGGGAGAAGGTCATCGCCTCCAACCGCTTCGTCGGCGGCGAGCAGGTGAAGGCGTTCGAGGACGAGTGGGCGGACTACTGCGGCACGGAGTACGCGATGGGCGTGGGCAACGGCACCGACGCGCTGGTGCTGGCCCTGCGCGCCCTTGAGCTCGGGGCCGGGGACGAGATCATCGTGCCCGCCAACACGTTCGTCGCCACGATCGAGGCCATCGTGCTCGTGGGCGCCATCCCTCGATTCGTCGACGTCGACCTGCACACCGGGCTGATGGGTGCCGCAGAGGTGGAGGCCGCGGTGTCGGACCGGACGCGCGCCATCGTCGCGGTGCACCTGTTCGGCCAACTGACCGACATGGACGCCCTCGGTCGTTGTGCGACACAGCACGGCCTGGTCCTGATCGAGGACGCCGCCCAGGCGCACGGGGCCACGTGGCGCGGCATCCGCGCCGGAGGGTTCGGGGCCGTCGGCTGCTTCAGCTTCTATCCCGGCAAGAACCTGGGGGCCTTCGGAGACGCCGGCGCCGTCGTCACCTCGGACGAGGGCATCGCCGAGCGCATCCGTTCGATGCGTGACCATGGTCGTCCGGGGGGCTCGGAGGACCGGCACTACGACCACGTGCGGATCGGGACCAACAGTCGGCTGGACACGGTCCAGGCCGTGACGTTGTCGGCCAAGCTGCCGCACCTGGACCAGTGGAACGAAGATCGCAGGCGGCTCGTACGGCTGTACGCGGCTGCGCTTCCTCCGACGGTGGTGCCGCTGGGTCAGCTCGAGGAGTGTGCGGGCGCCCACCACCTCATGGTGGTGAGGGTTCCGCAGCGAGATCGCGTACGAGCCGAGCTCGCCGCCCTCGGGATCGGGTCCGGAATCCACTACCCGACGCCGTGCCACCAGCTGGAGCCGTACCAGCAGTGGTCGCCGGGCGTGCTGCCGAACGTGGAGCGGCTGGCTGGCCAGATCCTGTCCCTGCCGCTCTACCCGAGCCTGCCCGACGCCGACGTGATGCGGGTCTGCGAAGCGCTCGGCCACATCACGGCAGACCTGGAGTCTCTCGATGACCAGCCCGGAGACTGAGCCCCGGCAGGTCTTCCTCTCTGAGGAGGACGGCTGGGCCTACGGTCCCTGGGGTCGAGGGTTCCTGCGCTGCGGGACCGTGGTCTACAGCGGGTGCAGCATCGGCGAACGGCTGGAGACCGGCCACAACGTCGTGATCCGCGAGGACTGCGAGCTCGGTGACGACGTGTCGATCTGGAGCAACACCGTGATCGACTACGGCACGGTCATCGGCGACGGCGTCAAGATCCACTGCAACTGTTACGTGGCCCAGTACACCGAGATCGGCGACGGGGCGTTCCTCGCCCCCGGGGTGAGCATCGCCAACGATCTCTACCCCGGGCAGGAGGGCTCGCGGGAGGTGATGTCCGGGCCGCTCATCGGGGCGGGCGCCCAGCTGGGCGTCAACGTGACCGTCCTGCCGTTCGTGCGTATCGGCGAGGGTGCCATCATCGGCGCCGGATCGGTGGTGACCCGCGACGTCGAACCTGGCGTGGTGGCGTTCGGCAACCCCGCCCGGGTCCAGGGCCGGGTCGCGGACCTGGTGCCGGTCGAGGACCGCGTCGATGGCGCCGCACGTCCCGCCGGGCACCGCTACTCCCTCCGAGTGGACGATGCTCCGGGTGGCGAGGAGCCGCTGCCATGAGTGCATGGCCGGCTGAGCATGGTCGCCCCGGACGAGCGCGGCAACGCCGCGAGGTCCGGCAGTACGTGGGCAAGCGGGCGTTCGACGTCGTGATCGCGGCGGTCCTGCTGGTCGTGCTGTCCCCGGTGATGCTGCTGGCGTACGTCGCGGTGCGGGCGACCAGCCGGGGGAGCGGGGTCTTCCGCCAGGTCCGGGTCGGAGCCTTGCAGCAGCCGTTCGTCGTGCTGAAGTTCCGCACGATGGCCAAGGACTGCTCGCACGAAGCACACCAGGCCTTCGTCCGGCAGATGATGGCGGGCGGCGATCCTCGCTCGCGTGACGGCCTGTTCAAGCTCGACAACGACCCGCGTGTGACCCGCGTGGGTCGCCTGCTGCGGCGCACCAGCATCGATGAGCTGCCTCAGCTCGTCAACGTGCTGCGCGGTGACATGTCCCTGGTCGGCCCGCGACCAGCCCTCCCGTGGGAGGTCGAGCTGTTCCCGGTCTCGGCGTCCTCTCGCTTCCTCGTGCGGCCGGGACTGACCGGCCTGTGGCAGATCAGCGGCCGCAACCGGCTCACGATGGTCGACGGGCTGCGCCTCGACGTCGAGTACGTCGCGAAGTGTGCACTGCGGACCGACCTGCTGATCCTCCTCTTCACCCCGCTGACCCTGCTTCGCGGAGGCGCTCGATGACGCGCGGCACGGCTGTCCTGCCGTTCGCGTCCGACGACCTCTCCATCGGGGCCGGCGCGGCCCGGGACACCATGACGGTCGCCGTGTGGACCATGGTCAGCAGGGTGACGGGGCTCGCCCGCGTCATCGTGATCGGTGCGGTGCTCGGCCCGACGTACTTCGGCAACTCCTATCAGCTCACCAACGTGCTGCCGAACCTCGTGTTCTACGGCTTCCTGGCCGGGTCGTTGCTGTCGTCGTTGCTGGTTCCTGCGCTGGTGCGACACATCGACGCCGGCGACAGCGACGAGACCGGCCGGATCGCCGGAGGCTTCCTCGGCGTCGAGTGGTCGATCCTCGTGGTGGTCGCCCCGGTCGCGGTCCTCGCAGTGCCGCTGCTGCTGCCGAACGGGAACGCGGCGCTGGCGCTCGCCGTCCTCGCGATCCCGCAGGTCTTCTGCTACGCCATGGTCGCCTCCGCCACCGCTGTGATGTACGCGCGGCGCCGCTACCTGCTGGCCGCCGCTGCGCCGGCGCTGGAGAACCTCGGAGTCATCGCCGTGCTGGTCATGGCGGGCCGGCTGTACGGCGATGCCGTCGACGGAGCCGTGCCGACGGGTGCGGTGCTCCTGATCGGCGGAGGGTCGACGGTCGCCGTGGCGGTGCATGCCGGTGTGCAGTGGTGGGCCGCCCGCCGGTGCGGCGTCACGCTGGTGCCACGAGCGGGCTGGCGCGACGCGGACGTCCGCCAGGTCGTACGGCGCGCGGTCGCCTCGATGACCCAGGCCGGCCTGCTGGCGGCCCAGATCCTCCTGCTCCTGGCCGTCGCGGGCCGGGCGGCGGGCGGGACGGTGGCCCTCCAGATGTCGCTGAGCTTCTACCACCTCCCACTCGCGATCGCGGCTGCTCCGGTGGGCCTGGCCCTGCTGCCGAGGCTGTCCCGCATGACCGGAGAGCGGGAGGCGACGGAGTTCGCCGATGCCTACCAGAGAGCGATCGGGCTGGCCCTGTTCCTGATGGTCCCGGCCGCGTTCGGCTATCTGGTGCTGGCGGTTCCGCTGGCAAACATCGTGGCAGCGGGGCAGATGTCGACCGACGCAGGCGTGGCGATGGTGGCCGGATCACTCAGTGCCCTGGCTCTCGGGCTCATCGGCGAGACCCTGTTCGTGATCTCGACCCAGGCTGCCTACGCGCGGGGCGATGCGAGATCCCCGCTGCGCTCGATGATGGTGCAGGCCGCGGTCTGCGGCGCGCTCGTCGTACCCGCTGCGTTCCTCCACGGGACGGCCCTGGTCGCCGCCCTCGGCGCGGCGCTCGCCGTGGCGTCCGTCGTGGGCGGCGTGGACCTGTCGCTCCGCGTACGCCGAGGGCTCGCCCCTCCCACCGACCGGTTGCTGCCGTCGCTGGCGCGTACGTGCTGCGCCGGCATCGTGATGTCCTCGGTCGCGCTGTCGGTCGCTGCTGCGGCGATGGTCGTGCTGGACGGCACCGCCGGTCTGGTCGCCGCCAGTGTCGCCGCGACCGTGGCCGGTGTGACCGTCTATCTGGGTGTGCACCGGTCCTTCGGATCGGTGGAGCTGACGTGGCTGCTCCAGGGAGCACGCGGGCAGGTCGTGACCGAATCGACCCCGGCATGAGCGCCCTCCTCGTGGAGGACCACGGATCGGTCCTGTCCCGGGCGGACCGGTCCGACCGTCGGCGCGCGCTCGTCGTCCTGGTGCTGGGCTTCGCGACCGCTGTGGGAGCGGGTCTGCTCGCGGTGACCGCGCCCGTGGCCTGCCTCGGCCTGCTGCTGGTCGCGGCGCTCGCCACGGCGGTCTGGCGCCGTCCGGCTGTCGCCGCGTACGCGATCGTCGGCATCACCCCGCTGGTCGTCGGGATCGACCGCGGCCGGCTCGTGCCCCAGATGCGTGTCAACGAGGCATTGACGCTCTTCCTCGTCGGCGTCCTGTGCGTCCGCGCTGTGCTGCAGCGCCATCCCTGGCGCCTGCGTCAGCTGCGCCTCGATCCGATGTCCCGGGCGTTCGTGTGGTTCGCCCTCGCGTCCTCGCTGATCCCGATCGTCTTCCTCGTGGCTCGCGGCCGGCCGCTGGAGATGGACGACCTGACGTACGCCGTCGTGATGTGGAAGTTCTTCCTCCTGTACGCGGTCGTCCGGCTGACGATCCGCAGCGAGCGCGAGGTGACGATCGCGTTGTGGGTGTCGCTGGTCGCAGGGGTGCTGGTGGGCGTGATCGGCATCCTGCAGTCGCTCGACCTGCTGGGCGTACGTGCGCTGCTCGAGCCGTTGTTCGCGCCGTTCGGCTACACCGATGTCGTGCAGTCGGCCAGGGCCGGGTCCACGGTCGGACTGCCTGCGGCGACGGCCGACCTCATGGTGCTCAACCTCGTGATCGCTCTCGGGATGCTCTACAGGCGGCCGGCCCTGGCCTGGTGCCTCGCTCCCATGACCTTGGTCTTCGTCGTGTCGGTCTTCTCGGCCGCCGAGTTCTCCAGCGCTCTCGGCCTCGTGATCGCCCTCGTGTGCGTTGCCGTCCGGCTGCGACGCCTCGACCTGCTCAAGTGGTCCGTCGTGGCGTTGCCGGTGGCCGTCGCGGTGCTGTGGCCGACCATCGCGCCCCGCCTCGCCGACTTCTCGTCGTTGCACGGCATGCCCACGAGCTGGCTGGTGCGCTACCACAACCTGTCGACGTACTTCTGGCCGCAGATCGTCGACGGCAGCAACTTCCTCGTCGGCGTGCGGCCAGCAGCGCGGGTGCCGATCGACGAAGGCGCCTTCGGCTACGTCTGGATCGAGAGCGGATACCTGTGGCTGCTGTGGGGCGGCGGGCTTCCGTTGCTGGCGACGTTCTGCTGGTTCGTGTGGCGGAGTCTCCAGGCGACCGGTCCGGCCGCCCGCCTCCTGGCCACCCCGTCAGCGGTCGCCGCCCTGGCCGCGTACACCGGTCTCGTCTCGTGCGTCGTGCTCATGATCTTCGACCCGCACATCACCTACCGCGGCTCGGCCGACGCGTTGTTCGGTCTCTTGGCGCTGTCTGCGTGCGGCAGTCGCGTCATCGAGAACACCCGACGTCGACAGCAGCCATCTATCCAAGGAGAAGCACCGTGAGGGCATCGACACTTCCGAGCGACCGCGAGACCGGCATGGTCCGCCTCTACGCCTGGGTCATGATCATCACCGTGGGACTGGCCGTCGGCGTCGCCGTGCTGGGCACCCGGTCCGTCCCGCAGTACTCGGCGACCGCGGAGGTCCTGATCGACCCGACGATCACGCCGAGCGGCAACTACATCGAGCCGTCGATGCCCACCGAGCAGCGCGTCGCGACATCGGCGGACGTGGTCGGCAACGCAGCCGCCAAGCTCGGCGTGACGTCCAGGCAGGCCATGGGACACCTGTCGGTGACCGTGCCGGTGGACACCAAGATCCTGGTCATGTCCTACACGGACGACACGCCTGCCGCGGCCTTGACGGGTGCCAAGGTGTTCGCCGAGACCTACCTGCGGGCTCGCAATCCCGAGGACGGCAAGAATCCGGTCGCGAGCCTCGTCAGCCCACCCGAACGCCCGTCTGCCCCCGTGGGCACCAACTACCCGGTGATCCTGGGCGCAGCCGTCGTCGCGGGGCTTCTGATCGGCTTTGCCGTGGCGCGGGCCTGGGACCGAGTGCGAGGCCGCATCCGCACGGTCGCCGATGCGGAGCGGTGCGCCGGTCTCGACGCCATCGTCGTGACACCGCCCTTGCCGCGGACCTCGATCGATCGTCATCCCCGCTTCATGGCCGGTCGTGCACAGCTGACCTCGCTGGCCGCGCGCGTCCTCGGCGAGGTGGAGCAGGGGTCCCGCTCCAGCCTGCTGGTGACGGGTGCTGCCACCGACTGCGGCAGCACGGCGGTCGCGGCGACGACTGCCGTCGCCCTCGCGCGGATGGGGCGGGTGGTCGTGCTCGTGACCGCCGACGACGAGGTCGTCGCGAGGATGTCCCGGGACCGGGATGCCAAGCGCAAGAACGAGGTCCCCGAGGACCTGTGGCCCGAGACCCGGCCGGCCGAGCAGGAGGGTCTGCATCTCGTCTCGGTGGCGGAGTGGGATGCCGCCGGGATCGCTGCCGCGAGGCTGACGAACCTCCTCCCGGAGCTGCATCACCGGTTGCCGGAGGCCCTGATCATCATCGACGGCCCACCGGCCTGGTCGAGCGCGGGGATCGCCCTGCGGGTCGACAAGATCCTGCTGGTGGTCGCGTTGGGCCGAGGTTCACGCAAGTCGCTGGCGACCGCCGTGCAGGCGCTCGATCATTGCGCCGACAAGATGATGGGTCTCGTGATCACGCCGCGGGGGAGGCGGACGCGCCGCGAGAGCGGCTCGGTCCGGGAGTGGGCGTCCCGCCAGGTTCGCAAGGCCGTGTTCCGGATCGCGCCACCGCCCATGGATCCCGAGCCGACGTCCGGACGGTCCACCGCCCCCTCATCCGTTCCCGTCTGGACGGACAAGAAGCGCATCCAGGCCGTGCGCTCGGGCGTGACCACACCCGGCCGGAAGCCCGAAGCTGCTCGCCGGCCCAAGCCGGGCGCAGCGGGTGAGCCGCCGAGCTCCGTGGTGGCCTGATGTCGGTCCAAGCGGTGGCCGGAAAGGGCCGCCTCTGGGCGGTCCTCGTCGGACTGCTGCTGCTCGTCGCCGTCGTGTCGCTGGTGGCCATCAGCGTCCGCGACTCGACGCTCGCCTCGGACCGGAGGGCTCAACCGGACGGCTCGCTGGCTCCTGACCCCGACGGCTACTTCGCCACCAAGCCCGCGGGCTCGTGGAAGAGCCTGCCGTCGGACGAGGAGTGCGCCCGCCAGACGCATCGCTCACCCTGGGAGCCCCGGCCCAGCAACGCCAAAGCCAACCACACCGAACCGGACCCGGCCGCCGTACGGAAGTCGCTGACGTCGCGCCCGCGCGGCGACGGCACGACGTACGCGTCCCGCTACAACACCTGGCTGCTGCCTCGCGTGAGTGGACAGCACACCGGGACCACGGACGAGAACATCCAGTGGGCTGCCTGCAAGTGGGGGATCTCGGACAACCTGCTCCGAGCCATGGCCGCCGCGGAGTCGACGTGGTACCAGGGCCTGCGGGAGTCCAACGGTTCCTGTGTCGAGAAGCGCGGTTGCGGAGACATGGTGGAGCGTGCGACTCCGGCGTCCAGGACGTTCTGCACCGAGCTGAACCGCTTCGGCTACGACTACAGCCGCGACTACGGCGACGGCGTGTGCCCGAGGACGTTCTCGATCATCGGGGTCATGTCGTGGCAGGACCCGGACTGGGGCCCGATGGCCCAGAACCAGAACGGGACGTTCCCGTTCAACCGGGACTCGACGGCGTTCGCGCTGGACTACGCCGCCTCACACCTGCGCGGCTGCATGGAGGGCTGGATCGTGTGGTTGAGCAACCGGGACGGGTACGAGAAGGGAGACGTCTGGGGATGCGTCGGGGTCTGGTACGCCGGCGACTGGGAGATCCCGGCAGCACGCGACTACACGGCGCGGGTCAAGACGCTGATGAAGGACCGGATCTGGCTGCAGCCGAGCTTCGCGGAGTAGCCCTCCTCGGGCGGTCGTGGACCAGGCCGGCGACGGTCTCGAGATAGACCTCCTGCTGGCGTTCCCAGGCGAGATCGACCCGTACCCGTTCGCTGCCCACCTGGCCGAGCAGGGACCGCTTCGCAGGGTCGTCGAGCAGGCCGACCAGCTCGCGCGCCAACGCTTCGGTGTCGCCGGGCTCCACCAGGATCGAGGCGCCCTCGGCGAGTCGCCGGGTCTCCTGCACGTCGTACGCCACGAGCGGGAGCCCGACGCCGAGGTACTCCATCGCCTTGACCGGAGTGACCTCGGGCTGCAGCGACGTGTCGATGCCGACGTCGGCGGCCGCGAGGTGGCGATAGAGCTCCACCTCGTCGAGCCAGCCGGGGAACCAGACGTGCTCGCGCAACCCGAGCTCGTCCACCATGAGTCGAAGCTCGTCGAGGCACTCACCGTTGCCGATCAGCATGAAGCCCACGTCGTCGCGGCCCCACCCGTGAACCACCAGCTCGGCCACGCGTACGACGTCGTCGACGCGGTCCTGGCGCCCCATCTTGCCGGCCCACGTCACGACCGAGGAGAAGGACCGCGCCCGCGAGACTTTAGGGAGGGGAGCAACCTCGCGGGCGCGGCCGAGCCGTGCCAGCACGGGTCCGTTGCGGACCACGCGGACGCGTTCGGGAGCGCCGCCGGCGGCGATCAGCCGACTGCGCAGGTGGTCGTTGACGGTCACCGTCGCGTCGACGGAGGCCTGCGTACGCGACTCGAGCCAGTGCAGCACCTGCATCGCGCGCGCGGGTGCGGATGCATATCGCTGCGCGAACGTCTCGGGCATCAGGTCCCGCTGGTCGAGCAGCACCTTCACGCCGAGTCGACGAGCGACGGCCGTGACGGGGAAGTAGAGATCCGGCGGTTGGCAGATCTGCAGCACGTCGATCCGGTCACGCAGGTGCAACCGGGCCAGCCGGGGTATCTGCCGCACCAGCGAGGCGGCGTACTCGCGAAGGTGGCCCGTGGTGGACGCGCCGTCGACAGGCGCCCGGTACTCGATCAGTGTGAGGCCCGGAAGGTCTCGCCAAGGATCGTTGGCCGCGTCGCGGCGGGTGATGACCGAGACCCGGCAGCCGGCTGCGGACAGCGCCTCGATCTGCTTGCACAGGCGGTTGTCGTCGGCCAGTGACACGTTCTGCACCATCGCGGCGACATGGCTGCCTCGGAGGTCAGTCATGCGGGAGCGCCACGTCGGCGAGCTGGGCAGGTCGACCGGTTCGCGACGACGACCACGCCACCACGGCCTCGCCGCCGGCGGGGCCCCGCACGACCCAGCCGGCTGCGGACAGCGTGGGCACCGACTCGGCCCGGCGGCGCCACCAGGCGGCCACCTCACGTGGGAGCGCGTGCCACGCGCCGGCATCCGCGCAGAGCTGGTCCAGCAGCGCCTCCCAGGCGGGCAGCATTCCCGGGCAGTCGACATAGTCCGGGTGCGCGATCATCAGCACCATGCCGCCTCGCGACCGAAGGGCGTCGACCTTGGACCGCCACACGGACCCGTCGGTCATCCCGAGGATGTCGAACAAGGTGTGGTCCTGCGGCAACGTCAGGGGCAGCTCGACGAGGTCGTCGATGAAGAACGGCAGGTAGGTGCAGCAGCCACCCGGGCGCGGCTCGTGGGGGGCGCTGTCGGTGTAGGACGAGTCGTAGGCGAAGCCCAGCAGCGGCATGAGCTCCCACGATCGCTGGGTGGCCGGCGACCGGAACCCGACAGCGCCCCATCGGTCGGCCCACGCCCGGATCGCCGGAAGCCGCTTGCGCAGCATGCGCTTCGACGCCAGGTCACGGCCGTCGTGCCGCAGCCCGTGGACGCCGATCTCGCAACCCTCGGATCGCAGCTGGTCGAGCAGCTCGTCGGCGACCTCGTATCGCTCGGGCACCAGGTTCCACGACGACCGCAGCCCCCGCGACCGCTCGGGTGCACGCAGCACCTCGATGGCGTCCCGGCCGGCCGCAGTCTCGACGTCATGGGTCAGCACGAACGCCGACGTGTGACCGTTCGGCCATGGATGGAGGTACGGAACCGGCTCTCCGGCGACGTCCTCGAGCCGGTCGAGGAGCCAGTCGTAGAGGTCGTGGAGCGAGTGCTCCTCGGGCCAGCCGGGGAACTCCGGGTACGTCTGCCGCGCTGCGTGGCCGCGACGGAGCAGGAGCTGGAGCTTGCGGGGCAGCGCCGGCCGGATCGCGTAGTAGAGGGTGACGGCCAGATGTCGCAGCCGGCTGCGCAGGCCGGCGCTGCCCAGGGTCGTGTAGCGCTCGGACCACAGCCAGGACATCGCCTCGCCGGGGTCGAAGGGCAGGAAGAGGCTGCCCTGATCGTTCGTCCAGACCTGCGCCACGGTCACGCCGTGGAGGTTCTGGACGGGGGTGAGGGGCCGCCACCCCTCACCCCCGGTCCATCGACGGCACCCGATCTCCTCAGGTGACCCGGTGAAGACCGGGCTCGCAAGATCGATGCCGGCGAGCGTGTGGCGCCCCGCGTGGGTGCCGGGGGCGTGTCGACCGTCTTCGGGATGGACCCACAGGAGCCTCGGCCCGAGCGGCGACGACGTGGCGTGCAGTGCTCCCACGTGCCTCGGCAGGTTGCGGCGCATCGTGTGGTCGACCACGACCGGGACCCGCATGTAGTCCGCGAACGCGAAGGGGACCGATGACGTGAACATGAGATGCCCCCTAGAGCCCGCGGCGGATGGCGAGGCGGGGCAGGATGCCGAGCTCGGCGAGCGCCGGCAGCGGATCATCGGCGGCCCACACCGCGCCGACGTCGATCCCGCGCAACGTGCGCAGGTAGTCCATGAGCCGGAGCCGCCGCCGAGCGATGTCACGCAGCGCGTTCGGTACGTCGGTGGCGAGCCGGACCCACCGAACGCCGGCGCGGGCTCGGCAGGACGGCACCGGCAGGCCCATCTGGTCCTGGTGGAGCAGGGCGGCGAAGTCGACCCCGGCCGCAGCGCCGAGACCGTGATAGCCCCATGTCCGGGCGTTGACGTCGAGCAGCTTGACCGTCCCGCTGCGCTCGTCGCGCTTGAACTCCAGCTCGACCAGGCCGTAGTAGCCCATCTCCCGCAGCAGGCGGAGCGACGGCGCCTCGAGCTCGGGCAGGTCGACCGTCTCGACGAACGTGCTCGCCCGGCCGAAGTCGGACGGGTGCTGGCGACGGCGCACCACGGTCATGCTGCCGACCGGTTCGCCGTCCTTGACGAAGGCGCAGTACGCGAGCTGGCGCGCGCCATCACCCGGGACCAGCTCCTGCACGATGACCTCGTCGGCCGGGATGATCGCCGTGGCCTCGCGGAACTTCTGCACCAGCTCGGCCCGGGTGTCGGCGCGCCACGCCTTCGCCCCGGTCTCGTAGAAGAAGTGCTCCTTGATGGCCGGCTTGATGATCACGGGGCTGTCCATCGGGATCGCGGACAGGTCGGCCTCGTCGCGCGGGAACCAGCAGCGCGGCACGTCGATGCCGAGCCGCTCGGCCACCTGGTACGTCTGCCGCTTGTCCCAGGCGATCCGCACCGTCTCCCACGACGGTGTCGGGACCTTGAACGTACGCGCCAGCTCGTCGCGGTTCTGCGCCACCGCGGCCACGGTCTCCTCCCGCGTCGGGAACAGCACCCAGCCGTCCAGTCCGAACCGCCGGGCGGCCTCGTGCAACGCATCAGTCGTGGCCTGCGCGCTGCGCAGGGTCGGCACCCTCATGGCGTGCCGTACGTACCGCGATCTCGGCGCGATCGAGACCTCGTCGTCGAGCACCGCGACAGGGATGCCGCGCCGGCCCAGGCTCCTGGCGATCCCCAGCCCCTGGTAGTCGCCGCCGATCACCAACGCTCCGGGGCCGCCGCGGGATGCGCCGGTCTTGGCAGGGCGTCCGGTCTCGGTCGTGGTCATCACGCGGCCGCCGCGTGACGCGGCGACGGCTGGCTCGGGCGACGACGATCCTGTGCCGCCACCGTCTTGGCCACGGCCTTGGAGCTGAACCAGCTGCCGGCCACGAAACGCATCACCGGACCGAAGGACCGGGCGGCTGGAGCCCCGAGGAAGTGAAGTCGCGGCACGGACGACTCGAGACCCCGCCGGAGGACCGGGTAGCCGTCGACGCAGCGGACCTGTTCGGCCAGCGCGCGGTCGAGGTACGAGTATCGCCGGATGTCGACGTCGTAGCCGGTGGCGAACAGGAGGTGGTCGACCTGACGCCGGGTGCCGTCCGAGAGCTCGAGGGCGAGCTGGTCGCCAAGCGGGGTCGCCGTGGTGACGACGGCGCCGGCGGTGATGGGGACGTCGGGGAGCCGTGGCTTGAGCCACGACGCGCCGGCCGGCCGGATCGCCCGAGCGGCGATGACATCGAACAGCGGCCGCGGGAACCGGCGGAACACCTCAGGTGTCGCGACGAGCCGCGAGATCCCGATCGGCCCGACGTCGGTCGGCGCGTAGAACAGGGGAGCGAGGCGACCGAGGCCGTCGATCAGGCCGTCGCCGTGGAGCCAGTGGACCTGCGGATGCCTGGCCAGCACCTCGACCTCGGCGCCGCCCTCGTGCATGAGTGCAGCCGATTCGAGTGCGCTCTGACCGGCTCCGATGATTGCGACGCTCTTGCCGCGGAACCGCTCGTAGTCGCCGTGATCGGCGACGTGGGACGCGAGCTCGCCCGGCAGCTGTCGCAACATCGCCGGGCGGCGGGTGAACTCGGCGATGCCGGTGGCCGAGATGACCCGACCAGCCCGCATCTGGGTGCCGTCGCTGAGCGTGAGCAGGAAGCCGGACTCCTGACGCTCGAGCCGGACGACGTGCCGGCGGATGACGTCGGGAGCGACGCGGTTCTGGTACCAGTGGCCGTACTCGATGAACGTCGTGAGCTTCAGGTGCCGGTCGACGACGGCCTGGGTGTCGGCCGTGTAGCCCTCCATCGACAGCGGCCCGGTGACCTCGCCGATGGACGAGCCGTTGCGACGGGAGCGCATCCACAGGCCCTTCGGCATGGTGTGCCAGAACGCCATGGGGTCGCCGATCACGCACACTTCGCGCCCCGCCGCTCGCAGGCGTTCGGTCGCCCCCAGTCCATGGGGTCCGGCCCCGATCACCGCAATCTCTGTCTCGTCCATCGCCGACTCCGTCCTGATGTGAGGTGTCGTGGAGACAGGGCCTCACCGGTCTGTTGGGAGCGACGTTAGGCGCGGGGTCTGGAGGGCAGAATCCCACCATCGGACCATCTTTCCGCCGCAATTAGCCCGATGGCGAGAAATCGAACATATGGTTCCGGGGCGTGGGGAGCCGGCTGCCATCGCGGCCGACGTCGGGGGCGCTGAGCGCGCTTCTCCCGGGAGCCCCCGGGAGGATTCGAACCTCCGCTTCCGCCGTGCGGCTGAGTGCGGCGCTCTGTTCTGCCGTGCGTTCGGTCTGCGCCCCCGGGAGGATTCGAACCTCCGCTTGGGCCGTGCGGTTGAGTGCGGCGCTCTGTTCTGCTGTGCGTTCGGTCTGCGCCCCCGGGAGGATTCGAACCTCCGTTTGCGCCGTGTGGTTGAGTGCGGCGCTCTGTTCTGCTGTGCGTTCGGTCTGCGCCCCCGGGAGGATTCGAACCTCCGCTTCCGCCTCCGGAGGGCGGCGCTCTATCCCCTGAGCTACGGGGGCCAATACGGCCAACTGCGGTGTGAGCCTACCCCACAGGCACTACCGTGTTGACGGTGCCCAGAGTGCTTGTCGTGGACGACACCGCCTCGATCCGATTCCTGATCCGGACCAACATGGAGCTCGCCGGTTTCGACGTCGACGAGGCGGTCGACGGGGCGGATTGCCTCGAGTTCCTGCGTACGGCCGAGGTGCTGCCCGACGCCATCACGGTCGACGTCATGATGCCCCGGCTCGACGGCATCGCGACGGTGTCGGCGATCCGGGCCGACCCTCGGACGCGGCACATCGCGATCGTCATGGTGACCACCCAGGGCCATCCGGCCGACATCCAACGGGCGACCCAGGCCGGCGTCGACGCCTATGTCACCAAGCCCTTCGACCCTGACGCGCTGATCACCACGGTGCAGGACGCGATCGACCGCACGAAGAATCGCGGCGCCGAGTGACGCAAGGTCCTTGAGTGGCGCCATCTCCGGACGTACGGTTGCTGTACACGGATTGGAGGTGGTTCGAGGATATGAATAGCTCTTGGACTTGTGAGGTGGCTGTCCGCTAGCCGCAAGGCTCAGCTAGTGGCAGCGAATTTCCCGCAGCCACCCGACCCGCAGGGCGTCGAGTTGTCCACTCGACCGCGCTCCTACTCTCCGGAGGCGAGCGCAGCCCTGCGGGTCGTCCACGTTTATGGCCCTCTGCCCACGGCCGATAGTCTTGGCGGGTGACTCCCGAGCAGCTTTCTGCAGCCATCGTCGGTGCCCTCACCTCCCTCAGCGAGGCGGGCACGATCACGCTGCCCGACGGGGTGCCGGCGCACGTGCTCGTCGAGCGACCCAAGGTCAAGGAGCACGGCGACTACGCCACCAACATCGCGCTGCAGCTGGGCAAGAAGGCCGGCATGAACCCGCGCGAGTTCGCCCAGCTGCTCGCCGACCAGCTCGGTGCGGCTGACGGCATCGCGAGCGCCGAGATCGCCGGTCCCGGCTTCCTCAACATCCGCGTCGAGGCCGGCGCCCAGGGCGCCCTGGCCCCGCAGATCGTCGCGGCCGGCACCGCGTACGGAACGAGCGATCTCTACGCGGGCCAGAAGGTCAACCTCGAGTTCGTCAGCGCCAACCCGACCGGCCCGATCCACATCGGCGGCGTGCGGTGGGCCGCGGTCGGCGACTCGCTGGGCCGCATCCTCACGGCGATCGGCGCCGACGTCACGCGGGAGTACTACTTCAACGACCACGGCATGCAGATCGACCGCTACTCCCGATCGTTGCTGGCCAGTGCCCGCGGCGAGGACGCGCCCGAGGACGGCTACGGCGGCCAGTACATCGCCGACATCGCGGCCAGCGTGCTCGCCAAGCACCCCGACGCGTTGACGCTGCCCGACGCCGAGGCGCTCGAGACGTTCCGGGCCGAGGGCGTCGACCTGATGTTCGCCGAGATCAAGAAGAGCCTGCACGAGTTCGGGGTCGACTTCGACGTCTACTTCCACGAGAACGACCTGCACGAGTCCGGCGCCGTCGAGCGAGCCATCGCACGACTCCGCGAGCTCGGCATGATGTACGAGCAGGACGACGCGACCTGGCTGCGCACGTCCGACTTCGGCGACGACAAGGACCGCGTCGTCATCAAGTCCGACGGACAGCCGGCCTACATCTCCGGCGACCTCGCCTACTACCTCGACAAGCGCGAGCGCGGCTTCGACCGCTGCATCATCATGCTGGGCGCCGACCACCACGGCTACGTCTCGCGGATGCTGGCGATGTGCGCGGCGTTCGGCGACACCCCGGGCGTCAACCTCGAGCTCCTGATCGGCCAGCTGGTCAACCTCGTACGCGACGGTGAGCCCCTGCGCATGAGCAAGCGGGCCGGCACCGTGATCAGCCTCGAGGACCTCGTCGAGGCGATCGGCATCGACGCCGCCCGCTACGCGCTGGCCCGCTACTCGACCGACTCGACGATCGACCTGGACCTCGACCTGTGGGCCAAGCAGGACAGCGACAACCCGGTCTACTACGTCCAGTACGCCCACGCGCGCCTGTCGTCGATCATCCGCAACGCCGTCGACCTCGGCGTCGTGATCGACGACTCGACGTTCGATCCCTCGCTGCTCGCCGTCGAGCAGGAAGGCGCGCTGCTGCGCGCCCTCGCCGACTACCCGCGCATCGTCGCCCGGGCGGCGGAACTGCGCGAGCCGCACCGCGTCGCGCGCTACCTCGAGGACACCGCAGCGGCGTTCCACAAGTTCTACGACGTCGCGCACGTGCTGCCCAAGGGCGACGAGGAGCCGAGCGACCTGCATCGAGCCCGCCTCATGCTTGTCGCCGCGACGCGTCAGGTCATCGCCAACGGACTCGGGCTGCTCGGCGTCAGCGCCCCGGAGCGCATGTAGATGAGGAGCCACGAGGCAGGTGCCCTGCACGGCCAGTCCGGCGATCGCGGACCGGCCTGGTTGCGTACGCCCGAGGACCCCAACGAGCTCGTCCCGCACCTGTGGGCGTCGTCGGTCTCCAAGGTCGACGGCGTGCTGACGGTCGCGGGGGAGTCGGTCACCGACCTCGCCGCCGAGTTCGGCACCCCGACGTACGTCGTCGACGAGGACGACTTCCGCCGCCGCGCCCGCGCATTCAAGGACGCGTTCCCGAGCGCCGACGTCTACTACGCCGGCAAGGCGTTCCTGTGTGTCGCAACGGCCCGCTGGATCGCCGAGGAGGGGCTCAACCTCGACGTCTGCACCGGGGGCGAGCTGGCGGTGGCGCTCAAGGCCGAGTTCCCACCGGCGCGCATCGGCCTGCACGGCAACAACAAGTCCGTCGCCGAGCTGCGCCGCGCGCTCGAGGTCGGCGTCGGCCGCATCATCATCGACTCGATCGAGGAGATCGAGCGGCTGCGCGACCTGACCGCCGAGCTGGGGGTCAGGGCACCGGTGATGATCCGGGTGACCGCCGGGGTCGAGGCCCACACGCACGAGTACATCTCGACGTCGCACGAGGACCAGAAGTTCGGCTTCTCGATCACCGGCGGCGACGCGCTCGACGCCGTACGCCGGGTGCTCGCCGAGCCGGGTCTCGAGCTGCGTGGACTGCACTCGCACATCGGCTCGCAGATCTTCGTGACCGACGGCTTCGAGGTCGCGGCCCGCCGGGTCCTGCGCCTGCACGCCGAGATCGAGAAGGAGCTCGGCGTCGCGCTGCCCGAGTTCGACCTCGGTGGTGGCTTCGGCATCGCCTACACGACCCAGGACGACCCGTCGACGCCCGAGGACCTGGCTCGCGGGATGCTCAAGATCGTCGACGACGAGTGCGCCGCGATGGGCGTCGACGTCCCCCACCTGTCGATCGAGCCGGGCCGCGCGATCGCCGGCCCGTCGACGTTCACGCTCTACGAGGTCGGCACCACCAAGTCGGTGGCGCTCGACGGCGGCGCCTCCCGGCGCTACATCTCGGTCGACGGCGGCATGAGCGACAACATCCGGCCCGCGCTCTACGGCGCCGACTACTCGTGCACCCTGGCATCGCGCACCTCGGACGCGCCGGCACTGCTCAGCCGCGTCGTCGGCAAGCACTGCGAGTCCGGTGACATCGTCGTCAAGGACGAGTTCCTGCCGGGCGACGTCGAGGCCGGCGACCTGCTCGCCGTGCCCGGCACCGGCGCCTACTGCCGATCGCTGGCGAGCAACTACAACCACGTGCCCCGCGCCGCGGTCGTCGCCGTGCGCGACGGCGAGGCGCGCGTCATCCTGCGCCGCGAGACCGAGGACGACCTGCTCGCCCTCGACATCGGCTGAGCGACATGACCCACCGCTACGCAGCGCGCTTCGTCGTGATGCTGGCGGCGGGCCTCGTGGTCGGCGGGATCGTCGCCGCACTCGGTGGCGGTGCGCTCTCGGTCGTGCTCGGCTGGGCCGCCGCGTCGCTGGTGTACGTCAGCTGGGTCTGGCTCGTCATCGCCCGCATGGGCCCCGACGAGACCGCAAGTCATGCGCTGCGCGAGGACCCGGTCCGCGGGCTCGCCGAGCTGTTGATCCTGGTCGCGAGCCTCGCCAGCCTGGCCGCCGTCGCGATGCTGCTGGTCGAGGCCCGATCGGCTTCCGACACCCGCAGCGGCGTGCTCGCCGCCGTGGCGCTTGGCAGCGTCGCGCTGTCGTGGCTGCTCATCCACACGCTGTTCACGCTGCGCTACGCCAGCCAGTACTTCGCCGGCGAGCCCGGCGGGATCGACTTCAACACCGACGAGCCGCCGTGTTACGTCGACTTCGCGTACGTCGCGTTCTCGCTCGGCATGACGTTCCAGATCTCCGACACCAACCTGCTCACGAGTGCGTTCCGGGCCACGGCGCTGCGGCATGCCCTGCTCTCGTACGTCTTCGGCACGGTCGTGGTCGCCACCACGATCAACCTCGCCGTGAGCCTGTCCGGCTAGCGACGCAGCAACCGCCGCCTGTCAAGGGCCGACCAGTTGCGAAGCTCGTACCGCAGCGTCAATGAAGTCCGGGTCGAGATCCAGTTCCACATAGTCGCTCTGAACCCGTTCGCCAGCCTCTTTGAGACTCAGGCCGATGAGAGCGAGGTGGCCAGCCATGTGGCGAAGGGACGTCTGTAGCTCGGTCTCCTGGGCGGGAAGTTCGCCCTCCTCGTCGCGTTCCCATGCCGCGATGGCTCTGCTGGCCAGTCGCCAAGGGACTCGCACGCGGTACGACGGGAGCTGAGACTTCAAAACGATGCCAATCTCGGAGAGCAGCTGAGCGTCTTGCTTGTACCGCTCATACGGGTCCGAGTGGTTCACAGATGCAATGCTTGCATGTCAGCCTGTCCAGCTAGCGGCGGAGCAACCGCCGCGGGCCCGGGCCCGTCGTCGCGAGCCAGTCCTCGGGGTTGTAGAGCGAGCAGCTCTTGAGCGACAGGCAGCCGCAGCCGATGCAGCCGTCGAGGTTGTCACGAAGGCGTTGGAGCTGGTCGATGCGGGAGTCGAGGTCGGCCCGCCAGCCCTGCGACAGCCGGGCCCAGTCGGCCTTCGTCGGAACCTTCTCGTCGGGCAGCGAGTCGAGCGCCTCGCGGATCCTGGCGAGGCTGATCCCGAGGCCTTGCGACACCCGGATGAACGAGATCCTGCGCAGGACGTCGCGGTGGTAGCGACGCTGGTTGCCGGCCGTCCGCTCGCTCTCGATGAGGCCTTCGCGTTCGTAGAAGTGGAGCGCCGAGACAGCCACGCCGGCACGCGCGGCAACCTCGCCGGGGCTCAGTGGCTGGTGCTTCGAGATCGTCATGACCTCAACCATACTTGGGGTTCCTCGTCGCAGGTGCCTCCACGTTCGACCTGAGTCACCGCTCTTGCCCGAGCGGTGAGCTGGGTCGAACCTGCAGGCTCCCGGTTCGACCTGAGTCACCGGCGTCATGGTGCGGTTCGACCTGAGTCACCGCTCTTGCCCGGGCGGTGAGCTGGGTCGAACCTGCAGGCTCGCGGTTCCACCTGAGTCACCGGTCCTGCGGAAAGCACGAGCCGAGTCGACCCCACGAGTTGACCTCAACCAAAGTTTAGGTTGTGGACTGTGCGCACCAACGACGAAGGAGCAGCATGCACGCGATCAGGCAGTACGAGCTCGGCGGTCCCGAGGTGCTTCGGTACGAGCAGGTGCCGGACCTCGACCCAGGGCCAGGACAGGTGCGCATCGCGGTCAGCGCGAGCGGCGTCCACGTGCTCGACACGTCGCTGCGCGCAGGCTTCACCAGTGCCGTGCACCAGCCGCTGCAGCTGCCGATGACCCCGGGCCGCGAGGTCGCCGGCCGGGTCGACGCCGTCGGCTCCGGTGTCGACGGGGCGTGGTCGGGCAAGCGGGTCGTGGCGCACCTCGGCATGGCCAGCGGCGGGTACGCCGAACAGGCGCTCGTCGCCGCAGAGAGCCTCCACGAGATCCCCGGAGTCATGCCGTGCGCCGTCGCGGTCGCCTCGATCGGCACCGGGCGGACCGCGGCCGGGATCCTCGACCAGTCGCCGATCCGGCCGGACGACGTCGTCGTCGTGACGTCGGCCGCGGGCGGTCTCGGCGTGCTGCTGATCCAGGCCGCGAAGGAGGCCGGCGCCCTGGTCGTCGGTCTCGCCGGGGGAGAGGACAAGGTGGCGATCGCCCGGTCGCAGGGCGCCGACGTCGCGGTGGACTACCGGATCGACGGCTGGGACGACGTCGTGCGTCGCGAGCTCGGCGGCGACTGGGCGACCCTGGTGTTCGACGGCGTCGGTGGCAAGACCGCCGATGCGGCGTACGGCCTGCTCGCCACAGGCGGCCGGCTGATGCAGTACGGCTGGTTCACCGACGAACCGGCGACGTACGACGACCCGACCAGGACCGTGACGATGCTGCTCGGCCCGCAGATGCTGGCCCGGCCCGGTGGTCTGCGCTCGCTGGAGGCCGAGGCGCTGGCACGGGCGGCCGACGGCAGCCGGGTGCCCCTCGTCGACGCCGCCTTCGCGCTCTCGGACGCGTCGGGCGCGCATCGTGCGCTCGAGGCCCGGCAGACGTACGGCAAGGTCGTCCTGATCCCCGACGCACTCCGATGACCGCGGTCGCTCCCGACGAGCGCCTGTGGCTCGGACCGTACGGCCGTGTGGTCGCGGGCATCTTCTCGCTGGCATTCCTCGTCGCGTTCGAGTCGCTGGCGGTCGCGACCGTCATGCCGGTCGTCGCCGACGAGCTCGACGGGCTCGGCCTGTACGCCCTGTCGTTCGCCGCTCCGTCCGCCGTCGCCGTGGTCTCGATGACCGTCGCGGGCCCGCTGATGGATCGCCGGGGTCCCGGCCTCGCGCTGCGCGCCGGCGTGGGCATCTTCTCCGCGGGTCTGTTGGTGGCCGGGCTCGCGCCGACCATGGCGGTGTTCCTCGTCGGCCGTTCGGTGCAGGGTCTCGGCATGGGCTTCGTCGGCGTCGGCCTCTACCTCGTCATCGGCAAGGTGTTCCCGGACCACATGCGGGCGCGCGTCTGGACCGTCATGACCAGTGCATGGGTGCTGCCGGCACTCGTCGGCCCGGTCATCGCGGGCTTCATCGCCGACCACGTCGGCTGGCGGTGGGTGTTCCTCAGCGTCCCGCTCGTCGCGGTCGGCTCCCTCCTGCTGATCTGGCAGGCGCTCAACCGGCTCGACGGCGACCCCGAGGTCACCGCCGACCGGCGCCGCCTCTGGTGGGCGTCGCTCAGTGCCGGCGGCATCCTCGCGGTCAGCCTGGCCGGGCAGCGTGCGGTCGCGTGGTGGCCCGTCCTGTTGGTCGTCGCGCTCGTCCTCATCGGCGCGTACGCTCCCCGGCTCCTTCCGGCGGGCACGTGGCGCGGCGGTCGGGGCCTGCCGAGCGTCATCGCGACCCGCAGCCTCCTGAGCGCCGGCTTCTTCGGCGCCGAGACGTACGTGCCGCTGTCACTCGTCGAGCACCGCGGCCTCGAGGTGGCCCAGTCGGGACTGTTGCTGACGAGCGCCGCCGTGCTGTGGTTCAGCGGGTCGTGGATCGCCGCCAACGTGCCGGCCTTGTCGTCGAAGATCCTGCGGGTGCGGCTCGGTGCCGTCTGCGTGCTGGTCGGCACGGGTGCGGGCTTCCTGACCCTCACCGACACCGCGCCGGTGCTGGTCGTCGCGGCGATCTGGAGTGTCGGTGGTCTCGGCATGGGCCTGGCCGCGTCGACCCTCGGCGTCCTGCTCCTCGACCACTCGGCGCCGGGTGCGCAGGGCGCCAACAGCGCCGCGATGCAGACCAGTGACGCCGTCGTGCAGTCGCTCGTGCTCGCGATCGGCAGCGTCGTCTTCGCGGTGATGCTGAGCATCGACGAGATGACCGGGTACGTGCTGGTGTTCGTGCTCGCCGCAGCCACGGCAGCCCTGGCGGTCGCGGTGACCGCACGGGTGAGTGAGCGTCAGCCGACGCAGACCGCCACGTAGCCGGGCTTGTGGGCGGTGCGCCTGCTCACGACGGTGCCGTCGATCGTCACGGTGCACGTCACGTACGTCGCGGTGGACAGCACCTGCCCACCGATGCGGCCGACCGGCAGGGGACCGCGCACCGTACGCGTGATCGTGATCGACTTGTTGGCGACCTGCGTGCCGGCCCTCTTGCCGTCGCGGTAGTCGTGACCCTCGTTGATGGCGCCGTCCGAGGTGAGGGTCATGACGACGTTGTAGAGCTTGTTGGTGCCGTGCGACGAGGCGTACGGATCGGGCAGCGCGGCGAACGGGTCGTCCTTCGAGCCCACCTTCTTGACCCCGCTGCCTGAGGACTTCTCGTCGTCGGCCGAGGACGAGCCGCTGCCGTAGTCGCTCGTCCCACCGCTGACCCCGTCGGAGTTGGTGTCGGAGGCGGTTGCCGGATCGCTGTCACCGCGCAGGATCATCACGACGGACACCACGGCGATCAAGCTCGCCACGACGCCGATGGCGATGGCAGCGCGCTGCTTGAGGGCGGAACGGGTCCTGCGCTTCATGAAAACCTGACTCTTCTCTTGGGCACGCGACGGTGCTGCGGGGGTTCGTCCCTTCAACGATCGACGGCCCTCCGGGGCTATGGTGACGCACCCCTCGTGGACTGCTCATTCCGCGAACCGTGTCATGCCCGGGGGTCAGGCGCCTATACCCTTGACCGGTGAGCCCCTCGTCGTCGGACCCTGTCTCGTGGTCCCCCGGTCGCCCGCTCCGCGTCGCCCTGCTGGGCTGCGGAGTCGTCGGCACGGAAGTAGCCCGGTTGCTCACCAGCGACTCCGAGGAGCTGGCCCAGCGCGTCGGCGCCCCGCTCGAGCTGGCCGGCATCGCCGTACGCCGGCTCGGCCGTGAGCGCGACCTCGACGTACCCGGGGAGCTCTTCACGACCGATGCGGCCGGACTCGTGTCCCGCGGCGACATCGACGTCGTGATCGAGGTCATCGGCGGCATCGAGCCGGCGCGTGAGCTGATCCTGTCGGCCCTCGACAACGGCGCCTCCGTGGTCACCGCCAACAAGGCGCTGCTGGCCGAGGACGGCGCGACGCTGTTCGAAGCGGCGCACAAGGCCGAGCGAGACCTCTACTTCGAGGCCGCGGTCGCCGGCGCGATCCCCATCGTTCGGCCCCTGCGCGAGTCGCTCGCCGGCGACCGGGTGCAGCGCGTGCTCGGCATCGTCAACGGCACCACCAACTTCATCCTCGATGCCATGACGACCACCGGTCAGGGCTTCTCCGAGGCGCTCGACGAGGCCCAGCGGCTCGGCTATGCCGAGGCCGACCCGACCGCCGACATCGAGGGCTTCGACGCAGCGTCCAAGGCCGCGATCCTCGCCGGCCTGGCGTTCCACACCCGCGTCACGATCGGCGACGTGCACCGCGAGGGCATCAGCGAGGTCACCGCGGCGGACGTACGTTCGGCAGCCGAGATGGGCTGCGTCGTCAAGCTCCTCGCGATCTGTGAGAAGCGTGAGACCCCCGACGGTCCCGCGGTCTCGGCCCGGGTGCACCCCGCGATGATCCCGCTCTCGCACCCGCTCGCGAGCGTCCACGGCGCCTACAACGCGGTGTTCGTCGAGAGCGAGGCCGCCGGCCAGCTCATGTTCTACGGCCCGGGCGCGGGCGGAGCACCCACCGCGAGCGCCGTGCTCGGCGACGTCGTGTCGGTCGCCCGCAACCGGCGCAGCAACGTCTTCGGCCCCGGGGAGTCGACCCACGCGCAGCTCGAGGTGCTCGACATCGGCCGGGCGCGCACCCGCTACCACGTGTCGATTGACGTCGACGACCGCGCGGGCGTGCTGGCGTCGGTCGCGAGCGCGTTCGCCGAGTTCGACGTCTCGATCCGCACGGTCCGCCAGGAGGGCAGCGGCGACGACGCCCAGCTCGTGATCGTGACGCACGAGGCCGACGACGCGGCGCTGTCGGCGACCGTGGCCTCGCTGCGAGGCCTCGACATGGTTCGTGACGTGACATCGGTGATGCGCGTCGAGGGAGGATCCTGATGGCTCACCTGTGGCGTGGCGTGATCGAGGAGTATCGCGAGTGGCTCCCGGTCACCCCCGAGACCCCCGTCATCACCCTCGGCGAGGGCGGCACCCCGCTCGTGCACTCCGCCTGGCTGTCGGGCATCGTCCGTGGCGACGTGTGGCTCAAGGTCGAGGGCGACAACCCCACCGGGTCGTTCAAGGACCGCGGCATGACGGCCGCGATCTCGGTCGCGGCCGGCGAGGGCGCCAAGGCCGTCGTCTGCGCGTCGACCGGCAACACCTCGGCGTCGATGACGGCGTACGCCGCGCGCGCCGGGCTGACCCCGATCGTCCTGGTCCCGCACGGCAAGATCGCCGCCGGCAAGATGGCCCAGGCGGTCATGCACGGCGCCTCCGTGATCCAGCTGCGCGGCGGTTTCGACCAGTGCCTCCAGGTGGCCCGCGACCTCGCCGAGCAATATCCGGTCGCCCTCGTCAACTCGGTCAACCCCGTACGCCTGCAGGGCCAGAAGACCGCGTCGTTCGAGATCGTCGACGCACTCGGCCAGGCGCCCGACCTGCACATCCTGCCGGTCGGCAACGCCGGCAACATCTCGGCCTACTGGCTGGGCTACCAGGAGTACGCCGACGCCGGCATCGCCAGCAAGACACCGGCGATGTGGGGCTTCCAGGCCGAGGGGTCCGCGCCGATCGTGCTGGGTCACCCCGTCGAGCACCCCGAGACGCTCGCCACTGCGATCCGCGTCGGCAACCCCGCGTCGTGGCAGCTCGCCGTCGCCGCACGTGACGACTCGCGAGGCCGCATCGAGGCGGTCACCGACCAGGAGATCCTCAGCGCCCAGCACGAGCTGGCCTCGCGTGAGGGTGTCTTCGTCGAGCCCGCCTCGGCCGCCGGTGTCGCCGGGCTGCTCAAGTCCGCCGCCTCGGTCGAGCCCGGCTCGGTCATCGCCATCACCGTGACGGGTCACGGCCTCAAGGACACCGAGACCGCCCTGTCGGGCGTCGACTCGATCGTCGACTCGGTCATCGACGTCGACGTGCACGCGGCGGCCGAGGTCGCCGGCCTCGTATGACGTTCGTCAAGGGCCCGGTCACCGTACGCACGCCGGCCTCGAGCGCCAACCTGGGTCCGGGCTTCGACGCCCTGGGCCTGGCGCTGACGCTGTACGACGAGATCACCGCCGAGGTCCTCGACGCGCCTGGGCTCGAGATCGAGGTCACCGGCGAGGGGGAGCGGGACGTCCCGAGGACCAGCGATCACCTGGTGGTCACGGCGATGACCGCGACGTTCGACCTCCTCGGCGAACGGCCGACAGGACTGCGGCTCGAGTGCGCCAACGCGATCCCGCACGGCCGCGGCCTGGGCTCGTCGGCCGCGGCGATCGTCGGCGGCATCGCCCTGGCCCGGGCGCTCGTCGAGGGCAGCGCCTCCCGTCTCGACGACCGCGCGGCCTACCAGCTCGCAGTCGGCCTCGAGGGCCATCCCGACAACGTCGCCGCCGCGATGTTCGGCGGCCTGACGATCGCCTGGATCGACGGAGCCGCCGCCGAGGTGCAGCGGCTCGACACGTCGGTCGAGGTCACGGCGTTCGTGCCCAGCGAGGCGGTGTCGACCGAGAAGGCGCGCGGCCTGCTGCCCGAGACCGTCCCTCACGCCGACGCCGCGGTCAACGCCGGCCGCGCCGCGCTGCTCGTCGCCGCCCTCACCGTGGCGCCCGAGCGACTCATCTGGGCCACCGAGGACCGGATCCACCAGACGTACCGCTCCGACGCGATGCCCGAGTCCTACAAGCTGCTGCGCCAGCTGCGGGTGGAGGGCATCCCCACGATCATCTCGGGCGCCGGGCCGACCGTCCTGTCGTTCGCCAGGGGCGTCGCTGACCGGGCGCCGGAGGGCTGGTCCGTGCTCGAGCTGGACGTCGACACCGAGGGTGCGCGCACGCTCTGAGAAGTCCCTGTGACATGAACCCGAGCGGAATGCGGGATGACCCTCTGGTGTTACAGTGGACGAGTCGGAGTCGAGTGCGAAACTCCCCGACAGTGACAAGTAGCAGTGCCATTCAAGTCGCCCGTCGGATACGGGCAAGCCTTTCATGCGATCCGGATCGATCCGGGCATTAGGCCTTGTGGCCTCATCCAAAGGAACCTACGTGACTGAAACCACCATCACACCTGAGTCATCCACGCCTGCGGCCGACGCCGCGGCGACCGCCCCGCGCAAGACCAGCGGCGGACTGGGTGGCAAGGTCCTCGCCGAGCTCCAGGAGATCGCCGGCGAGCTCGGCATCACCGGCGCCGACAAGATGCGCAAGGGCGCCCTCATCGACGCCATCAAGATCGCCCGCGGAGACGCCGGCACCTCCACCAAGGCCGCGGTCGCCGCGGCCGCGCCCAGCAAGGTCGACACCAGCAAGGGTGACGCCGCTGCGGCCGCCAGGACCGAGCAGCCCGCCGCCGAGGCGCCGGCCGAGTCCAAGAGCGACACCCGCAAGCCCCGCAACGAGCCCAAGGCGGACAAGTCCGACAAGGCCGACAGCACGTCGGACCAGCCGGAGTCCAAGAACGACTCGCGCAACGACGACTCATCCGACGACGAGTCGGGTCGCCAGGGCGGCCGCAACCGCAACCAGAACCGCAACCAGAACCAGAACCGCGACAACGACGGCGGCGGCAACAACAACCGCAACCAGAACCGCAACGACGGCGGCGGCAACAACCGCAACCAGAACCAGGGCCAGAACCAGGGCCAGGGCGGCAACCGCAACCAGGGCCAGTTCGAGGACGACGACGACAACGGCATGGGCCGTCGTCGCAACCGCCGCGGACGCAACCGCAACCCCGGCGGCCGCGGCTCCGAGGTCGACACGACCTACACCGAGGACGACGTCCTCGTGCCGGCCGCAGGCATCCTCGACATCCTCGACAACTACGCGTTCGTCCGCACGACGGGCTACCTGCCCAGCGAGAACGACGTCTACGTCTCTCTCTCCATGGTCCGCAAGTGGGGGCTTCGCCGCGGCGACGCCGTCATCGGCCAGGTGCGCCAGCCCCGTGAGGGCGAGCGCAAGGAGAAGTTCAACCCGATGGTCAAGATCGAGTCGGTCAACGGCATGACCCTCGACGAGAGCCTCAAGCGCGTCGAGTTCGCCAAGCTGACTCCGCTCTACCCGTCGGAGCGCCTGCGCCTCGAGGGCGAGGCCGGCGGACTCACCGGCCGGGTCGTCGACCTCGTCGCCCCGATCGGCAAGGGCCAGCGCGGCCTGATCGTGTCGCCGCCCAAGGCCGGCAAGACCATGATCATGCAGCAGGTCGCCAACGCGATCACCGAGAACAACCCCGAGTGCCACCTGATGATCGTCCTCGTCGACGAGCGTCCCGAGGAGGTCACCGACTTCCAGCGCACCGTCAAGGGTGAGGTCATCGCCTCGACGTTCGACCGTCCGGCCACCGACCACACCACGGTCGCCGAGCTCGCGATCGAGCGCGCCAAGCGCCTCGTCGAGCTGGGCCACGACGTCGTGCTCCTGCTCGACGGCATCACGCGCCTCGGCCGGGCCTACAACCTGGCGGCCCCGACCAGCGGGCGCATCATGTCCGGTGGTGTCGACTCGTCGGCGCTCTACCCGCCCAAGAAGTTCTTCGGCGCCGCGCGCAACATCGAGGACGGCGGCTCCCTGACGATCCTGGCCACCGCGCTGGTCGAGACCGGCTCGCGCATGGACGAGGTCATCTTCGAGGAGTTCAAGGGCACCGGCAACTGGGAGCTCCGCCTGCGTCGCGACTTCGCCGACAAGCGCATCTTCCCGGCGGTCGACGTCGACGCCTCGAGCACGCGCCGCGAGGAGCTGCTCATGGGCAAGGACGAGCTCGCCGTCGTGTGGAAGCTGCGCCGCGTGCTGTCGGGCCTCGAGGGCCAGCAGGGCCTCGAGCTCATCCTCGACAAGCTCAAGAAGACGACCAGCAACGTCGAGTTCCTCATGCAGATCAACACGACGCTGCCGCAGGACGGGACCACCAACGGCAAGTAGTCAGCCGTACGTCCGAAGGGCCCGGGGGAGACCTCGGGCCCTTCGGCGTTCGCGGACTCACCCGGCCGTCGTTATCAGTCGCAACTAGAGTTGGCGCCATGACGACTGCATACGACTTCTCCGCGACGGCGATCGACGGCACCGAGCGCCTGCTCGCCGACTACAAGGGGAAGGTCCTGCTGGTGGTCAACACCGCCACGCAGTGCGGCTTCACCCCGCAGTTCAAGGGACTCGAGAAGGTCTACCAGGAGTATGTCGACCGCGGCCTGGTCGTGCTCGGCTTCCCGTGCGACCAGTTCGGCCACCAGAACCCCGAGTCCGACGAGGACACCGCGGTGTTCTGCGAGCGCAACTTCGGGGTGACGTTCCCGCTGTTCTCCGAGATCGAGGTCAACGGCGACAACGCCCACCCGCTCTACCAGTGGCTCAAGTCCGAGAAGTCCGGCGTGCTCGGCAGCACCAAGATCAAGTGGAACTTCACCAAGTTCCTGATCAACGCCGAGGGCGAGGTCGTCAAGCGCTACGGCTCGACCACGGCGCCCGAGGACATCAAGGACGACATCGAGGCGCTGCTCCCGGCGGAATAGATCCGCCCTCGATTTCCTTATACGTACTGCCAACTGGCAGAATCAATCCTTGGTTCTGGTTCACGGATCGCAACCCGCGGTACGACCCAGCGACCGCCGAGAGGACATCATGAAGCAAGGCATCCACCCCGAGTACGTCGAGACCCAGGTCACCTGTACCTGTGGCAACTCGTTCACGACCCGTAGCACCGCCACCGACGGCACGCTCCGTGCCGACGTGTGCGCCGCGTGCCACCCGTTCTACACCGGCAAGCAGAAGATCCTCGACACCGGCGGCCGCGTCGCCCGCTTCGAGAAGCGCTACGCCAAGAAGACGACCGAGAGCAAGTAGCTCCACTCCGGCACCGACCCGTACGCACGCCGTGCGGGTCGGTGCCGTTGTCGTGTCCGCACCCGTCCGCACCGAGCCTGAGGAGCCATCGTGTTCGAAGCCGTCGACACGCTCGTCGCCGAGCATGCCGAGCTCGAGGTCCGCATGTCCGACCCCGCGGTGCACTCCGACCAGGGGCTGGCCAAGAAGCTGGGGCAGCGCTACGCCGAGCTGACCGCGATCGTCAAGACGTACCGCGACTACCAGCAGGTCACCGACGACCTTGAGGCCGCGCGTGAGCTGGCGGCCGAGGACGACTCGTTCGCCGCCGAGATCGAGACGCTTGAGCCGCGCCTGCACGAGCTGAGCGAGCGGCTGCAGCGCCTCCTCGTGCCTCGCGACCCGGCTGACTCCAAGGACGTCATCATGGAGATCAAGGGCGGCGAGGGCGGCGAGGAGTCGGCGCTGTTCGCCGGCGACCTGCTGCGCATGTACACCCGCTACGCCGAGCACCGCGGCTGGAAGACCGAGATCATCGACGCGACCGAGTCGGCGCTGGGCGGCTTCAAGTCCGTCACGATGGCGGTCAAGGCCAAGGGCACGCCCGAGCCCGGCGAGGCGCCGCACGCGCTGCTGAAGTTCGAGGGCGGCGTGCACCGCGTGCAGCGCGTCCCGGTGACCGAGTCGCAGGGCCGCATCCACACGTCGGCGGCCGGCGTCCTGGTGCTGGCTGAGGCCGAGGACATCGACATCGAGATCCACGACAGCGACCTGCGCATCGACGTCTACCGCTCGTCGGGTCCCGGCGGTCAGAGCGTCAACACGACCGACTCAGCCGTGCGCATCACGCACCTGCCCACCGGCATCGTCGCCAGCTGCCAGAACGAGAAGAGCCAGCTGCAGAACAAGGAGCAGGCGATGCGCATCCTGCGGGCCCGGCTCCTCGAGGCCGCGCAGGCCGCCGCCGACGCCGAGGCGTCCGACGCGCGCAAGTCGCAGATCCGCACGGTCGACCGCTCGGAGCGCATCCGCACCTACAACTTCCCCGAGAACCGCATCTCCGACCACCGCACGGGCTACAAGGCGTACAACCTCGACCAGGTCATGGACGGGGCCCTCGACGACGTCATCAAGTCGCTCGTCGACGCCGAGCTCGCCGACCGCCTCGCCGCCGTCGAGTCCGGGGAATGACCGGCGTACGTACTCTGGCCGAGCGGTTGCTGACCGAAGCGACCGATCGGCTGGAGGCGGCAGGCGTCAGCTCGCCGCGCCACGACGCCGAGACCCTGCTGAGCCACGTCACCGGCGTGCCGCGCTCGTCGTTGATCACCCGCGCCAAGCCCAACCCGCTCCAGCAGGAGACGTTCCTCGAGCTCGTGGACGCCCGTGCCCGGCGCTTCCCGCTGCAGCACCTGACGGGTTCGACCGGGTTCCGCTACGTCGACGTCGAGGTCGGGCCCGGCGTGTTCGTGCCGCGGCCCGAGACCGAGGTGCTCGCCGGCTGGGCCATCGACCACGCCAAGGCGCTGCCCGCGCCGGTCGTCGTCGAGCTGTGCGCCGGCGCAGGTGCCATCGCGCTCTCGGTGGTCCACGAGGTGCCCGGCGCCTCCGTGCACGCCGTCGAGCTGGACGAGAAGGCGTACGAGTGGGCGCAGCGCAACCTCGCCGGCACGGGCGTCGACCTGCGGCTCGGCGACATGGCCGATGCGTTCGCCGACCTGGACGGCACGGTCGACGTCGTCGTGGCCAACCCGCCCTACATACCCTTGGACGCCTGGGAGAGCGTGGCGCCCGAGGCTCGCGACCACGACCCCGCGCTGGCCCTCTGGTCGGGCGATGACGGACTCGATGCCATGCGGGTCGTGGAGCAGGTCGCCTGGCGCCTGCTCAAGCCCGGCGGCGTCGTCGGCGCCGAGCACGCGGACGTGCAGGGCGAGTCCGCGCCAGAGGTGTTCAGGGCCCGCTGGAACGGCGTGCAGGACAACCTCGACCTCGCGCGTCGCCCGCGCTACGTGACAGCCGTCAGGCCCCGCTGACGGGCCAGCCCCGGAGCACGAACCGGGCGACCGAGGTCGCCAGCTCGCCGATCGTCCAGGTGTCCCCGTGGTCGCGCAGCAGCAGCGCGGCATTGCTCTCGCCGAGCGCCAGCATGTTCTCGGCGATCAGCCGCGCCTCGCGCTCGCTGAGGGGCTCGGCCACCGACGCGAAGTAGTGCGACACGAGTGCAGCCAGCTGCTCGCCGATCAGCGTGCGACCGCGGCGGATACGGGCGGCGATCTCGTCGTTGACGAGCTGCTGGGCCTCGAAGACGACCCGCCACGAGGCGGGGTAGTCGACCGCCGCGGTGAAGAACGCCTCGTAGGCCGACTGCACGACCTGCTCGATGTTGTCGATGTCGAGCTCGTCGGGCAGGGCGCGCTGTGCCGCGTCGATCAATCGCTGCTCCTCCCGGTCGAGCAGGGCCAGCAGCACCTCGTGCTTGTCGGCGTAGCAGGCGTAGAGGACCGGCTTGCTGACCTTGGCCTCGCTCGCGATCAGGGCCATCGTCGTACGCCGGTAGCCGTGCTCCATCCACACCGCCAGGGCCGCGTCGAGCACGAGCGGGCGGCGACGTTCGGGACCCAGATGGGCCGCACGGCTGCCGGCTGTCGGCGTCGCCGTCGGGGTAGCCATGCGGTCCTCCGCTCGTTGACAGGTGTGACTCGGGTCACTACGGTGAGCCAGATCCTACCGCACGGTAGGAAAACCAGGAGGCACGGCGATGGGCGATCTTCGCGACTGGCTCGACGGCATCGCGCCGGCCGACCTCGGCACGCACTTCGCCGGTGTCGACGCCGAGGAGATCGCCCGCATGGTCGCCGAGACGCCCGACCGCGAGCTGCGGGCGCTGATCGACGACGACGCGATCCGGGAGGCCGCGCTCGAGGCGGGCTTCGGCCGGTTCGGCGAGTTCGCGGTGCCCGAACGCCTCGCAGCGGTCTCGGGCCTCGTACGTTTCGTGGTGCGGCGCGGCAAGGCCGTCGACGAGGCGTACGACGCGAGGTTCGCCGGCGGGGCGGTCGACGTCGAGCCGGCCGGCACCGACGAGCCGGACCTGACGATCTCGACCGACGCCATCACGTTCCTGCGCCTCCTGTCGGGTACGGCCAGCGCCGCGCTCCTGGTGCTCGCGGGCGACATCCGCGTCGTGGGTGACGAGGACCTCGCACTGCAGGTCGGCGGCGTGTTCCGGGTGCCGGGCACGGACGGCGTGGCGGTCGACCCGACGACGCTCGACGCGGTCGAGGTCGCCGGCGTGATCTCCAAGGCCAAGGATGCGCACCTCCGCGAGGTCATGAAGGGCGGCTTCCGTCCAGTGGTGCTCGACGAGATCTTCCGGAGGTTCCCCGAGTACCTCGACGAGCGGCGATCCGCGAAGCTCCGCCTCGCCGCGTGCTTCAAGATCGGCGGCGGAGCCGGCGAGGACGACCGCTACCTCGTCGAGATCGACCACGGCGTGTGCACCGTGACCCCCGACGGCGAGGGCAAGCGGAGCGTGACGATCGCCCTGGGCGGCGCGGAGTTCCTCAAGCTCGCCACCGGCAACCTCAACCCGACGATGGCGTTCATGAAGGGCTCGCTCAAGGTCAAGGGCGACCTCAGCGCCGCGCTCGCCCTGAGCTCGGCCGTACGCATCCCGTCGGCGAAGGGCTGATCGTGTCCATCCCGGTGCTGACCCGCGCGCGTACGACGGTCAACGACGGCCTCGAGACGTTCGGGTCGATGATCGCGCTGGGGTTCAAGGCCGGCCGGTACGCCCTCGGAGACATCGTGCGGGGGCGCTTCTCGTGGCACGAGTTCTTCGAGCAGGCGTGGTTCATGACCCGCGTGGCGCTGCTCCCCACGATCCTCGTGGCGATCCCGTTCGGGGTCATCGTCGCGATCCAGGTCGGCGCGATCGCCCAGCAGATCGGCGCGGTGTCGTTCACCGGGGCGGTCAACGGCATCGGCGTGCTGCGCCAGGGTGCACCGCTCGTCACCTCGCTGCTGATGGCCGGCGCCGTCGGCTCGGCGATGTGTGCCGCGCTCGGGTCGCAGACCGTGCGTGAGGAGGTCGACGCGATGCGGGTCATGGGCCTCGACCCGATCCGGCGGCTCGTGGCTCCGCGGCTCGTCGCGGCCACGGCGGTCGGCCTGCTGCTCAACGTCGTCGTGGCGGCCACCGCGATGATCACCGGCTACGCCCTCAACGTCGGCTCGGGGGACGTCAGCTCCGGCGCCTACCTCGACTCGTTCACGAGCTTCGCGCAGCCGACCGACCTGCTGCTCGCCGAGGGCAAGGCCGCGATCTTCGGCTTCCTCGCCACGATCATCGCCTGCCACAAGGGGCTCACCACGACCGGGGGCCCCAAGGGCGTCGCCGACGCGGTCAACCAGAGCGTCGTGCTGAGCGTCATCACCCTCGCGGTCGTCAACGTGGCGATCACCCAGGCGTACGTGATGCTCGTGCCGCAGAGGATCGCGTGATGAGCCTCGTAGACCGGCCGCTCAACGCGATCGCGGTCCTCGGCACCCAGGCGACATTCGTGCGCCGGGTGGTGCAGTCGATCCCCGCGACCCTGGTCAACTATCGCCGCGAGACGTTGCGCATCCTCGCCGACATCAGCTGGGGCTCCGGCGCGCTGCTGGTCGGCGGCGGCACGATCGGCGTGATGGTGCTGCTGGCGCTGTCGGCCGGCACGTCGCTGGGCATCGAAGGTTTCAACGGCCTCGAGACGATCGGGCTGTCGCCGCTCACCGGGTTCGTCTCCGCGGTCGTCAACACCCGTGAGCTCGCCCCGCTGATCGCTGCGCTGGCCCTCGCCGCCCAGGTCGGCTGCCGCTACACCGCGCAGCTCGGCTCGATGCGCATCAACGAGGAGATCGACGCGGTCTCGGCGATGGCCGTGCACCCGCTGCGCTACCTCGTCACGACCCGCTTGATCGCCGCGATGCTCGCGATCCTGCCGCTCTACCTGATCGGCCTGGTCGGCTCGTACGTCGCCTCGGAGCTCTCGGTGACCCTGGTGTTCGGCCAGCCCAAGGGCACCTACCTGCACTACTTCCAGACGTTCATCAGCCTCGACGACATCCTGCTGTCGGTCGTCAAGATCCTGGTCTTCGCGTTCGCGGTGACGCTGATCCACTGCTGGTACGGCTTCATGGCCAGCGGGGGAGCCGAGGGCGTCGGCGAGGCGACCGGCCGTGCCATCCGCGCGAGCATCGTCGTGGTGGTGCTGCTCGACATGGTCATGACGCTGCTGTTCTGGGGCGGCGACCCGGGCGTCAGGATCTCCGGGTGATGCCATGATCGACGCGCGCCTCATCGACCCCGACCTCGACGACCGCAGCACGCTGGTGTGGCGAGGACTCGTGCTGCTCGTCGTGCTGCTGGTGGTCGGCGTGGGCCTCCTGGCGGTCGGCCGGGGCGTGTTCTCCGACTCGGTCAAGGTCTCTGCCGACGTCGACGACATCGGTGGATCGCTCACTGAGGGCGCCGACGTCAAGCTGCGCGGGGTCATCGTCGGCAAGGTCAGCGGCATCGAGACCCACGGCGACGGCGTGCGCCTGGCGTTGACGGTCGACGGCAAGGCCGCCGGTCGGATGCCGGGGCAGCTGCAGGCCCGCATCCTCCCGGCGTCGGTGTTCGGCACGTCGTACGTCGACCTCGTCGCGACCGGTGGTGGCAGGCTCGAGGCCGGCCAGGTCATCGCCCAGGACCGCCGCCGCGAGACACTCGAACTGCAGGACACCCTCGACAGCACCTATCGCGTCATGAAGGCGGTGCGCCCGGCCGAGCTCGCCACCACGCTGTCGGCACTGGCCGGTGCGCTCGACGGCCGCGGGGCACAGCTCGGCGAGACCACCGAGACCCTCAACGCGTACCTGCGCCGGCTCGAGCCCGAGATCCCGCTGGTCCGCGAGGACCTGCGACTCCTGGCCGGCAACCTGCGAACTCTCGAGGACGTCGCACCCGACCTGTTCGACGCCGTGGAGAGCTCGCTCGTCACGAGCCGCACGATCGTCGCCGAGCAGGCGCAGCTGACCTCGCTCCTGACCGGCGGCGGCGCCCTGGTCGAGGAGTCCGACCGGCTGCTGACCGACGCGGAGCAGCCGTTGGTCGATGCGATCCGGCAGTCCGCCGTCGTCGTCGACGCGCTGTACGACGAGCGCGCCGGCATCGCCGGCGGCTTCACGTCGTTCGTCGACTTCGCGCACAAGGCGTCGGCGGCGTTCACGGACGGTCCCTGGCTCAACACCAACGTCTTCATCCGGCTCGGCGACGGCACGCCCTACTCGTCGGCCGACTGCCCGCGGTTCGGCTCCGCCGCAGGCGACAACTGCGACGGGACCTCGCCGTCTGCCGAGGCGCCGGCCGTGAGCCCACCCGTCGACGATGCGCTCCTCGAGGCCATGAAGGACCGGCTCGCCGAACTCGACCGAGCCGGCGCGGCGCACGCGGGCGGCGTGGCCGAGCTCCTGCAGCGGCCCTACCTCGGGGACGCCCGATGAGGTCGTCGGCGCTCAAGTTCGGCGCCTTCGCGGTCGTGGCGATCATGGTGCTCGTCGTGCTGGCGAACACCATGAACAACCGCGTCGCCGGGTCGTCCCGCACGTACGAGGCCGACTTCACCAGCGTCAGCGGGCTCCGCACGGGTGACGACGTGCGCGCCGCCGGGGTCAAGGTCGGCCGCGTCGAGCACATCAGCCTGCACGACAACAGCCGGGCACGCGTACGGTTCACGCTCTCGTCGGAGCAGCCGCTCTACGACACCACCAGGATGGTCGTCCGCTACCAGAACCTGCTCGGCCAGCGCTATCTCTCGCTGCTGCGCGGCCCCGACGGCGGGCGCCGGCTCGCGGACGGCGCGCGGGTGCCGGAGTCGCGCACCGATCCCGGATTCGACCTGACGGCCCTGCTCAACGGCTTCGAGCCGCTGTTCTCCAGCATCGAGCCCGACCAGGTCAACCAGCTCGCCGGCTCGATCATCTCGGTCATGCAGGGCGAGGGTGGCACGGTCGAGTCGTTGCTGTCCGAGACGGCGACCCTGACGGACCACCTCGCCGACAAGGACCAGGTGCTCGGCAAGGTGCTCGACAACCTCACTCCCGTGCTCGAGAACCTTGCCGACCACGGCACCGAGCTCGACACCACGGTCGACGAGCTCGGGTCGCTCATGACGAAGCTGGCCCAGGAACGTACGAGCATCGGCGACTCGATCGACGGCATCGGCGAGCTCTCGCGCGCCACGTCGTCCCTGCTCGAGGAGGCACGCCCCGACCTCAGCCGCGACATCGCGTCCCTCCGGCGCACGGCGGCGCTGTTCGCCAAGGTCCGCGCACAGCTCGCTGCGGCGTTCGAGACGCTCCCGCTGACGACCGGCGCGTTCGCGCGACCGATGTCCTACGGCACGTGGCTCAACATGCACATCTGCAACATGGGCACGGAGCTCGACGGACACCTCGTCAACTTCGGCAGCCCCACGGGGCCCTACTCGGCGGTGTGCCGATGAGCGGGCCGTTCGGTGGCGGGCACCGGCGACTCGGCGTCGTCGGGGTCGTGGCCGTGGTCGTCATGGGTCTCGGGGTCCTGGCCCTCAGCGTGATCCCGTTCGGCCAGCGGCACTACTCAGCGCTCGTCGAGCACTCGGCGGGGCTCCGGGTGGGCGAGGAGGTGCAGGTCGCCGGCGTGGGTCTCGGCGAGGTGCGCGGCATCAGCCTGCAGGGCAAGGCCGTCAAGATCGACTTCACGCTCGACACCTCGGTCCGCCTCGGCCGTGACTCGACGGCGACGATCAAGGTCGCGACGCTTCTCGGCACGCACTTCCTCGAGGTCAAGCCGGCCGGCGACGGCTCGTTGCCCGACGGCACGATCCCGCTGGCGCACACGTCGGTGCCCTACAACCTGCAGGACGTCGTGGAGGGCTCGACCCGCACGCTGGACGACATCGACGGCAAGAAGGTCGCGGCCTCGATGCAGGTGCTCGCCGACACGCTGCGTGACACCCCGGAGGAGGCCCGCCGCGCGATCGACGGCGTGTCCCGGCTGTCGGGTGTCGCCGCCAAGAGGTCGGACCAGATGCAGCGCCTGCTCGCCGGGGCGCGCCGGGTCACCGGCGACCTTGCCGACAACGACGAGGAGATCCTCGACCTGCTCAAGCAGTCGACCCTGGTGCTGGACGAGCTCACCTCGCGCCGGGACGTCATCGACCGCATGCTCGCCGACAGCACGAAGCTCGCCGAGCAGGTGTCCGGCGTGCTCAAGGACAGCGACAAGCAGCTCGAGCCGCTCATGCGGGACTTCACCACGACCCTCGACGCGCTGCGCAAGCAGCGCAAGGACATCACGGCGTCCGTCGACGGGCTGTCGACGATGGTGACCTACTTCGCCAACGCGACGGGCAACGGACCGTGGATGGACCTGCACGTCGCGTCCGCGCTCAACGACAACCTCACGTGCGCCGTGCTGGGGCCGACATGCTGACCCGCCGACTCGTGATGGCCGTCGTGCTCGTCGCCACCGGGTTCCTGGCCGGCGGGTGCGGCGGGCAGGAGCCGACCACCGTCACCGCCCGGTTCAGCGACGCCGCCGGCCTGTTCGAGGGCAACGACGTCGGCGTGCTGGGCGTGCGCGTGGGCAGCGTCGAGTCGGTGACTCCGCGCGGCGACCACGTCGACGTGACGTTGCGGATCGATCCCGGCGTCAAGGTCCCGGCGGACGCCGGCGCGGTGATCGTGTCCCGCTCGGTCGCCACCGACCGCTACGTCGAGCTGACCCCGGTGTACGACGGGGGGCCCCGGCTCCGGAGTGGTGCCGTGCTCACGCGGGCCAGGACACGTACGCCCGTCGAGTTCGACGACCTGCTCTCCTCGCTGGAGAAGATCTCCTCGACCCTCGCGGGACCAGGGGGCGACGCAGCACCCCTCAACGAGCTGCTGTCGGTCGGTGCGACGACCCTCGACGGCAACGGCAAGCGGCTCGGCACCGCCCTGCACGACCTCGCTGCGGTGCTGGACGACGTCGACCAGGGCTCGGGCGACCTCGCCGGAACGCTCAGCAACCTCGACACGCTCACGTCGGCGCTGGCCAGGAACGACGACCTCGTCCGCCGCTTCAGCCACGAGGTCACGGATGCGACGTCGATGCTCGACGACCAGCACAAGGCCATCGAGCAGACCTTCGACTCCCTGGCGGAGATGGTGCGCCGCGTCGCGGCCTTCGCGCGTGCGCACCGCGGCCAGGTCGACGACCAGCTCGACGACATCGCGGCACTCTCGTCGTCGCTGCTCGAGCACAGCTCGCAGCTGGAGCAGCTCGTCTCGACGATGCCGCTGATGCTGCAGAACGCCGACCGCGCGGTCGACAAGAATGACCGGCTCGTGTTCAAGACGCGGCCCGGCGACCTGACCCCGGACCAGGACGAGATCGCCCTGCTGTGCAAGACGCTGCCGAGCGCGGTCTGCGCGTCGTTCGACCTCGACGACTTCGCCCTCTGGGACCTCATCGGCGCGTTGGCGGGGGTGAAGAAGCCATGAAGCGTCTCCTGATGGCCGTGGCGGCAACGGTGCTGCTGACGGGCTGCGGCACCACGGCCGCGGACCTGCCGCTCCCCGGCGGGAGCGTCGACGGTCCAACGTACGAGCTGAAGGCCGAGTTCGAGGACGCCCTCAACCTCGCCGTCGGCGCACCCGTGAAGGTCGACGGCGTCACGGTCGGCCGGGTCCGCGACGTCGAGGTGCGGGACTTCACGGCCCACGTCACCCTCGACGTCAAGCGCTCGACGCCGCTGCGTCGCGGTGCCGAGGCGCGACTTCGCTCGACCACACCGCTCGGTGAGCTGTTCGTGCAGATCGACGACGCCGCCAAGGGCACCCGCCTGGCGGCCGGAGCGACGCTCGGCACCGACGACACCAGCGTCGCACCGACGATCGAGGACACCATGACGTCGGCGTCGATGCTGATCAACGGCGGCGGGCTCGGCCAGCTCCAGACGATCGTCCGCGAGGCCAACGCCGCGCTGGGCGGGCACGAGGACTCGACGCGGGAGGTGCTGGGCCGGCTCGCCAGCACCGCAGCGCAGTTCAACGCCAGCAGCGACGACATCGACGCCGCCGTCGACGCCCTCGCGGCGGTCTCGGGGGAGCTCAACCGACGCCGCAACACGATCAACGGCGCGCTCAAGGACCTCGCCCCCGCCGCCAAGGTCCTCCGCACCAACACCGACGAGCTCGCCGACCTGCTGAGCGGGGTCGACAAGCTCGGCACGACCGCGATCCGCGTCGTCGACGCGACCCGGGACGACCTGCTGAAGACGCTCCATGAGATCGGGCCGGTGCTCGACGAGTTCAGCACGCTCGAGACATCGTTCGGTCCCGGGCTGAGCGACCTGGTGACGTTCGGCAGGCTGATCGACAAGGGCGTACCGGGCGACTTCCTGAACACCTACCTCTACTTCCAGGACACCCTCGTGCTGGGCGACACGACGCTGCCCAAGATCGGCGACGAGCTCCGCAAGCTCGCCGAGAAGCCTGGTGCGACCCCGGCGCCGAACGCGGCGCCCGACGCGTCCATGGGCATCGGCCTCGGTGGACTCCTCGACCTGCTGGGAGGCACGCCATGAAGCGCAAGGCTCCCGTGCAGCACCTGGTGGCGGCGTTCAGCCTGCTCGCGGTCCTGATCGTCACGGTGACGTACCTCTACGGCGGCATCCTGGGCGAGTCCGTGACCCACAAGCCGTTGCACGTCACGGTCGCGATGGACCACACCGGCGGCCTCTACGAGGGCTCCGGAGTGTCGTACCGCGGCGTGCGGGTCGGTGCCGTCGACGACATCGAGATCGCCGGCGACGGCGTGGAGGTCGAGGTCAGCATCGACCCGGGCACGCGCATACCCACCGACAGCGCCGCGGTCGTCCGTACGCTCTCGCCCGCCGGCGAGCAGTTCCTGGACTTCCAGCCCGCCGGCGGCTCGGGCCCCTTCTTGCGCAGCGGCTCGCGCGTCGCCGCTGCCAGGACCTCGACACCGACCTCGGTCGCCTCGGCGCTCAGCGCGGTGGACCGGCTGATGAGCCAGGTCGACGCCAAGGACCTGCGCACCGTGCTCGACGAGCTGCACGCCGCCTTCGCGGATCCGGACGACCTCGGGCGCATCGTCGACTCGAGCCGCAGCATCCTGATGACGCTCGACGAGCTGTGGCCCGCGACCCTTCGCACGCTGCGCAACGGCCGCACCGTGCTGCGCACTGGATCGGACCTCAGCGACGAGTTCCGCGAGTTCGCGGGCTCGGCCAAGAGCCTCACGGCGTGGCTCGAGGCGTACGACCCGAAGCTCCGGACGATCCTGGATGAGACACCCGGGCAGGTCGACGACATGCGCCGCCTCGTCTCGGTGTTCGCCCTCAAGCTGCCCGGTGTGCTCGGGCAGGTCGCGACGATCACCGACATCCTCGCCGAGCGGGACCCGCACCTGCGCGCCCTGCTCGAGGCGTTCCCGACCGGCCTCAAGCGGCTCGCCGACACGATCAAGGACGGTCGCCTGCAGACCGAGATGCTGGTCTCGCCCGGCGAGGTGTGCTCCTACGGCACCGACGAGCGGCCGGCGAAGCAACCGGGCCGCCGCGCCGTCCAGCCCGGGCACACCTGTACGACCGAGTTCGACGGCGGACAGCGCTCGTCGTCGCACGTGCCCAAGGTGAGCCGGTGAACGGCACCGAGCGGCGATCCCTGCGCGGCCCGAACCGCCTGACGATCGGCCTGTCCGCAGCGCTCCTGGTGCTGCTCGCCGCCGCCGTCCTGCTGGCGGTCATGTGGTCGGGCGCGCGCGGCGACGCCGGCCTCCACCAGGCCGAGCAGGAGGCGCGGGACGCCGCCGAGACGTACGCGGTCGACCTGACGACGTACGACTACTCGAGCCTCGACAAGGACTACGCGTGGGTCGACGACGGTGCCACGGCGTCGTTCGCGAAGGAGTACGCCGAGGCCAACAAGCCGCTGCGCAAGGTCATCACGACGTTGAAGGCCCGCGCGACCGGCACCGTCACGGGGTCGGCCGCCACCGCGAGCTCCGAGCACGAGGTCGACGTCCTGCTGTTCGTCGACCAGACGATCGTCAACGGCACGGACGGCAAGAAGCGCGCCGAGCGCAACCGGGTGGTCATGACGATGGTCGACCGCGACGGCCGATGGCTCGTCGACAAGGTGGCGCTGCGCTGAATTCCGTGGCACGCGGATAGGGTTGGTCCCCTTATGGGCGGCGAAGAACTGGCACTGATCGGTGCTGCCATCGCCGTCGGCATCGGCGCGGCGCTACTGCCTGTCTTCGTCAACGCCGAGGTCTACGTCGTCACGATGGGCGCCACGGTCAACAGCAAGCCGTTCCTCGCCCTCCTGATCCTCATCCACGTCGCCGCGACGACGGTCGGCAAGGCGTTCGTGTTCCAGCTCGCCCGCAAGGGCACCAACAAGATCCGGATGGTCAATCCCAAGCCACCACGCAACCGGTTGGCGGCGATGTCCCGGAGAGTCGGCCACCGCTTCGCCCAGACCCGGTTCGCGAAGTGGGTCAAGAAGGCCAGCGACTGGCTGCTGTCGTTGCTGGACCGCCCGTACTCCGGCGGACTGACCGCCTTCATGTCGTCCTTGATCGGCGTACCGCCGCTCGCGATCGTCACGATCCTGGCCGGCGCCTCGAAGCAGCCCCAGTGGCTGTTCCTCACCACGGTGTTCACCGGACGCCTGATCCAGTTCCTCGCGATCGCCTTCCTGCTGCACCAGGTCAGTTGGTTCTAGACAGGCGTCACCATAGGCCGAGCGAGCGCCAGCGAGCGAAGGCTGGCGCCCGGGCGAAGCCCGGCCGTCGTGAGGAACGAGCGACGGGGGCGGTGAGGCACGAGCCGCGCGCCCTAGGATGACCGGGTGAAGTTCGACTGCAGCGTGGACGAGGAGTTCGACCGGGGCCTCGCCGCAGCCCAGGCGGCCCTCGAGGAGGGCAAGCTCGTGGTGCTGCCCACCGACACGGTCTACGGCATCGCCGCCGACGCGTTCAACCCGCGGGCGGTCCAGAACCTCCTCGACGCCAAGGGCCGTGGCCGCCAGATGCCGCCGCCCGTGCTCGTCGGTGCCCCCACGACGCTCGACGCATTGGCGATCGACATCCCGTCCTGGTTGCGCACGACCGTCGAGGCGCTCTGGCCGGGCCCGCTGACCGTGATCTGCCGGCAGCAGCCGTCCCTGACGTGGGACCTCGGCGAGACCCACAACACCGTGGCCGTACGCATGCCGGACGACGCGCGGGCCCTCGCACTGCTCAAGCAGACCGGACCGCTGGCGGTCAGCAGCGCCAACACGACCGGTGACCCGGCTGCGCAGACGATCGACGAGGCGCAGGACATGCTGGGCGGTCGTGTCGCGGTCTACCTCGACGGCGGTCCGAGCCCCTCGGGCGTACCGTCGACGATCCTCGACGCGACCGGCTCGACGCCGCGGATCCTGCGCGCCGGCTCGATCTCCCTGGAGACGCTCCACACCTACAACAACACGATCGAGCCACCCGAAGAAACAGCCGAGCCGACAGCATGAGGGAGTACCTCGTCGTCTTCGGCATCGCCCTCGGGGTGACGTACCTGCTCGCGTCGATCGCGCGGATGCTGGCGTACCGCTTCGGCGCCGTCGCGCGGGTCCGCGACCGCGACGTGCACGCCATCCCCACCCCCTACTTCGGCGGTCCGGCGATGCTCGGCGGGCTCGTCGCGGCCTATCTCGTCGCGACCCATCTGCCGTTCCTCTCGCTGGCCGACGACGGCGTGTTCAAGGACGCGCGGGCTGTGGTGCTGGGCGGGGCGGTGGTCTGCATCGTCGGCATCGTCGACGACCTCTACGAGCTCGACGCCCTCAGCAAGTTCGCCGGCCAGGTCCTGGCCGGCGTCATCGTCGTCGCGCAGGGCGTGCAGTTCGTCTACCTCCCGCTCTACGGCAACTACATCGGCCTCGACCAGGCGCAGGCGCTGATCTTCACGGTCCTGCTGATCGTCGGCACGGCCAACGCGGTCAACTTCGTCGACGGCCTCGACGGGCTCGCGGCCGGCATGGTCGCGATCGGCGCGGTGGCGTTCTTCGCGTACGCCTTCGTGCTCGCGGTCGAGAACGGCGAGACCCGCGCGATCGCCGCGGCGCTGCTCACGGCGGCGCTGGCCGGCGCGTGCGTCGGGATCCTGCCGCACAACTTCTTCCCTGCCCGCATGTTCATCGGCGACTCGGGCTCGATGCTGATCGGGTTCGTGCTGGCGTGCTCGTCGATCAGCCTCACGGGCCAATTCCCGGCCACCAGCATCTCCGAGGGCATCGGGGGAGCGCAGAACAGCTTCCTGCCGTCGTTGCTGCCCCTGATCCTGCCGTTCGCGATCCTCGTCGTGCCGTTCGTCGACCTGGCGCTCGCCGTGGTCCGGCGCACGCGGGCGGGCCGGTCGCCGTTCAGCCCCGACAAGATGCACATCCACCACCGGCTGCTCGAGATCGGCCACTCGCACCGGCGCGCCGTCCTGCTGATGTACGCCTTCGCGGGCCTCGTCGCGTTCGGCAGCGTCGTCATCAGCCTGTTCAGCGGCTGGCAGTCGATCGCCGGGTTCGCCACCCTCGCCGTCATCACGATCGCAGCGGTGTTCCTGCTGCCCAAGCTCGAAGAGAAGGTCTGGTCCTGATGAAAGCGCTTCGTCCTGTGCTGCTGCCCGTGCTGGCCGTGACGGCGGTGATCGCGGTCGCCGCCGGCATCGCCGCCGGCTGGGACGGCGTGATCGGCGCCGTGATCGGTGGCCTCGTGGTGGTCCTGTTCCTCGGCTCGACGCCGGTCGTGCTGAGCCCGCTCGTCAAGGCGAGCGCGACCCTCTCGCTGCCCGTCGCGCTCGGGTTCTTCACGACCAAGGCCGTCGCGATGCTGGTCGTCCTGGTCCTCCTGTTCGACGTCGGAGGGGTCGCCATGCACGTCGATTCACGCTGGTTCGGGATCGCTGCGATCGCCGCGTCGCTCGCCTGGACCCTCCTGCAGATCCGTGCGTTCCGCCGCGAGCGTGTACCCACCTATGACCTGGGTAACAGCAACTGAGGTAGCCCTGATAACCTCTGGACTGCGACCAACCATCCGGCCCTCTGGGCCGGAGAACATGTCGCACGACAATGACGCTGGCCGTATGCCTGATCGACGATGAGTCGCAGGCGACCACGCCATGACACGAAGGTGACCGAGTGACTCTCGCCTTGACCGCTTTTGCCGCATCGGCTGAGCCGCCCAGCCCTGGACCCGATGACTTCGACCTGCCTGCGGTCTTCCACCTCGGCGAGTTCGGCGTCACCAAGCCCATGCTGCTGGTGGTCCTGTCGCTGTTCGTGATCGTCGGGCTGTTCAGCACGATGGCCCGTCCGGCCGCGGTCGTCCCCGGGCGCATGCAGTTCGCCGGCGAGCTGGTCTACGGATTCATCCGCAACGGCATCGCGCGCGACAACATCGGCTCCGCAGAGTTCATGCGGTTCGTGCCCTATCTCTTCACGATCTTCCTGTTCGTGCTGGTCAACAACTTCTACGGGCTCATCCCGTTCTTCCAGTTCCCGTCGATGTCCCACATCGGCTATCCGCTGGCGATCGCGATCCTGAGCTGGCTCGTCTACAACGGCGCCGGCATCAAGAAGAAGGGCTTCGTCGGCTACCTCAAGCACGAGACCGTGCCGGCCGGCATGAAGGGCCCCATCCTCCTGCTGCTCGTGCCGCTCGAGTTCCTGTCCAACATCCTTCTGCGCCCCGTCACGCTGACCCTGCGTCTGTTCGCGACGATGTTCGCCGGCCACCTCCTGCTGATCCTGTTCTCGCTCGGCGGGTCCTACCTGCTGCTGCACTCCGACAACTCGCTGGCGCTGCCCGCCGGCCTGGTGTCGTCGCTCCTGGCGATCGCGATCAGCTTCCTGGAGATCCTGATCATGTTCCTCCAGGCCTACGTGTTCACGCTGCTGTCGTCGATGTACATCGGCGAGGCACTCGCGGACGAGCACTGAGCACACCCCAGACCCACAACTTCATACGTTCCACCAGATACGCCCCACCAGCGACGCTCGTTCGAGCGTCACAACGAAAGGAAATGCCGTGGAGTCCATCGGCACTCTGAACATGGTCGGTCTCGGCCTCGCCGCGATCGGCCCCGGTATCGGCGTCGGCCTCATCTTCGCCGCGTTCGTCACCGGTGTCGCCCGTCAGCCCGAGGCTGAGGGCAAGCTGCGCCAGATCGCCATCCTGGGCTTCGTCCTCGCCGAGCAGTTCTTCATCATCGGCCTGGCCCTGGCGTTCGTCCTCAAGTCGTCGAACACCTGATCCCGACACCTCGACAGAAGGCACGCCCATGATCACGTCACGTCTCGCTCTCGCGGCGGCGGAACCGGAGGACACCAATCCTCTGATCCCGCACACGCCCGAGATCGTCATCAGTCTGATCGTCTTCGGGTTGATCTTCTTCCTCCTGAAGAAGCTCGTCATCCCGGCGTTCGAGAAGGCCTATGCCGAGCGCACCGCCGCGATCGAGGGCGGTATCGAGGAGGCTCAGGCAGCCCAGAAGGAAGCCAAGGCCGCGCTCGACAAGTACAACGAGCAGCTCGCCGGAGCCCGTCACGAGGCTGCGGCGATCCGCGAGGAGGCCAAGGAGCAGGGCGCGCAGATCATTGCCGAGCTCCGCGCCCAGGCGCAGGCCGAGGCGGAGCGCATCACCTCGACGGCGCACGCGCAGGTCGAGGCCGAGCGTGCCCAGGTGCTCGCTCAACTCAAGGGCGAGGTCGGCTCGATGGCCACGCAGCTGGCCGGGCGCATCGTGGGCGAGTCCCTCGATGACGACGCCCGCCAGAAGCGCACTGTCGAGCGCTTCATCGCCGAGCTCGAGGAGTCGGCCAACTGATGCGAGGCATTTCCGCGAAGTCCCTGGTCGAGGTCCTCGCCGCAGTCGATGCGGCGAAGGGCAAGGCCGGCGACCTCGGAGCAGAGCTGTTCGGCGTCGTCTCGACGCTGGACGGCGCACCTGCTCTTCGCCGCGTGCTGACCGACCCGTCGACCGAGGCCGAGGCCAAGGTGGGGCTCGCCAAGCAGGTCTTCGGCGGGCAGGTCAGCGCCGACACCCTTGCGGTGCTCAACGCCGCCGTCAGCGGACGCTGGGCGTCGATGCGTGACCTGACCGACGGTCTCGAGACTGCCGGTGTCGCTGCCGAGGTCGCTGCCGCCGATGCGGCCGGTGAGCTCGACGCGCTCGAGACCGAGCTGTTCGAGGTCGAGCGGATCGTCCGGTCCGACGCCGACCTGCGGCAGGTCGTCTCCGACCGGGGCATCCCGGCCGATGCCAAGGGCGCGCTGCTGGCCTCGATCCTCGAGGGCAAGGTCACCGGCGCCACGCTGGCACTGGCGACCCAGGCCGCCGCGGCCCGCACAGGTTCGTTCGAGAAGGTCCTGTCGACCTTCGGCGACACCGTCGCCGCGCGCCGCAGCCGGCTGCTCGCCGAGGTGCGGGTGGCCTACGAGCTGGCCGACGCCGAGAAGACCCGCCTCGCCAAGGCGCTCGCCAAGAAGTACGGACGCGACGTCCACCTCAACATCGTCGTCGATCCCTCGGTCGTCGGAGGCATTGCCGTCTCCGTCGGTGACGAGGTCGTCGACGGCACCATGTCCACTCGCCTCGAAGTCGCCCGCCGGCGACTCGCGGGCTAGATCACACACCGAACAAGAAGGCAGGCACACACATGGCGGAACTCACGATCCGTCCGGACGAGATCCGCGACGCATTGCAGAAGTTCGTGGCCGACTACAAGCCGAGCGCCGCTGCGACCGAAGAGGTTGGCGTCGTCGCCGAGGCCGGTGACGGCATCGCGCGCGTCGAGGGACTGCCCTCGGCGATGGCCAACGAGCTGCTCGAGTTCGAGGACGGCACGCTGGGCCTCGCGCTCAACCTGGACGTCCGTGAGATCGGTGTCGTCATCCTCGGTGAGTTCTCCGGCATCGAAGAGGGTCAGACCGTACGCCGCACCGGTGAGGTGCTCTCGGTGCCCGTCGGTGACAACTACCTCGGCCGCGTCGTGGACCCGCTCGGCAACCCGATCGACGGTCTCGGCGACATCGAGACCTCCGAGCGCCGCGCGCTCGAGCTCCAGGCCCCCAACGTCATGCAGCGCAAGAGCGTGCACGAGCCCATGATGACCGGCCTCAAGTCGATCGACTCGCTGACGCCGATCGGCCGTGGCCAGCGCCAGCTGATCATCGGTGACCGCCAGACCGGCAAGACCGCGATCGCGATCGACACGATCATCAACCAGAAGGAGTTCTGGGCGTCGGGCGACCCGCAGAAGCAGGTCCGCTGCATCTACGTCGGCATCGGCCAGAAGGGCTCGACCATCGCGGGCATCCGCGGTGCGCTCGAAGAGGCCGGCGCGCTGGAGTACACCACGATCGTCGCGGCCCCCGCGTCTGACTCGGCGGGCTTCAAGTACCTCGCCCCCTACACCGGCTCGGCCATCGGCCAGCACTGGATGTACGAGGGCAAGCACGTCCTCATCGTGTTCGACGACCTGTCCAAGCAGGCCGAGGCCTACCGCGCCGTGTCGCTGCTGCTGCGCCGCCCGCCGGGCCGCGAGGCATACCCCGGCGACGTCTTCTACCTGCACTCGCGGCTCCTCGAGCGTTGCGCCAAGCTCAGCGACGAGCTGGGCGCCGGCTCGATGACCGGTCTGCCGATCGTCGAGACCAAGGCCAACGACGTGTCGGCCTACATCCCGACCAACGTCATCTCGATCACCGACGGCCAGATCTTCCTGCAGTCGGACCTGTTCAACGCCAACCAGCGTCCGGCCGTCGACGTCGGCATCTCGGTGTCGCGTGTCGGTGGTGCCGCGATGACCAAGTCGATGAAGGCCGTCACCGGTTCGCTCAAGGTCGAGCTCGCGCAGTACCGCGCGATGGAGGCGTTCGCGATGTTCGCGTCCGACCTCGACGCCGCGTCCAAGCAGCAGCTGGCCCGTGGTCAGCGCATCATGGAGCTGTTCAAGCAGGGCCAGTACGCGCCGTTCCCGACCGAGAACCAGGTCGTCTCGATCTGGGCCGCCACGACCGGCAAGCTCGACCCCGTGCCGCTGCAGGACGTGAGCCGCTTCGAGACCGAGTTCCTCGACTTCCTCAAGCGTTCGCACGGTCCCGTGCTCGACGCCATCCGTGAGTCGGGCAAGTTCGAGGACGACAACGAGCAGGCGCTCGAGGGTGCCTACACCGAGTTCCTCAAGCAGTTCGAGACCCACGAGGGTGAGCAGATCATCGTCAAGGCGGGTCACGAGGAGTTCGAGGCCCTGTCCGACGAAGACGTCGAGCAGGAGCAGATCGTCAAGCAGAAGCGGGGCTGACGATGGCAGCGTCCGTACGCGAGCTTCGCGCGAAGATCAGGTCGACACAGGCGACCAAGAAGATCACGCGCGCCATGGAGCTGATCGCTGCGTCGCGCATCATCAAGGCGCAGCAGAAGGCGGCGGCGGCAGCGCCGTACGCCCGCGAGCTGACCCGCGCCGTCTCTGCAGTCGCGACCTTCTCCAACGTCGACCACCCGTTGACGACCGAGAAGGAGAACCCGACGAAGGCGGCGATCCTGGTGATCGCCAGCGATCGCGGGCTCGCGGGTGCCTACTCGTCCTCGGTGCTCAAGGAGGCCGAGCGCCTCGTCGAGAAGCTGCGTGGCGAGGGCAAGGACGTCGACCTCTACCTCTCGGGTCGCAAGGCGGAGGCCTACTACAACTTCCGCAACCGCGAGTTCGTCGAGTCGTGGACGGGGTTCTCCGACAAGCCGGAGTACTCGCACGCCCGTACGATCGGCAACACCCTCGTCAGGACCTTCAACCTCGACGAGAGCAACGAGGAGGCCGTTGACCCCGAGCGCGCGGTCGACGAGCTCCACGTGGTGTTCACCCGCTTCAAGTCGATGCTGGTGCAGGAGCCCGACGTCATCCGGCTGCTTCCGCTGGAGGTCGTCGAGGGCACCGAGGCGCCGACCGAGCACGAGGTCCTGCCGCTCTACGAGTTCGAGCCCTCGGCGCACGAGGTGCTCGACGCGCTGCTGCCGAAGTACATCCACAGCCGGATCTACTACTGCCTGCTGCAGGCCTCCGCCTCGGAGCTCGCATCACGGCAGAAGGCGATGAAGTCCGCCACGGACAACGCCGAAGACCTGATCCAGAAGTACACCCGAACCGCCAACCAGGCCCGCCAGGCGGGTATTACCCAGGAGATCAGCGAGATCGTGGGCGGCGCCAACGCGCTTGCCGACGCCAATGCTGGGAGTGAGTGAGAGAGATGCCAACCGCCAAGAAGACCGCAGAGACCACGACTGAGAAGTCGGACCAGAAGCTGGCCGACGGCCGGGTTGCTCGCGTCATCGGCCCGGTGCTCGACATCGAGTTCCCGAGCGACGCGATCCCCGAGATGTACAACGCGCTGACGGTCGACACCGTGCTGGACGGCGTCACCGAGACGCTGACCCTCGAGGTCGCCCTGCACATCGGCGACGGCCTGGTCCGCGCGATCAGCCTGCGCCCGACCGACGGCATCGTGCGTGGCGCCAAGGTCACCAACACCGGCGGGCCGATCTCGGTCCCCGTCGGTGACCAGACGCTCGGCAAGGTGTTCAACACCACCGGCGACGTCATGAACCTCAAGGAGGGCGAGAAGTGGGAGGTCAAGGAGCGCCGTGGCATCCACGCCAAGGCTCCTGCCTTCGACCAGCTCGAGTCCAAGACCGAGATGTTCCAGACCGGCATCAAGGTCATCGACCTGCTGACGCCCTACGTGCTCGGCGGCAAGATCGGCCTGTTCGGTGGTGCCGGTGTCGGCAAGACCGTGCTGATCCAGGAGATGATCGCCCGAGTCGCGCGCGACCACGGTGGTGTGTCGGTGTTCGCCGGAGTCGGTGAGCGTACGCGTGAGGGCAACGACCTCATCGCCGAGATGGAGGAGGCCGGCGTCCTCGGACAGACCGCCCTCGTCTTCGGCCAGATGGACGAGCCGCCCGGAGCGCGTCTGCGCGTGGCCCTGTCGGCACTGACGATGGCCGAGTACTTCCGCGACGTCCAGAACCAGGACGTGCTGTTGTTCATCGACAACATCTTCCGCTTCACGCAGGCCGGCTCCGAGGTCTCCACGCTGCTCGGCCGCATGCCGTCCGCGGTGGGCTACCAGCCGACGCTGGCCGACGAGATGGGCGTTCTGCAGGAACGCATCACCTCGACCCGCGGTCACTCGATCACGTCGCTGCAGGCCATCTACGTCCCCGCAGATGACTACACCGACCCGGCCCCGGCCACCACGTTCGCCCACCTCGACGCGACGACCGAGCTCAACCGTGAGATCGCGTCGATGGGCATCTACCCGGCCGTGGACCCGCTGACCTCGACGTCGCGCATCCTCGACCCGCGCTACATCAGCGAGGCTCACTACACGACCGCCAACCGGGTCAAGAGCATCCTGCAGCGCAACAAGGAGCTCCAGGACATCATCGCGATCCTCGGTGTCGACGAGCTCAGCGAAGAGGACAAGACGCTCGTGTCCCGTGCGCGTCGCATCCAGCGCTTCCTGTCCCAGAACACCTACGTGGCCAAGCAGTTCACCGGCATCGAGGGCTCGACCGTCTCCATCGACGAGACGATCGACGGCTTCACCAAGATCTGTGACGGTGACTACGACCACGTGGCTGAGCAGGCCTTCTTCATGTGCGGCGGTCTCGAAGACGTCGACAAGAAGTGGGAAGAAATCCAGAAGAGCCTCTGATGGCAGACCTCTTGCAGATCGAGCTCGTCGCCGCCGACCGCGTGGTGTGGTCGGGGCAGGCGAGCCAGGTCATCGCCCGTACGGTCGAGGGTGACCTCGGCGTGCTCTCCGGTCACGCGCCGCTGCTGTCGCTGCTCGTGCCGGGTGTCGTCGAGATCAAGCCGCCGGACGGCGAGGTCGTACGTGCTGCGGTCGCGGAGGGATTCCTCTCCGTGGCCGACAACCACGTGTCTATCCTGAGTGAGGACGCGTTCCTCGCCTCCGAGGTCGACGCGAGCGCGACGCGTGCCGAGCTCGAGGCCGCCCAGTCCGAGGGTGACCAGGACGCCGTCCTGCGTGCCGAGGCCAAGCTGCGCCTCATCGACAAGGCGTCCTGACGACCGGAGGGAGTACGTGATGCCACTGTGGATGTGGTTCGTGGACTCCCTGGTGTTCGTCTTCGCCCTGCTGGTCCTGCTGATCGTCGGGCTGCTGGTGCGGCGCCGCATCCTGGCCCGCTCCGGCGGCACGTTCGAGATGAGCATCAACCGTGCGCCCGAGGCTCAGGCCAAGGGATGGATGCTCGGCCTCGCGGTCTACCGGGACACCGAGCTCGAGTGGTTCCGCACGTTCTCGCTGTCGCCTCGTCCGACCTATCGCTTCACCCGCGGTGACGTGCACATCGAGGGCCGTCGCGAGCCGGTCGGCCACGAGGTGCACGCGATCCACGCCGGCCACCTGATCGTCGCGACTGAGAACGCGGCGGGGGTCCGCCAGTTCGCCATGAGCGCCAACGCGCTGACCGGCCTGCTGTCGTGGCTGGAGTCGTCGCCGCCGGGTCAACGCGTCAACAACGTGCTCTGAGGCATCTGTACAGGTTCACTCGTTCTGGTTGACGCCCCGGTGGGGGCAGGAGAGAATCGAGCGAAGGAACGGATTCCCGTTTTCCCCAGGGAGCAGGTGCACTGTGATCAAGCGTCTAGTAGCCGCAGCATTCGTGACAGTCCTCGCAGTGGTGGGCGTCGCCCCAGCTGCCAGCGCGGCCAGTGGCCACACCGGATCGCACGTCGTCCAGTACGCGATCGACTGGGACTGACCGACTGATTCTGATGGCACCCACGACGGTGGGTGCCATTGGCATGCCCTCAGGCCGTTGAGCCGCGCTCGCCACCGGGCTTCCAGAGGATGTCGCCGGCCTCGCGATTGGCGTGGCGGCCGAGGATGAACAACAGGTCGCTGAGCCGGTTGAGGTACTTCGCGGTCAGCACGTTCATGGTGTCGCCGTGCTCCTGCAACGCCGCCCACGCCGAGCGCTCAGCGCGCCGGGTCACGGTGCAGGCGACGTGCACGGCCGCGGCCGCCGGCGTGCCACCCCGCAGGATGAACGACCGCAGCTTGGGCAGCTGCTCGTTGTAGTGGTCGCACCAGCCCTCGAGCCGGTCGATGTAGTCGGGCTCGACGCGCAGCGGCGGGTACTCGGGGTTCTGGACCACGGGACACGACAGGTCGGCGCCGACGTCGAACAGGTCGTTCTGCACGTGCGTCAGCACAGCGACGACGTCCTCGTCGAGCGTGCCGAGCGAGATCGCGAAGCCGATCTGGGCGTTGGCCTCGTCGACGTCGGCGTAGGCGGCGAGCCGCAGGTCGAGCTTGCTGGTCTTGCTCATGTCGCCGAGGTTGGTGGTGCCATCGTCGCCGGTTCGCGTGTATATCCGCGTCAGATTGACCATGTGCACATCGTACGAGTGTGAGCAGGAACGCCCTCGCGAGGCAGTGACCGCAAAGGTTACGGAGAGGTAACCTGACCGACATGCCAGACAAGCCATGGGTGATGCGTACGTATGCCGGCCACAGCTCGGCGGCGGAGTCCAACGCGCTCTACCGCCTCAACCTGGCCAAGGGGCAGACCGGGCTCTCGGTCGCGTTCGACCTGCCGACCCAGACCGGCTACGACCCCGACCACGAGCTGAGCAGGGGAGAGGTCGGCAAGGTCGGCGTCCCGATCCCGCACCTCGGCGCGATGCGTCAGCTGTTCCACGACATCCCGCTCGACGAGATGAACACGTCGATGACGATCAACGCGACGGCGATGTGGCTGCTCGCGATGTACCAGGTGGTCGCCGAGGAGCAGGGTGTCGACCCCGCCGCGCTGTCCGGCACGACCCAGAACGACATCATCAAGGAGTACCTGTCCCGCGGCACGTACGTCTTCGGGCCCGCACCGTCCTTGCGCCTGACGACCGACATGATCGCCTACACGGTCAAGAAGATCCCCAAGTGGAACCCACTCAACATCTGCAGCTATCACCTGCAGGAAGCCGGTGCGACGCCGACGCAGGAGCTCGCGTACGCACTGACGACCGCGATCGCGGTGCTCGACGCCGTCCGTGACTCCGGGCAGGTGCCCGAGGACGAGTTCGAGCACGTGGTGGGTCGCATCTCGTTCTTCGTCAACGCCGGCGTGCGGTTCATCGAGGAGACCTGCAAGATGCGCGCCTTCGGCCGCCTCTGGGACGAGATCACGCGCGAGCGCTACGGCGTCCAGGACCCCAAGATGCGCCGTTTCCGCTACGGCGTGCAGGTCAACTCCCTCGGACTCACCGAGGCGCAGCCGGAGAACAACGTCCAGCGCATCGTGCTCGAGATGCTCGGCGTCACGCTCAGCAAGGACGCGCGCGCCCGCGCCGTGCAGCTGCCGGCCTGGAACGAAGCGCTCGGCCTGCCGCGGCCGTGGGACCAGCAGTGGTCGCTGCGCCTGCAGCAGGTGCTCGCGTTCGAGTCCGACCTGCTGGAGTACGACGACATCTTCGAGGGCTCGGTCGTGATCGAGGCCAAGGTCGCCGAGCTGATCGAGGGCGCCAAGGCCGAGATCGACCGCGTCCAGGCCATGGGTGGTGCCGTCGCCGCGGTCGAGTCCGGCTACATGAAGCAGGCCATGGTCGCCTCGCACTCCGAACGACGCGCCCGCATCGAGGCCGGTGAGATGAAGGTCGTCGGCGTCAACTCCTACACGGAGACCGAGCCGTCGCCGCTCACCGCTGACCTCGACACCGCGATCATGACCGCGGATCCGGAGGCCGAGGCCAACGCGATCGCCGACGTCAGGGCGTGGCGGGAGCAGCGTGACCAGGCGGCCGTCGACGAGGCGCTCAACCGGCTGCAGCGCGAGGCCAAGTCCGAGACCAACCTCATGGACGCCACGCTCGAGGCCGTGCGCGCCGGCGCCACGGTCGGCGAGTGGGCCGGCGCCCTGCGCGAGGTGTTCGGCGAGTACCGCGCGCCCACCGGCGTCAGCGGTTCGGGCAGCGTCGCCGAGGCGGGTGCGGAGCTGTCGGCCGTACGCGAGAAGGTGCGCAGCACGGGGGAGGAGCTCGGCACTCGTCTGCGCCTGCTCGTCGGCAAGCCCGGTCTCGACGGGCACTCCAACGGCGCCGAGCAGATCGCCGTACGTGCGCGTGACGCCGGTTTCGAGGTCATCTACCAGGGCATCCGCCTGACGCCGGCCCAGATCGTCGCCGCTGCGGTCGCCGAGGACGTGCACTGCATCGGGCTGTCGATCCTGTCCGGTTCGCACATGGAGCTCGTGCCCGACGTGCAGAAGGCCATGGCCGAGTCCGGCATCGGCGACGTGCCCCTGATCGTCGGCGGCATCATCCCCGAGTCCGACGCGCGCAAGATGGAGGCCGCCGGTGTGGCCGCGGTGTTCACGCCCAAGGACTTCGGCATGACCGCGATCATGGACCGCATCGTCGACGAGATCCGCAAGGCCAACGACCTGAGCTGACCTCGCCGACGATGCGGCGCCGCGTCAGTTCAGGACGCGGAAGTCGGCCGGGAGCCCGCCACCGGCGACGATGTCGGCCGTGAGGTCCTGCAGCGCCATGAGGGCGACGGACTGGCTGAACGGCCCGAACGAGACCCGGGCGACGCCGAGCTCCTCCATGCGGGCCAACGGCACCGAGCCGGGCGCGCCGATCAGGGTCAGCTTCTGCGGTCCCCACGCGTCGACGAACGCCTTGATGTCGTCCTCGGACACCTTGCCGGGCACGAACACCACGGGCGCGCCGGTGGCGAGATAGGCCCGGCCACGCTCGATGGCGTCCGCGAGCACCTCGTCGTGCGGCTTGTCACCGGCCTTGAGGAACGCATCCGTGCGTGCGTTGAGCACGAAGTCGATGCCTTCCTGCTGCGCCGCGTCGAGCACGGCCTCGACGGCGTTGACGGCCTCGCTGATCGGCTTCATCTGGTCCTCGAGGTTGCAGCCGACGACGCCGACACCGATGGCCCGCTTGGTGGTCTCGCGGGGGTTGCCGTATCCGGCCTCGAGGTCTGCGGTGACGGGCAGGTCGGTGGCCGCGACGATGCCGCCGACGGCCTCGATCATGAGCTCGACGGGGATGTTCTCACCGTCGGCGTATCCGTATGCCGCGGCGATCGAGTGGCTCGCCGTGGCGAGGGCCGTGACGCCCTCGACCTCGGAGACGACACGGGCACTGATGGCGTCCCACACGTTGACGACCTTGAGCAGCTGGGGGTCCGTGTGGAGGGCGAGGAGGGTCTGGGCCTGGTTTGCGAGTTCGGTCATGACGACAACCGTACGACCCGGTCCCTCCTCGCCTCCGGCGGGAATCAGTCGGCGACCAGACCGGCCGCCGGAGCGATCCGTGCGGCCTGTCGCGCCGGCAGCACGCAGGCGAGCAACCCGGCCGCGGCGGCGACCAGGAAGATCAGCCCGATCTGGGTCCACGGCACCGTGAGATCCGGCGCCGAGCCGAAGATGCCGTCCGCGAGCGTCTTGACGCCGAACCACGCATAGAGGGTGCCGAGCCCGATGCCGAGCACGGCCGCCACGCCCGCCATCAGGAGCGACTCGATCGCCAGCATGGCCCGCAGGCCCGATCGCTCCAGCCCCATGGCGCGCAGCAGCGAATTCTCCCGTACGCGTTCGAGCACCGAGAGGCTCAGCGTGTTGCTGACCCCGATCAGGGCGATCAGCACGGCGATCGCCAGGAACCCCACGGTGACGGCGAGCACGATCGCCAGCAGCTTGAGGATGTCGGCGCGCTCCGGCAGGCCGCCCGTGAGGTCGAGGTCCGACGCCTTCGCGATCGAGGCGACATCGGACGTGACGGCGCTCGAGTCGGCGCCGTCGGTGGCACGTACCCAGGCCGCTCGAGGCGACGCCGTCCCGCCCAGCGACTCGAGCGTCGCCCGGCTGACGATCGCGGCGTCGCCGAGTCCGGCGGCGTACCGGACGTTGAGCTCCCGCATCGCGTGGCCGGCCGTGATGGTGATCGTGTCGCCTGAGGCCACGTTGCCCGTGCCGCCCGAGATCATGACGTCGTTCGGGCCGAGGTCCGGCAGCGCGCCGCCGCGCACGAGAGCACGTGCGGCCCGGTCGGCGCCGAGGACCGTCATCGTCTCGTCGCCGACCCGCGCATCGATGCCGGGCAGCTCGATCGCGCGGCTCACCCCGTCGACGGCGGAGAGCTTGGCGGCGAGGCCCTGTGGCAGCGAGCCCTTCGTCGACTCTGCGATGAGGTCGACCGGGTGGTTGCTGTCCAACGAGGTGTTGACCTTGCGGGAGATCGACGCCGAGCCCACCACCACCGAGGTGATCAGGGTGACGCCGATCAGCAGCGCGGTGGACGTGGCCGCCGTACGCCGTGGGTTGCGCATCGAGTTGCCGTGAGCGAGGCGTCCGGGCACTCCGGCTCGACGAGCGAGCGGGCCGGCCATGCGTATCGCGGCAGGCACGAGAACGGGCGTCAGCAGCAGCACGCCGACGAACGAGAACATCCCGCCGACCAGCCCCGCGAGCAGCTGGCTCTGCAGGCCGAGCAGGAGTCCGGCGGTGCCGATCAGCAGGAAACCGGCTGCAGTGACGAGGCGCAATGCGCCGGCCTTCGTGCGAACGTGGACCGCCTCCTGCGGCTGGAGCGCGGCCAGGGGGGACTGCCGGCCGGCTCGCCGGGCGGGCACGTACGACGCGGCGACCGTCACGGCGATGCCGAGCAGCACCGGCAGCAGCACCGCGCCCACGGTGAGCGTGGCCCCACCCATGGGCGTCGACGGTGACCAGTGGCCGATCGCCGCCTTGCCCCCTACGGCGATGACGAATCCGGTCACCACGCCGAGCGCGGCACCGATGGCGCCGATCACGAGTCCTTCGGCGACGACCGACCTGGCGACCTGGGCGCGTACGGCACCGACGCAGCGCAGCAACGCCAGGTCTCGGGCGCGCTGGGCCAGCAGGATCGTGAACGTGTTGGCGATGACCAGAGCCCCCACGAACAGCGAGATGGCGGCGAACACGAGGATGAGCTTCTGGAAGATGTCGATGCCGTTCGTCGCCCGAAGGCGGAGCGTGCGCTCGTACGCGTCGGCGGTGCCGATCTTGACGCCGCTGGTGACGCGATCGAGCCGCGAGGCGACGGCGGCGGGATCGCCGGAGACGGCGAACACCTCGTCGATCTGCTCACCGATGTCCCCGAGGCCGGGGAAGGTGCGCTCGGGCAGGTAGAGGACCGACCGCAGCGGGCCGTCCTGGTCGTCGACGATGCCGGTCACCGTGAACGTCCGGGACGTGGCGCCGACGTCCATCCGCACCGAGTCACCTGGTCGGACGTGGTGGCGCCGCGCCCATGACGACGAGATGGCGATCTCGCCGTTGGCGGTGGGCAGGCGACCCGTACGCGTCTCCTGCCAGCGCAGGTGGCGATCCGTCGCCACGCTGCCGAGCGACACCATCTGGGGGCCGCGCGACAGGGTCACGTCGGTCCAGCCGCGCCAGTTGACCGCGGCGGCGGTCACGTCCGGGTCTGCCAGCGCACGGGTGCGCAGCTCGGCGTACTGGCGTGGGCCGGTGGCGTCGGTCGCGGCAACGTCCGCGCCGCGGTACTGCCTGCCGACGGTCTCGTTGGCGCCCTCGCGGGCGGCCGAGCTCAAGGTGTTGATCGCGACGATGAAGGCCGTGGCGATGAGGACGGCGACGAGCGCCGCGACGTAGCGGCGGGCGTACGTGCCCATCGAGGCGAGGACGACGTGTCGCACGGCTCAGCCTCCGATCCGGCGGAGGGCATCAAGGATGCTGTCCTGCGTCGGGTTGTCGATCTGGGTCGCGACGCGGCCGTCGGCGATCAGCACGACCCGGTCGGCGTACGCCGCGGCGCTCGGCTCGTGCGTGACCATCACGGTCGTCTGCCCGAGCTCGCGCACCGAACGGCGCAGGAAGCCCAGCACCTCGGCGCTCGAGCGGCTGTCGAGGTTGCCGGTGGGCTCGTCGGCGAACACGATCGTCGGCCGGCTCATGAGCGCGCGGGCGATCGCGACGCGCTGCTGCTGGCCGCCGGACAGCTGGCTGGGCCGGTGGCCGAGTCGCTCGCCGAGTCCCAGCACCTCGATGAGCTCGTCGAACCAGGTCCAGTCCGGGTCCGTGCCGGCGAGGTCCAGCGGCAGCAGGATGTTCTGCTTGGCGGTCAGCATCGGCAGCAGGTTGAAGGCCTGGAACACGAAGCCGACGTGCCGGCGGCGGAAGCGGGTCAGCTCGTTGTCGGACAGCGAGGTCAGCATCAGGTCGCCGACCTGCACCTCGCCGGAGGTGGCCTGGTCGAGGCCGGCGAGGCAGTGCATCAGCGTCGACTTGCCGGAGCCCGAGGGTCCCATGATCGCGGTGAACTTCGCCGTCTCGATCGTCAGGTCCACGCCGGCGAGCGCGTGCACCTGTGCCTCGCCGCTGCCGTACGTCTTGGTGAGCCCGGCCGCGCGTGCGGCGATCGCGGGGATCGTGGTGGGTGGGTCGAGGACCGTCATGCCTGCTCCTGTGGTGGTCGTCCGGGTGTGCTCACCACGCTAGGAATCGGCGGACCGCGAATCGTCAGTCCGCGGACGGGACCTGCCGACGTCGGGTCATACCGGAGTCGTACGTCAGGGGGCGCCGGGACTGACCAGACCGGACTCGTATCCCAGCACCACGAGCTGGACGCGGTCGCGGGACCCGGTCTTGGCGAGGATGCGCCCGACGTGGGTCTTGACGGTCGCCTCGGCGAGGTAGAGCCCGGTCGCGATCTCGGTGTTCGACCGGCCACGCGCGATCAGCTCGAGCACCTCGCGCTCGCGGGCGGTGAGGGCGGCCAGCCGGTCGTCGTCGTCCGGGTCCGGCGCGTCGGAGGCATCGAGGAAGCGCTCCAGCATGCGTCGCGTGACGCTCGGTGCCACGACCGCGTCACCGCCGTGGACGTCGCGGATCGCGCCGAGGAGGGTCTCCGGCTGGGCGTCCTTGAGCAGGAATGCCGAGGCACCGGCGCGCAGCGCGTTGTAGACGTACTCGTCGAGGTCGAACGTCGTGAGCACCACGACGCGTGGCTGGTCGGACCTCGCGGCCAGCACGCGGGTGGCCTCGACCCCGTCCATCCGCGGCATGCGGACGTCCATCAGCACGATGTCGGCCGCGGTGACGGAGAGGAGCTCGACCGCCTCCGCGCCGTTGCCGGCCTCGCCGACGACCGTCATGTCGTCCTGCGACTCGATCAACATGCGGAACCCGGCTCGTACGAGCTGCTGGTCGTCGACCAGGAACACCCGGATCATGTTGCCACCGGGACGACGGCCTTGACCCGGAAGCCGCCGCCGGGACGCGGCCCGGCCTCGACCTCGCCGGCGTGGACGGCGATGCGCTCGCGGATGCCGAGGATCCCGTGCCCCTGGCCGTCGTCGGCAGCCGTGCCGCCGCGCCCGTCGTCGTCGACCTGGATGCGCACGGAGTCCTGGGTGACCCGCAGGTCGACCGAGGCCGTGACGCCCGGACCTGCGTGCTTGAGGGTGTTGGTGAGCGCCTCCTGCACGATCCGGTAGACCGTCAGGCCGGTGGCCGCGTCGAGCCGGCCGAGGTCGCCGAGCACGTCGAGCTCGATGACCAGGCCGCTCGCCCGCAGCCCCTCGACGAGGCCGTGGATGTCGGTCGCGCCCGGTACCGGTGCCAAGGGAGTCTCGCCGTCGTCGTCACGGAGGATGCCGAGCAGCTTCCTCATCTCGGTCAGCGACGAGCGGCCGGTCTCCGAGATCGTCCGCAGCGTCTCGACCGCGACCTCGGGCCGCTTCTCGGCGGCGTACAAGGCCCCGTCGGCCTGGACCACCATGACCGACAGGCTGTGGGCCACGACGTCGTGCATTTCTCGGGCGATGCGGGCGCGCTCGGCGGCGGTCGCGATCTGGGCCTGTTGTGCCGCGTCACGCTCGAGCTGCTCGGCCCGCTCCTCGAGCCCTGCGACGTACGCCCGACGGGTGCGCGCCAGGTAGCCCAGCATCCAGGCGGCCAGCACCAGCGCCGACAAGGGCACGAAGTAGCTGATGACCTGGGCGACGTCCGTGATCGAGGGCGACCACCGTGCGCCCGCGACCGCAGCGCCGAGGATGCCGGTGGCCAGCGACGCACGGACCGCCCACGTCGGACCGTACGCGGCGACGGCGTGCAGGGCGATCAGGAGGGCGACGTCGCCGTAACGAGGCGTGTCGAACGCCACGGCCTGCGCCAGGAGCAGGAGGCAGATGACCGTGAAGGTCAGCACCGGAGCCCGCCGGCGCAGCACCAGGGGCAGGATCAGCGCGATGTCGAGGAGCTGCTGGGCGGTGCCGGTGAACACGTACGAGGCGAGTGGGATGAACAGCACCATGCCGGTGAGCCCGACGTCCTGCCACAGCGTGTCGATGCGGCGCCACAGGTCGGATCGCTCACGCATGGGTCTCACCCTAGTGAGCCGCGCGCCGCCGGACGTCCGACCGAGGGATGACTTTGGGCAGCCACACCTTCGTGGTCGCCCCTGCGTGGTTGCCCTAGGCTCGGGCTACCGCTCAGGCGGCGATCTTGTGCTTGGTCCTGTCCTTCTTCTTGACCTTGACGAGCTTGCGCTTCTTGACGGTGTAGCCCTCGGGGAGGGTGCCCTTCTTCATCATGCGGATGGGACACCGCTTGCAGGCAGGCTTGCTGCTGCAGCACTTCTTCTTGGGTGTCGGGGGCACGGGCCTAGGATATCAGTGTGAGGTGAGCCTCGCCTAAGACGAGAGAGTGGGACACGGGACACATGGCAGCACCAGCATTCGTCGCAAAGCTCAACGAGCAGCTCGGGTACGAGTTCGGCGCGCACCAGCAGTACGTCGCGATCGCGACCTATTACGACGCGCTGACGATGCCGCAGATGGCGGCGTTGTTCTACCAGCAGGCCCTCGAGGAACGCGACCACGCGATGATGATGGTCCAGTACCTCCTCGACGCCGACGAGACGCCGGTGATCCCCGCGCTCGAGGCCCCCAAGGTCGACTTCACCGACGTCGTCGAGCCGGTCGCCGCGGCGCTCGCACAGGAGAAGCGCGTCACGGAGCAGATCAACGAGCTGACCCGGATCGCCCGTGACAACAATGACTTCGCCTCCGACCAGTTCATGCAGTGGTTCATCAAGGAGCAGGTCGAAGAGGTCTCCAAGATGAGCGACCTGCTGGCTGTCGTCACGCGGTCCAAGGACGACTACGAGCGCATCGAGGACTGGGTCGCCCGCGAGGAGCCGAGCCCCGAGAGCGATCCCACGGCCCCGCCGATCGCCGGTGCCTAGGACCTTCCTCGTTGTCGTCGCCGTCCTCGCGGCGGCGCTCTCGGCGTGCGGCAAGGATGCCGGGAGCGACGCGTCGTCCTCGGGCACCGCGCTCAAGATCATCCTGGTGTCCGACAAGGGCGCGGACCCCGAGACCTACACGCTGACGTGCGACCCGCCGGGCGGCAACCATCCGCAGCCGGCCGAGGCGTGCGCAGCCCTCGATGCCGCCGGCGCCGAGGTCTTCGAGCCGGTCCCCAAGGACCAGGTGTGCACCGAGCTCTACGGCGGCCCGCAGACGGCGACGGTCACGGGCACCTACGAGGGTGACAAGGTCGATGCGACCTTCACACGTACGAACGGGTGCGAGGTCGACCGCTGGGAGCAGCTCGGCACGACGTTCTTCAACGTCCCCCTGCAGTGAGCCGACTCGCGAATCTGGTCTTGTCCGCCCATAACCGGACAAAAGCAGATTCTCCGGTCCCGCCTAGAACAGTCGCAATGACGGGTCGTCGATGCCACGCAATTCGTCGTAGTTGACGACGACGCACTCGATGCCGCGATCGGTGGCGAGCGTGCGCGCCTGCGGCTTGATCTCCTGAGCTGCGAAGATGCCGCGCACGGGCCGCAGCGACGGGTCACGGTTCATGAGCTCGAGGTAACGGGTCAGCTGCTCGACACCGTCGATGTCGCCGCGACGCTTGATCTCGACCGCGACGGAGCCGTTGGCGGCGTCCTTGCACAGCAGGTCGACGGGACCGATCGCGGTCATGTACTCCCGGCGTACGAGGCTCATGCCGGGTCCGAGCGCCGTGGTGTGCTCCGCCAGCAGCTCCTGGAGGTGCTTCTCGACGCCGTCCTTCTGCAGGCCCGGGTCGACGCCGAGCTCGTGCGCCGAGTCGTGCAGGACCTCCTCGATGCGGATGCGCAGCGTGTCGTCGGTCTTGCCGGCCGTGACGGTCCACTCGGTGACCCCGTCGTCTGCGAGGCCCTCGCGCAGCGTGCACGGTGGGCTCATCCAGTTGAGCGGCTTGTAGGAGCCGCCGTCGGAGTGGATCAGCACCGATCCGTCGTTCTTGACCATGATCAGGCGGGTGGCGAGTGGGAGGTGCGCGGCGAGCCGGCCGGCGTAGTCGACCTGGCACCGCGCGATGACGATCCTCAACTCATCCTCGTCAGCGTGCCGAGCTTGAACACGAGGGTGTCGCCCTCGATCGTTCCCTTGTCGGTGTTGCCGTCGTCGCCGATCAGCGAGACCGTCGCGCCGTCGATGTCGTAGGTGCCGACACGGAAGTCCTTGACGCCCTCGAAGTCCTCGACGTACGTGCCGTCGTCGTGGAAGTGCACGACCCACTTGGCGTCGACGTCGTGCCAGTCGCCGGTGAGACCTGACGCCGGCTCCTCGGTCGGGTCCGAGGTCGGAGCGGACGGGCTGCTGCTCGTCGTGGTCTCGGTCGGCGTCGGCTTGTCAGCCGGTTCGTCGCTCGTGCCACAGGCCCCGAGCCCTAGCAGAGCGAGGCCCACGATGGCTGTAACCATCGTCATACGTCGATTCATCGTTCTCCCATGGAGCCAGCGGCACGGTCAGGTTAGTCTGACACGACCCGCTTATTACTCAGGAGTAGCCATGCAGGAAATCGTCGAGAGACTGGGCGCGAGCGACACCGCCGCCGACATCGCGCGCACATTGCTGCTGCCCTACCTCAACCACGCGGCCACGATGTACGAGAGCGGCTACGCCACCCACGACGACATCGACGCCGCGATGCGCTTCGGCTGCGGCTACCCGATCGGCCCGCTGGCGCTGATCGACGCGCTCGGTCCGCAGACCGTGGCGACCGGCCTGGAGAAGCTCTACGCCGAGACCGGCGACGAGCTGCACCAGCCCGTGAGCATCCTGACCCAGATGGCTGCCGACAGCACGACGTTCGCCCAGGCCGTCGGCGACGACGAGGCCGACTCTCCGCAGCTGCGCCACGACATCGAAACGGTCGGCGTCGTCGGCACCGGCACGATGGCGTCCGGCATCGTCGAGGTCTTCGCCAAGGCCGGCTACGACGTCGTCTACGTCGGCCGCAGCGCCGACAAGCTCGACGGCGTCCAGGCGCGCATCACCAAGAGCCTCGACAAGGCGATCTCGCGCGGCAAGCTCGACGAGGACGGCAAGTCGGCCGTGCTCGGCCGGCTCAGCGGATCGACGGAGCGGGAGGCCCTCGCGGGCGCCGACATCATCGTCGAGGCGATCGCCGAGGACCTCGAGGTGAAGCTCGAGCTGTTCCGCGACCTCGACCGCATCGCCAAGCCGGGCGCGATCCTGGCGACGACCACATCGTCGCTGTCGATCACCGCGTGCGCTGCGGTGACGTCGCGCCCTCAGGACGTCATCGGCATGCACTTCTTCAACCCCGCACCCGTCATGAAGCTCGTCGAGGTCGTGACCGCCGACGAGACCACCCCTGAGGTTGCCGAGACCGTCCGGGCGCTCTGCCTGTCGACCGGCAAGCACCCGGTGTCGTGCGGCGACCGTGCCGGCTTCATCGTCAACGCGTTGCTGTTCCCCTATCTCAACGACGCCATCAAGCTGCACGAGGCCGACGGCGGCTCGCTGACCGAGATCGACGACGCCATGAAGGCGACCAAGCTGCCGATGGGCCCGTTCGAGCTGCTCGACGTGGTCGGCAACGACGTGTCGCTCGCGATCCAGGAGACGTTGGTCAGCACGTTCGGCCACGCCGGCTGGCTGCCCGCGCCGACCCTGCAGAAGCTGGTCGCCGACGGAAAGCTCGGCCGCAAGACCGGGGCGGGCTTCCACACGTACTGAGCAGCCAAAAGTTACGGCATTCCGGGCAAAGTTCTTTTTCCCGCCGTGCCGATAACCATGGCGTGATCACCTCGTTGCTCTGTCCAGAGGGTATGGACAGGAGCACCGATGATCAGCACGTCGCTCGTGTTCGTCGCCGCACGCACCGTGCGCCGGGCGGCGATCGTGTGCGCTGTCGGCCTACTCGTCGGCTACGTCGCGCTCTCGTCGTTCTCGAGCCGCTACGGCACGTCGACGTCGCTGACCTTGGACAGCAAGAGCGCCCAGACGGCGCTGTCGGTCGCGGTGTCGGCGCAGGAGTCCGCGGGGCTCACCTGCAGCCCCAAGCCCACGCTCACCGACGTGGTGCTGTTCCAGCGCGGGCGCAACGAGGTCTCGGTGCTGACGTTCGACGAGGCCATCAAGGCCTCGAGCGCCAGCGAAGGCTCGATCCGTCGCTACTGCACCTAGAGCTCCCGCCGACAGAGAGCGTCGCCTGACTCGCGAGCCGCATGCAGCGTCCTGACGGCGTTGTCGTCGGTCGCCGCACAACCCCGGTGCGCCTCCCTCCGCCCCCTACTCGCAGAGCTCGTGGGGGGACCCCCATGCCTTGCCAGCCCGCCACCTGCGCCCCGCTCGCTTAACCGGCGCCCCTGTCGGCGGGACCTCCTCCGTAGACTGGAGGCATGTCCCGTCGCCGCGTCGCCCACCGTGCGCACCCGCCGCTGCGGACGACGACCGAGCAGGTCGAGGACAAGGCCGACGGCTCCTGGTACGTACGACAGCTCCGCGGCTCGGGGGCAGCCAAGGACTATCGCTGCCCCGGCTGTGCCCGGCTGATCCGCCCAGCGACGCCGCACGTCGTGGCCTGGCCGGTCCAGAAGGCGCTGCTCAGCGAGGCGGCCATCGATGAGCGCCGGCACTGGCACACCGCCTGCTGGGCCAGGAAGCACTGAGGACCCCATGACCGAGAAGATCCGCGGCAACTCCGTGCTGCCCGCCCGTCGTGAACAGATCACGCTGGAGACGGCAGACGGCCTGAGCCTCGTGGGCGAGCTGGCCCTGCCGCCCGACCGCGAGCCGGTCGCGACGATGATCTGCCTGCACCCGCTGCCGACGCATGGCGGCATGATGGACAGCCACCTGTTCCGCAAGGCGTCCTACCGGCTGCCTGCGCTGGCCGGCATCGCGGTGCTGCGCTTCAACACCCGCGGCACGTCCAGCGTGCAGGGCACCAGCGGGGGAGCGTTCGACAACGCCGTCGGTGAACGCTTCGACGTCGCCGCCGCTGTCGAGTACGCCGAGTTCGCGGACCTGCCGCACCTGTGGCTCGTCGGCTGGTCGTTCGGCACGGACCTGGCGTTGATGTACGGCCTCGAGCCGGCCGTCGAAGGCGCCGTCCTGCTGTCGCCGCCGCTGCGCTTCTCGACGCCTGAGCACCTCGCGGCCTGGGCCGACTCCGGCAAGCCCGTCACCGCTCTGGTGCCGGAGCACGACGACTACCTGCAGCCGCCCGAGGCGCGCGAGCGTTTCGCCGCGATCCCGCAGGCCGAGGTCATCGCGGTCGACGGTGCCAAGCACCTGTGGGTCGGTGACTCCGAGCGTGCGCTCGACGAGATCACGCGCAAGCTCGCGCCGGGCGTCCCGGTGCCGTTGCCGGACACCTGGGACGGCCCGATGGAGCGCGCCGACTCCTCGGCCTA